>NZ_JAVIWK010000001.1:5847436-6153838 GCF_034314165.1 Pseudomonas sp. Bout1 | reverse complement strand
GGCCTTGGTTAAAAAACGCGCAATGGGCGGATGGACGCGGAGCGTTGGACTGGAAAAGCGCAATTTAGTGCGCTGTTCGAACAGTGTTTGGTTATGCTCTTGAGCGAGGCGCGTCACCCGTTCTAGATTATGCCGCGGTATGCGGCGGTCATTTCAGCCTGCCACTCAAGAGAATGCAATGACCCTCAGCACCCCACTTTCCGGCGTCAACCACCCACTCAAAGGCATTTTGCTGATTGTGGTGGCCACCTTTCTGTTTTCCAGCCACGACGCGCTGTCCAAATACCTGGCCGGGTTTTACCCGATTGTGATGGTGGTGTGGGCCCGGTACCTGGTGCACACGCTGTTGATGGCCGGGATATTCCTGCCGCAATCAGGCTTGCGGGTGCTGCGCAGCAAGCGGCCGTTGTTGCAAGTGGCGCGGGCGTTGTGCCTGCTGGGCACCAGCTTGTTCTTCACCGCGGCGCTGCACTTTATCCCGTTGGCCGAGGCCACGGCAGTCAACTTTCTTGCGCCGATCCTGGTCACCGCATTGTCGGTGCCGCTGTTGGGCGAGCACGTGACACGTGGCCAATGGCTGGCGGTGATTTGCGGGTTTATCGGGGTGCTGATCATTGTGCATCCGGGCGGTGAGCTGTTCACCCCGGCGGTATTGCTACCGCTGACCTCTGCGCTGTTCTTCTGCTTCTACCAACTGCTTACGCGCATCCTCAGCAAGTACGACACACCGACTACCAGCAATTTCTTCGCCGGGCTGTGCAACACCCTGGTGATGAGTGCGCTGGTGCCATTCTTCTGGCAGGTGCCGAGCTTGTGGCACGGTGTGTTGATGCTGGCGCTGGGCACCTGCGGGATGACCGCGCACTTGATGCTGACCCAGGCCTTCCGCTTCGCGGCGCCGGCCTTGCTGGCACCGTTCGGCTATTGCCAGATCGTGTTTGCGGGGTTGTTGGGCTGGCTGGTGTTCAACCACACCCCGGACCTGACCACGGTGGTCGGGATCGGGGTGATCTGCCTGAGCGGGTTGGCCGCTGCCTGGCAGCAGCGGCGCAGGTAGGAAACTCAGGCCTCGACGGTCGGAATCTTGCGCGGCGCCATGAAGTACATCCAGATCAGTGCGATGAAATACATCGCCGGAATCAAGGTGAACAGCACGGTGTAGTTGTTGTTGGTCACGGTCAGGATATGGCCGACGATCTGGGTCATGAACATCCCGCCGATGGCCGCGCACATGCCGCCAAAACCAAACACCGTACTCATCATGTGCTTGGGCGTGTAGTCCATCACCAGGCTCCAGATGTTGGCGGTCCAGGCCTGATGCGCGCCGATAGCCAGGGAGATGGCAAACACCGCGACCCATAGCTGGCTGGAACCGGCCGCCATGATCACCCCGACGATGCAGCAGGCGAACAGCAGCATCGACAACAACCGCGCCTTGATCGCATTCATCCCACGGCCGATCAGGAACGAAGACAGAATCCCGCCGCCTATGCTGCCGAAGTCCGCGGTCAGGTAAATGATGATCAGCGGGATGCCCATCTGGGTCACGTTGATGCCCAGGTTGTATTGCTGGTTCAGGAACGGCGGCAGCCAGTACAGGTAGAACCAGAACACTGGCGCGGTCATCGAGTAGGCGAGGGCGAAGGCCCAGGTGCCGCGCATGCGCAGGATGCGGCTGAACGGCACGCGGGGTTGTTCCGGTTCGACTTCCTGCTGCACGTAGTCCAGTTCCGATTGCTTCACGCTCGGATGGTCTTCCGGGTTGTAGTACTTCAAACCCCAGAACACCAGCCAGATGCCGCCCAGTGCCGACATGCACAGGAACGCCGCCTGCCAGCCCCATACATGGAGGATCAGCGGCAGCAGCATTGGCGTCATCATCGCGCCGACGTTGGTGCCGGCGTTGAAGATCCCGGTGGCCACTGCACGCTCGCCGGCGGGGAACCACAGGCGGGTGGTCTTGACGCAGGCCGGGTAGTTGGCGGCTTCGGTCAACCCGAGAATGAACCGGCACACCATAAAGCCCACCGCCGAGGTGGCCAGGCCGTGGGCGCCGGTGGCGATGCTCCACAGCAGCACCGCGCAAAAAAACACGCGCTTGACGCCGACCCGGTCGATCAAGCGGCCTTGCAGCACAAAGCCGATGGCGTAACCCACCTGGAACCAGAAGTTGATATTGGCGTAGTCCATCGCCGTCCAGCTCATTTCCTTGGCCAGGATCGGTTGCATCACGCCGAGTGCGGCGCGGTCGATGTAGTTCAGGGTGGTGGCGAAAAACACCAGGGCCAACATGCCCCAGCGGGTTTTACCGACGGCCATGGCGCCACGGATTTTGTCGCCGATGCCGCTATTGGGATTGCTGTGACGCACGGCCACGGCGGGAGTTTGCGAAGGCATGAGGAAGTACCCGTTTTTTTGAAATTTTTATGGTGTGTTCAGGGTCTTGTTAACCAAGGCCACTCAACCGGAGCGGCACTCAATGTGCTGTCGATGGTGCGCAGTGGCTAAAAAATCGTCAATTCGCGAATTGGCATTCTGTTCGATAATCGCCCATAAAACTAACTGGTTCGTACATTTCAATTGCTGTGAACAGTTTAGCGGCCAATAATTTGCCGTAAATAAGACCTGCCTCATATGTCGGGAGTCGCCCCATGCAACGCTCCATCGCCACCGTTTCCTTGAGCGGAACCCTGCCGGAAAAACTCGAAGCCATCGCGGCTGCCGGGTTTGATGGCGTGGAAATCTTCGAAAACGACCTGCTGTATTACGACGGCAGCCCGCGTGAAGTCAGGCAGATGTGCGCCGACCTCGGCATTGCTATCACCCTGTTCCAGCCGTTCCGGGATTTTGAAGGTTGCCGCCGCGACCGCCTGGCGCGCAACCTGGAGCGGGCCGAGCGCAAGTTCGATTTGATGCAGGAACTGGGCACCGACCTGGTGCTGGTGTGCAGCAATGCGTCAGCCGATTCCGTCGGTGATGAAAGCATTTTGCTGGATGACCTGAGCCTGCTGGCCGAGCACGCCGGCCGCCGTGGCCTGCGCATTGGCTACGAAGCGCTGGCTTGGGGGCGACACGTGAACACCTGGCAACAGGTGTGGAACCTGGTGCGCAAGATCGATCATCCGAGCCTTGGCGTGTTGCTCGACAGCTTCCACACGCTGTCCCTCAAGGGCGACCCAAGCGCGATAGCCGAGATTCCCGGCGACAAAATCTTTTTTGTGCAAATGGCTGACGCGCCCGTCCTGGCCATGGACGTGCTGGAATGGAGCCGGCATTTCCGCTGCTTCCCAGGCCAGGGCGAATTTGACCTGGCGGGTTTCCTCGCCCCGATCATCAAGAGCGGTTACACCGGGCCTCTTTCCCTGGAAATTTTCAACGACGGCTTTCGCGCCGCACCGACCCGGGCGAATGCTGCCGACGGCCTGCGTTCGCTGCTGTACCTCGAAGAGAAGACCCGCCAGCGGCTCGCCGAAGAAGCCGCGCCGGTCCCCGAGATTCTGTTTGAAACCCCGGCCGCCAGCGAATACGACGGCATCGAATTTCTCGAATTTGCCGTGGATGAAAACCTCGGCGCCAAGCTCACTTCCTGGCTGGAGCGCCTGGGCTTCGTCAAGGCCGGGCAGCATCGCTCCAAGAGCGTCAGCCTGCTGCGCCAGGGCGATATCAACCTGATCCTCAATTGCGAACCCTATTCCTTCGCCCATAACTTCTTCGAGGCCCACGGCCCGTCGTTGTGCGCCACGGCGATCCGCGTGAAAGACAGTGCCAAGGCCCTGGAGCGGGCCGTGGCCTACAAAGGCCAGCCGTATCGCGGCCTGGTCGGGCCCAACGAGCTGGAGCTGGCGGCGGTACGCGCACCGGATGGCAGCCTGATTTACCTGGTGGACCAGAACGAAGGCGGCCTTTACGACACCGATTTCAACCTGCAACCGGCTAACGCTGCCAGCGGCGGGCTGTTGCGCATCGACCATATGGCTATGGCCTTGCCCGCCGACAGCCTCGACAGCTGGGTGCTGTTCTATAAAAGCCTGCTGGACTTCGAAGCCGATGACGAAGTGGTGTTGCCCGACCCCTACGGCCTGGTCAAAAGCCGCGCACTGCGCAGCCGTTGCAGCTCGATTCGCCTGCCGCTGAATATTTCCGAGAACCGCAATACCGCGATTTCCCACGCGCTGTCGAGCTATCGCGGCTCGGGCGTGCACCACATTGCTTTCGACTGCGCGGACATTTTCGCCGAGGTCAGCCGGGCCAAGGACGCCGGGGTTCCGCTGCTGGATATCCCGCTGAACTACTACGACGACCTCGCGGCGCGGTTTGATTTCGATGACGAGTTCCTCAGCCAGCTCGCGTATTACAACGTGCTGTACGACCGCGATGCCCAAGGCGGTGAGCTGTTTCACGTGTACACCGAACCGTTCGAAGGCCGGTTTTTCTTCGAGATCATCCAGCGCAAGAACGGTTATGCCGGGTATGGCGCGGCCAACGTGGCGGTGCGCCTGGCGGCCATGGCCAAGTCCCGCAGCGGTGCGGTGCGCCAGGCCAGGTTGTAAGGTGCTGGCGCTTCCTTCGGCGTGCGGCGCGGCCCATAATCAGCGCCTGCACCTAAGGCCGTGAGCGCACCATGACCCTGATCTCCGAGCTCCCTGCCGTGGCCACCGCGCCGCGCAAGAGCCGCAAGAACAACCCGGAAAAGACCCGCGAGAACATCCTCCAGGAAGCCATCGTCGAGTTTGTGACCCAGGGCCTTTCCGGCGCCCGGGTGGACGCGATCGCGGAGCGTATCCAGACCTCCAAGCGCATGATCTATTACTACTTCGGCAGCAAGGAGCAGCTCTACGTCGAGGTGCTGGAAAAGCTCTACGGCGACATTCGCAACACCGAGACCCGGATGAACCTGACGGCCCTGGAGCCCCGGGAAGCGATCCGTCGGTTGGTGGAGTTCACCTTTGATCACCACGATCAGAACGTGGATTTTGTGCGGATTGTCAGCATCGAGAACATCCACAACGCCGAGTACGTGAAGCAGTCGACGTCGATCAAGGCAATGAACAGCAACATCCTCGAAGCCCTCGGCACCACGTTGCGCCGCGGTGCCGAGCTGGGCGTGTTCCGTGAAGGGCTGGAGCCGTTGGACGTGCACTTGCTGATCAACTCGTTCAGCTTCTACCGGGTGTCCAACCGCCACACCTTCAGCGAGATCTTTCAGATCGAGTTGTCGGACGAGGCGGTCAAGCAGCGGCATCGGGCGATGATCTGCGAGTCGGTGTTGCGCTACTTGCAGGCCTGAATTTAACACCGAACAAATGTGGGAGCCGGGCTTGTGTGGGAGCTGGCTTGCCTGCGATAGCATCACCCGGGTCTACCGGATGGACCGAGGTGCTTGCATCGCAGGCAAGCCAGCTCCCACATCTTGATCCGGTTTCTACGGTTAGGTGCTCATGCGCTGGAAGTGTGCAAGCATCCGGTCGGCATCCGCCACTTCGCCACTGAACAACTCAAACGCCTTCACCGCCTGAAACACTGCCATGTTGCCGCCATCCAGCGTGCGGCAACCCAAGGCGCGGGCGTTGCGCAGCAGTTCGGTTTCCAGCGGGAAATACACAATCTCTGCCACCCACAGGTCGGCGCGCAAGGTGTCCAGCGGCACCGGCATGCCCGGCAACTTGGCCATGCCCATGGGGGTGGTGTTTACCAGGCCGTCGGCCTCGGCCATGGCGCTTTCCAAGTCATTGCCTGCCTGGGCCCGCCCGGCGCCAAAATGCTGGTTGAGGTTATCTGCCAGGCTGCGGGCGCGCTCGGCGTCCATGTCAAAAATACTCAAGCGCTCCACGCCTTCGCCCAGCAAGGCATGGGCCACCGCCGCCCCGGCGCCACCCGCGCCCATCTGCACCACGAGCCTGCGTGCCACGTCGTTCAAACCCCGGCGGAAGCCTTCGGCAAAGCCCAGGCAGTCGGTGTTGTGGCCGATACGCTCACCGTCACGAAACACCACGGTATTTACCGCGCCAATGCCCCGCGCCTCGGGCGACAGGTCGTCCAGCAACGGCAGGATCGCCTGCTTGCACGGGTAGGTGATGTTCAAACCGGTGAAATTCATCTGCTCGGCCGCCATCAACAAGTCCGGCAGGGCGCGGGTGTCCACCTGCAACTGATCGAGGTCGATCAGCCGATACAGGTAACGCAAGCCCTGGGCATCACCTTCGTGCTCATGCAGGGCCGGGGTGCGGGAAGCCTGGATGCCGGCGCCTATCAGGCCGGCGAGAATTCGACGTTTGGACACCGTGTTCATCCCTCTAAGGTCTTGCTGAAATGTTCGAGGGCCAGGTGATAGCCATGGCTGCCAAAACCGGCGAGCACCGCCTTGGCGATTGGCGACACAAACGAGTGATGACGGAACGCTTCCCGGGCATGCACGTTGGACAAATGCACTTCGATCACCGGCACTTCACTGGCCACCAGCGCATCGCGGATCGCCACCGAGGTGTGGGTCCAGGCCGCCGGGTTGATCACGATGCCGGCGCAACGGGCACGGGCGCCGTGGATCCAGTCCAGCAGCTCGCCTTCGTGGTTGGTCTGGCGGAATTCGACTTTCAGGCCCAGTTGCTCGGCGCTGCGGCCACACAGGGCGGCGAGGTCGGCCAGGGTTTCGTGACCGTAAGTAGCAGGCTCGCGGGTACCGAGCAGGTTGAGATTGGGGCCGTTGAGCACCAGCACGATAGGGGGCATGAGGGATCTCCACTGTTGTTTTTATCAGTGGGGATAAAATGTACTGAATGGTTAATTTGGTCAATCGTCGAGGTGGGAAGCGGGCGATTATCGAACGTGAATTGAAAGCGCATGTAACGCGGTGGCTCGCCTGCCGGGCGTTGGAGACTCTTTCCATGAGCGGTTACAACCCAGTGTTCGCCGAACTGGCGGCTGCGACTAGCCTGAGGCGGTAACTCCAGGAGGAGGAACCGATTGTCGGGCTGCACGATGAAAAGTGTTACCTGGCGGAAAATAACCTAACGGATGGGTTGCGATGAAAGTAGGCATTTACAAAGGACATGTGATTGCGGTGTTTCTCAGGGATGAGCATTGCCCGCCCCATGTGCATGTTGCCGGCAAGGAATGGGATGTGCGCTTTCGTTTCAGCTTTCTGGATGGGCATGTGGCGTTGTGGGATGTGGGGCAGAAAATAATTCTGAATCTGGTCAGGGCGCCGGGTTTTGTGGAGATTGATTTATGAAGAAAATCGTAAAGGCCAAGGTTTTACCCTATGTACCGATCACCGAGGCCGATATCGACACGGCAATAGACCGAGGACGCGAGTCAAAGCATCTATACGCTCACGCCAGCAACGTGCGTTATGAAAATGAATGCCTCTCCATTGGCTTCAGCGACGGCAGCCGCGTCATGTTGCCAGTGGCGGGCTTGCCGGAGTTCGAAGGGTTCAGCGTGCAGGATTTCCAGCAGTTGGAGGTCGGCTTTGGCGGTAAGGCGCTTTGTTGTGAGGCCCAAGACCTGGATGTTTCCATCACGGACCTTATCGCCACCAGCCAGCCGTTAATGGCCCTGGCTACGAGCCTGGTAGCCTCCCACAACGGTCGCAAGAGCAGCGCCGCCAAATCCGCCGCCGCCCGAGCCAATGGCAAGAAGGGCGGGCGGCCGCGCAAGGAGGTTCTGGAAGACACTGATTCTGCTGATACATGAAGAGCCAATGTGGCAGCTGACCGGCTCCCACACTGGGCGATGTTCGGTGTCCTGACGTGTTACCGCCGGGTCAACAACACCCCGGACTCCATATGATGCGTCCACGGAAACTGGTCAAACAACGCACACTGGGTAATACGGTGTGTGTCATGCAGTTGCGCAATGTTCGCCGCCAGCGTCTCCGGGTTGCAGGAGATGTACAGGATGTTCTCGAAGCGTCGGGTCAATTCGCAGGTGTCCGGGTCCATGCCGGCACGCGGCGGGTCGACGAACACGCTGGCGAACTCGTAGCTCTTGAGGTCGATGCCGTGAAGGCGTCGGAACGGGCGCACTTCGTTCAAGGCTTCGGTCAGTTCTTCAGCCGACAAACGCACCAGGGTGACGTTATCTACAGCGTTTTCATCGAGGTTGCTCAAGGCTGCACCTACCGAGGTCTTGCTGATCTCGGTAGCCAGCACTTTGCGTACGCGAGTGGACAACGGCAGGGTGAAGTTGCCGTTGCCGCAATACAACTCCAGCAAGTCATCACTGCGATCGCCGAGGGCTTCGTACGCCCAGTTGAGCATCTTTTGGTTCACCGTGCCGTTGGGCTGGGTGAACGCGCCTTCGGGCTGGCGATAGCTGAAGGTGCGACCGCCGACGTCGAGCTTTTCGACCACGTAATCAAGGCCGATCACATCACGCTTGCCCTTGGAGCGGCCGATGATGCTCACATTCAAGTCAGCCGCCAGCTTGTTGGCCGCCGTATGCCAATGCTCGTCCAGCGGGCGGTGATAGCACAGGGTGATCATCGCGTCGCCGGCCAGGGTAGTGAGGAACTCCACCTGGAACAGCTTGTGGCTCAGGGCTGCGCTGGCTTGCCAGGCGGCCTTGAGCTGCGGCATCAACTGGTTGATGCGCAGGCTGGCAATCGGGAACGCGTCGATGAGGATCGGCGTGCGCTTGTCGTCCTGGGAGAACATCGCGTAGTGGCGCTGACCCTCTTCGCGCCACAGGCGAAACTCCGCCCGCAGGCGGAAGTTCTGCAAGGGCGAGTCGAAAACCTGAGGCTCTGGCGCGTCGAACGGCGCCAGCAGGTCACGCAAGCGCGTGACCTTGTCTTGCAGTTGAGCGGTGTAGCTTGCGGCGTCAAAAGTCATGCGTTGAACCAGCCCAGCTTGATCACAAACAGAATCGACAGAATCACCAGCGCCGGGTTCAGCTCACGGTAGCGGCCCGAAAGCAGCTTGATGGCGGTCCAGGCGATGAAACCGAAGGCAATGCCGTTGGCGATGGAATAAGTGAATGGCATCGCCAGGGCGGTGATCACCACCGGCGCGGCGACGGTGATGTCGTCCCAGTCAATTTCGGCCAGGCCAGACGTCATCAATACGGCAACAAACAGCAGCGCCGGCGCGGTGGCGAACGCCGGTACGCTGGCCGCCAGTGGCGAGAAGAACAGCGCCAGCAGGAACAGGATCGCAACCACAACCGCCGTCAAACCGGTACGGCCACCAGCGCTCACGCCTGCAGCCGATTCGATGTAGCTGGTGGTGGTCGAGGTGCCCAGCAGGGAACCGGCCATGGCTGCGGTACTGTCCGCGATCAGCGCACGGCCCATTTTCGGCATATGGCCGTCCTTGCCCATCAGGCCTGCGCGCTTGGCGACGCCGATCAGGGTGCCGGAGTTGTCGAACAGGTCGACGAACAGGAACGCGAAGATCACGCTCACCAGACCGATGTCCAGCGCGCCCTTGATGTCCAGTTGCAGGAAGGTCGGGGCCAGCGAAGGTGGCATCGACATCACGCCGCCGAACGGGGTGAAGCCCAGCACGATGGAGGCGATGGTGACCACCAAAATACCGATCAATACCGCGCCACGCACTTTCAGGGCTTCCAGCGCAACGATCAGCGCGAAGCCCAGGGTGGCGAGGATCGGTGCCGGTTGTTTCAGGTCGCCCAAGCCCACCATGGTGGCCGGGTTGCTGACCACGATGCCGGCGTTATGCAGCGCTATCAATGCCAGGAACAGGCCGATGCCCGCCGCAATGGCCGAGCGCAGTGGCAGCGGGATGCTGTTGATGATCCATTCGCGGATGCGGAAGATCGACAGCAGGAAGAACAGCACCGCCGAGATGAACACCGCGCCCAGCGCCACTTGCCAGGTATGGCCCATGTGCAGGACCACGGTGTAGGTGAAGAACGCGTTGAGGCCCATGCCCGGTGCCAGGGCGATCGGGTAGTTGGCGATCAGGCCCATCACGGTGGAACCAATGGCCGCCGCCAGGCAGGTCGCGACAAAGACCGCGCCCTTGTCCATGCCGGTCTCGCCGAGGATGCTCGGGTTGACGAACAGGATGTAGGCCATGGCCAAAAAGGTGGTGACGCCCGCGAGAATCTCGGTGCGCACATTCGTGTTGTGTGCCTTGAGTTGAAACAGCTTTTCCAGCATGCCTGCTCCCTGTGACGCTATTTTGCGTCGTTATTTGTTGACCTCTAAGTCAAAGCACAAACTGCGCCAAGCGCCTGTGGTTCCAGAGAGGATCGGAAAAAGCGGCGCATCATACCAGCAGCCGAGGGCCAGTGGCGCATAGGCTTGATCATGGCCTTGAGGCATACTGCGCCGACGTTTATTACAGGGTCATCGACAGCATGAAAAAAGCCAGCGGCTGGAGTCTAGCTCTGTTCGGTTGTATCGGCCTGTGGCTCGGCGCAGCACCGGCGTGGGGCGCGCCTGCACCGGCGTTGAGCGAGGTGCGGGTGTTCAAGGTGCAGTCGGCCAAATGCACCGAAACCATTCCCGAGCGGGCGGACAGCACCCAGATGTGCACGCACCGTGGGCAAACGCTGGTGTACGTGATGGAAGTCGGCCTGGGCAACAGCTCCCACGCGTTTTTTGATGGAGCCCCGGTGTCCGGCACCAGAATGGCCATCTGCCAAGTGGGCTCAGTCAGCCAGGCATGCAGCGGCGCCGGCACGTTGATGGGCTACATCTATACGTTCCAGCTGGATATCGAAGCCGGCGGCGCGTTCCAATACAGCAACAGCTCGATCAACCCGCCGCGCAAGCAGTTGGTCACCACCCTCAGCATTCGCTGATCGCCACCCATCAATTGCCTTGAACGCTCATAACCCCGGGAAGTCGTACCGCTAAGACGGCGACTTTCCAGAACGCCGCGATTGCACACCAATCCGTGAGGTGTTTATGAGCGCGACCCCCAACCTTGCTGCGGCCAAACCGTTCGCCAGCCACCCGATTCGCTTGATGGTGAATCGCACAGACATCCAAATGGATGTTCTGCCCTGGACCACCCTGCTGGACCTGCTGCGCGAGCAACTGGACCTGGTCGGTACCAAGAAGGGCTGCGACCACGGCCAGTGCGGTGCATGCACCGTGTTGCTCAACGGAAAACGGGTGAACGCCTGCCTGACCCTGGCGGTGATGTGCGACGGTGCCGAGTTGACCACGATTGAAGGCCTGGCCTCGGGCGAAACTTTGCACCCGATGCAACAGGCGTTCATCAAGCACGATGCTTTCCAGTGCGGCTACTGCACGCCGGGGCAGATTTGTTCGGCAGTGGGCCTGGCCCGTGAAGGCCGAGCCCACGACACCGCGCAAATTCAGGAGCTGATGAGCGGCAACCTGTGCCGCTGTGGCGCCTATAACAACATTCGCGATGCCATCGAAGAAGCCTTGCCAGCGTGCCGTACGCAGGGTGGTGAGCAATGAATCCCTTCCATTACAGCAAGCCGCATGACGTGCAGGAGGCGGTGAACCTGGTCAGCCCGGCGTCGCGCTTTATCGCCGGCGGCACCAACCTGCTGGACCTGATGAAAGAAAACATCAGCCGTCCCGAGCACCTGATCGATATCACCGGGCTGCCCCTGCGCGACGTGGAAGAAACCGCCGGGGGTGGCCTGATGATCGGTGCCCTGGTGAGCAACGCTGACCTGGCCTGGCACCCGCTGATCGAGGAGCGCTACCCGTTGCTGTCCCAGGCCATCCTTGCGGGGGCCTCGCCGCAGTTGCGCAACATGGCCAGCACCGGCGGCAACCTTTTACAGCGCACCCGTTGCTACTACTTCTATGACGCTGCCGTGCCCTGCAACAAGCGCAAGCCCGGTAGCGGTTGCCCGGCCCGGGTCGGTTTGAACCGCATCCACGCGATTCTCGGCGCCAGCGACCAATGCGTGGCCACCCATCCTTCGGACATGTGCGTGGCCCTGGCCGCGCTGGATGCCCAGGTGCATGTGCAGGGCCGAGGCGGGGTGCGGGTCATCGAGTTTGCCGACTTCCACCGATTGCCCGGTGATGCGCCCCAGCGGGATAACCAACTGGCAGACGACGAGTTGATCACCGCCATCGAGTTGCCCGCCGACCACCTTGCTGCCCACAGCCACTACTTGAAGATCCGCGACCGGGCTTCCTATGCCTTCGCGCTGGTGTCCGTCGCGGCGGCCCTTGAGTTGCAAGGCGACGTGATCATAGACGCCCGCCTGGTCCTGGGCGGTGTCGCCCACAAACCCTGGCGTGACCGCGCCGTTGAAGCTGCGTTGGTCGGCCAGCCTGTGAGCCGCGAAACCTTCAGTGCTGCCGCCGAAGCCCTGTTGTTGGACGCCGAGCCTTTGGAGCACAACGGCTTCAAGATCAAACTGGCACGCCGCGCGATCATTCGCGCCTTGAGCGATGCCGCTGTTGCAGGAGCCACGTCATGAGTGCAATCGGCAAACCGTTGGACCGGGTGGACGGTCTGCTCAAGGTGACCGGGCAAGCGCGCTATGCCGGGGAGTTTCCCGAGGACGGCCTGCTGCATGGCAGCGTGGTTCCCAGCAACATCGCCAAAGGCCGCGTCATCCGCATCGACGCTTCCAAAGCTCTGGCGCTGCCGGGTGTGGTGATGGTGCTCGATCACCTCAACCGCCCCAAACTCGCGAGCTACGATGACAGCTATGCCGACGCCGATGCCGCCGATGGCTCGCCGTTTCGCCCGCTGTACAACGACCGCGTGCTCTACAGCGGCCAGCCGTTGGCGTTGGTGATTGCCGACAACCTGGAACTGGCGCGCCACGCCGGCTCCCTGGTGCAGATCGAATACGCCGCCGAACCCTGCGAAACCGATCTGCTGGCCCTGCAGGAACAGTCGCACCCATCGCCGCAAACACCGCCCAAGCCGCGTGGCAATTTCCAGGCCGAATGGACCGGCGCCGCCACCCGCCTGGATCTGCACTACAGCACGCCCATCGAACACCACAACCCGATGGAGCCCCACGCCAGTACCGTGCTGTATCAGCCGGACGGCACCCTGCATATCCACGACAAGACTCAGGGCCCACAGAACTGCCAGGCCTATGTGCAGAAAGTGTTCGGCCTGGATAAAAGCCAGGTGCGGATCTTTGCCGCGTTCGTTGGCGGTGCCTTTGGATCCGGGTTGCGCCCGCAGTACCAATTGCCGCTGGCGGTGATGGCATCCCTGGCGCTGAAACGCTCGGTGCGCGTCACCCTCACGCGCCAGCAGATGTTCACCTTCGGCTATCGCCCGCGCACCTTGCAGCGCCTGCAATTGGGTGCTGCCGCCAATGGCCGCTTGCTCGCCCTGGGCCACACTGCTATCGGCCAGACCTCGCGTTTTGAGGACTTCAGCGAGCACGTGGTGGAATGGAGCGGCATGCTCTATCACTGCGACAACGTGCTGTTGACCTACAAACTGGTGCCGCTGGATGTATTCACGCCGTTGGACATGCGTGCACCCGGCGCGGCGCTGGGGGTAATCGGCCTGGAGTGCGCCATGGACGAACTGGCCTGCGCCCTGGGCATCGACCCGGTGCAGTTGCGGCTGATCAACTATGCCGAGCGCAACCAGAATGAAGACAAGCCCTGGTCCAGCAAGGCCTTGCGTGAATGCTACAGCGAAGGTGCCGAACGTTTCGGCTGGAGCCAGCGCAACCCGGAGCCACGGAGCATGCGTGATGGTCGCCAACTGATCGGTTGGGGCATGGCCGGTGGGGTGTGGGAAGCCATGCAAATGAAGGCCAGCGCCAAGGCGCGCATCGACCACCTGGGCAAACTCACGGTCAGCAGCGCCACCACCGATATTGGTACCGGCACTTACACGGTCATGGCGCAGATCGCCGCCCAGGCCAGTGGCGTGCCTGTGGGCGACGTGACGTTCCTGCTGGGGGATTCATCACTGCCCACGGCGCCGCTGCAGGGTGGCTCGTTTACCGTCTCGTCGGTGGGCAGCGCGGTGCAGCAGGCGTGTGAAGCGTTGACGGCCAAACTGCTGGTGATTGCGCGCCAGACTTATCCTGCGTTCAAGGACGCTGAAACGGCGCGGTTTGAAAACGGCCAGTTGCATGCCGGTAACCAGCGCGTGTCTTTGGCGCAGTTGGTGCAGGACAGTGGCGAGCAGGCGCTGGAAGTACAGGTGGACTGCGAACCCGATAAAAAGCGCGAAGGCTATGCCTCAGCCACGCATTCGGCGGTGTTTGTCGAAGTGCGGGTGGATGAAGACCTGGGCACCATTAAGGTCAGCCGTGTGGTCAGTGCCATAGCGGCCGGGCGGGTGGTCAATCCGAAGATGGCCCGCAGCCAGATTCTTGGTGGAGTGGTGTGGGGCATCGGCATGGCGTTGCATGAAGAAACCCAGATTGACCATCAATTGGGCCGCTACATGAACCACAGCCTGGCCGAGTACCACATCCCGGTAAACGCGGATATCGGCGAAATTGATGTGCTGTTTGTCGAGGAACACGATGAGATCGTCAACGCCCTGGGTTCCAAGGGCGTTGGCGAGATCGGGATTGTGGGGGTGGCGGCGGCCGTGGCCAACGCGGTGTATCACGCTACCGGCAAGCGGGTGCGGGACTTTCCCGTCACCCTGGACAAGGTGCTCTAAACCTTGGCGGCTTCTTCCACCGGCACATGCATGCGGTCGCGGTTGGCCAGGGTCGGGAACAGCTTGATCCAGACCCCGGTCACCACCAGCGTGCCGATGCCGCCCATGACCACGGCGGGCACGGTGCCGAACCAGTGGGCGGTGATTCCGGACTCAAATTCGCCCAACTGATTTGACGCGCCGATGAATAGCCCGTTGACCGCACTGACCCGGCCACGCATTTCATCCGGGGTTTCCAACTGCACGAACGAGGCGCGGATCACCATGCTGATCATGTCTGCTGCGCCCAATACCACCAGCACCGCCAGGGAGAACCAGAACGAGGTCGACAGGCCGAAGGCGATAGTGGCCACACCAAACACACCCACCGCTGTAAACATGATCCGCCCCACATGCCGGTCTACAGCAAACCGCGCGAGCCACAGTGACATGATCAGCGCCCCCACAGCGGGTGCCGAGCGCAGCAACCCGAGCCCCCACGGCCCGGTCAGCAGGATGTCCTTGGCAAACACCGGCAGCAACGCCGTGGCGCCGCCCAGCAACACCGCAAACAGGTCCAGGGAAATTGCCCCGAGGATATCCGGCCGGCTGCGGATAAAACGAATCCCGGCCAGCAACGAATCCATGGTCGCCTTGGCCTTGTTCAGCGGGGTCTGGCGCGCGGGCAGGTTGAGGGTGAGCACGCAGGCAATCAGGTACAGCACCACGGTGGGGCCATATACCCAGACGCTGCCAAAGGCGTACAACAAACCGCCCAACGCCGGTGCCACGATGGTCGCCAATTGCTGCGCCGACTGCGACGACGCCACTGCGCGGGGAAACAGCGCAGTGGGCACGATGCTTGGCAGCAGGGCCTGGGTGGTGGGCATTTCAAACGAGCGCGCGGCGCCGAGCAGGAAGGCCAGGATAAAAATCATTTCGCGGGTGACGTTGCCGGTCAGGCCGCCTATTGCCAAGGACAGTGCAATCAAGGCCTGCAGGGTCTGGCAGATGGCCGCCACCTTGCGCCGTTCATAGCGGTCGGCTACATGGCCGGTGTGCAGCATGAACAGCACTCGCGGTACGAATTCCACCAGGCCGACCAAGCCCAGGTCCAGTACGTTTCCGGTCAGTTGGTAGAGGTTCCAGCCGATGGCCACGGTGAGCATCTGGAAACCGCTGGCGGTAAAGATCCGTGCCAGCCAGAACGCGATGAAAGGGCGGTGGTGACGTAACAGCAGCGCGGGTTCACTGGGCATCGGGGAGGCAGGTCTGGGAGGGGGAAAAGCGAGGTTATCATCAACATGTAACCAATAGTTGCGTAGGTGGGTTGGGGGGAGGAGATATGTGCACCTGACTGGGTACATATCCGTTTCTTCGGTAACGGCGGCTTAGGGTTCCGCTCTTACAGCGGGTCACTTTTGGCAAACGCCCCAAAAGTAACCAAAAGGTCTTTGCCCCACCACTCGGTGCCTCGCTTAGGCTCGGCATGCCCGCACTCCGGCCCGGTTCCGCGGGCCGCCGCGACGGGCCATCCATGGCCCGGCGCGGCTAAATCGGCATCCTTGCCGATTTACCCGCTCCACCGTGCCTGCTTGCGGCCATCGTGGTTGACGGGGCCTGCAGATCAAGGTCAACAGCAAGAGCACGGCGGCCTGAAAGCCGACCTGAGTGTTAAAAGCCAGATCAAAAGCTGTAGGAGCTGGCTTGCCGGCGATGCAGGCAACTCGGTTTCTCAGACACCCCGAGGCGATGCCATCGCAGGCAAGCCAGCTCCCACATTTGAACCGTGCCCGCCCGCTTTAGCTTTTGATCTGGCTTTTAACACTCAAGCCGGCCTGTAGGCCGCTGTGTTCTTGATCTGCTTGTGATCTTGATCTTAGGCGCCCCGTCAACCACGCTGGCCGAACGCAGGTATTACGGAGCGGGTAAACCGGCAGGACGCCGGTTTAGCCGCGACGGGGCAGGGACGCCCCGTCGCGGCGGCCCGCGGAGTAATGCCGGAGTGAGGGCACACCGAGCCTAAGCGAGGTGCCGAGTGGTGGGGCAAGAGCCTTTTGGTTACTTTTGGGCTCCTTTCAAAAGTGACCCGCTGTAAGAGCGGAACCCATCTAAGCCATCACCCAAATAACGGATATACCCCCAGCGCACCCTCAGCCCGCCACAAAAAATGTGCAGCTACTGATGTTACGCAGGCAATCCCCCTCACCACGGGCAGCACTCACTCACCACTGAGGCAACCTGTCACGCGGCAAAAGACCACGCCTTGCTCTCGCGAAAATGGGACTACTCTTTCAGCAATGCTTGATCCAGATCAAAACCGTCGCCGGGATTGCTCTGGCGGCCGCAAGGCCAGAATCCCTGCGTGGTTGGTTAAAAAAAGAAACGAATTTGAATTCGCCACACTCCATATCCGTGGGGGCAGTGGGTGCAGGCCTCCAGCCAGCATTCGGTATTACCTGACAGAGGAAGACTTATGTTCGGTTTGGAGGCGCTAGAACTCGCCCGAATTCAATTCGCGTTCACCATCTCATTCCATATCCTGTTCCCGGCCATCACCATCGGCCTGGCCAGTTACCTTGCAGTGCTCGAAGGCCTGTGGCTCAAGACCCACAACGACACTTACCGTGACCTCTACCATTTCTGGTCGAAGATCTTTGCCGTCAACTTCGGCATGGGCGTGGTCTCCGGTTTGGTCATGGCCTATCAGTTCGGCACTAACTGGAGCCGCTTTTCGGACTTCGCCGGCGCCGTTACCGGGCCGTTGCTGACCTATGAGGTGCTAACGGCGTTCTTCCTTGAAGCGGGCTTCCTTGGGGTCATGCTGTTTGGCTGGAACAAGGTCGGGCGCAAGCTGCACTTCTTTGCCACGGTGATGGTGGCCGTCGGCACGCTGATCTCGACCTTCTGGATTCTTGCCTCCAACAGCTGGATGCAGACGCCACAGGGCTTTGAAATCATTGATGGCCGGGTGATTCCAACCGACTGGCTGGCGGTAATCTTCAACCCCTCGTTCCCCTACCGCCTGATGCACATGGCCACGGCGGCGTTTGTCGCTACCGCATTCTTTGTTGGCTCCTCGGCAGCCTGGCACTTGCTGCGCGGCAAGGACAACCCGGCGATCCGCACCATGCTCTCGATGGCGATGTGGATGGCGCTGATCGTGGCGCCCATCCAGGCAGTCATCGGTGACTTTCATGGCCTGAACACCCTCAAGCACCAGCCGGCAAAGATCGCCGCGATTGAAGGCCACTGGGAAAATATCGGCAACGAACCCACACCGCTGATCCTGTTCGGCTGGCCGGACATGAAGGCTGAAAAAACCAAATTCGCGGTGGAAATCCCGTACCTGGGCAGCCTGATCCTCACCCACTCCCTGGACAAACAGGTGCCGGCCCTCAAGGAGTTCCCGCCTGAGGACCGCCCTAACTCGACCATCGTGTTCTGGTCGTTCCGGGTCATGGTGGGCCTGGGCTTCCTGATGATCTTCACCGGCCTGTTCAGCCTCTGGCTGCGCCGGGGCGACAAGATGTACACGTCCAAGCCGTTCCTGTACCTGGCGTTGTGGATGGGCCCGTCCGGGCTGATTGCGATTCTCGCCGGTTGGTTCACCACCGAAATCGGTCGTCAGCCGTGGGTGGTATACGGGCTGATGCGCACGGCAGACGCCTCGTCCAACCACAGCTTTGCGCAGATGAGCATTACGTTGGTGTTGTTTGTGGTGGTGTACTTCGCGCTGTTCGGCGCGGGTCTGGGCTACATGATGCGCCTGGTGCGCAAAGGGCCTGTGACCCACGAAAGCACCGAGCCGACCCACGGTGGCCCTGGGCAGAAACGCACACCGGCCCGTCCGTTGTCGGCGGCCGACGACAGTGCCGACGCCGATCACGGCGACACCTTGAACAAGGGGAACTGAGTCATGGGTATTGATCTTCCGCTGATCTGGGCCGTGATCATCATTTTCGGCATCATGATGTACGTGGTCATGGACGGCTTCGACCTGGGCATCGGCATTCTCTTCCCGTTTATCCCGGGCAAGACCGACCGTGACGTGATGATGAACACCGTCGCTCCCGTATGGGACGGCAACGAAACCTGGCTGGTACTGGGGGGCGCTGCGTTGTTTGGCGCGTTCCCGCTGGCCTATTCGGTGGTGCTCTCGGCGCTGTACCTGCCCCTGATGCTGATGCTGATCGGGCTGATCTTTCGCGGCGTGGCGTTTGAGTTTCGCTTCAAGGCCAAGGATGACAAGCGTCACCTGTGGGACAAGGCCTTTATCGGCGGCTCACTGGCGGCGACGTTCTTCCAGGGCGTGGCGTTGGGGGCGTTCATTGATGGCATCCCGGTGGTGAACCGCCAGTTTGCCGGCGGTTCACTGGACTGGCTGACGCCGTTCACGATGTTCTGCGGCGTGGCCCTGATCGTGGCGTACGCGCTGTTGGGCTGCACCTGGCTGATCATGAAGACCGAAGGCAGTCTGCAAGAGAAGATGCACAACCTGGCCCGGCCCCTGGCATTCGTGGTGCTGGCGGTGATCGGCATCGTCAGTATCTGGACGCCACTTGCGCACCCGGAGATCGCTTCGCGCTGGTTCACCCTGCCAAACCTGTTCTGGTTCCTGCCAGTGCCGATCCTGGTGCTGGTGACCATGTACGGACTGATTCGCGCCGTGGCGCGCAATGCGCACTACACGCCGTTCCTGCTGACGCTGGTGCTGATCTTCCTCGGCTACAGCGGCCTGGGCATCAGCCTGTGGCCGAACATCATCCCGCCATCGGTATCGATCTGGGACGCCGCCGCGCCGCCGCAAAGCCAGGGCTTCATGCTGGTGGGCACCTTGTTCATCATCCCGTTCATCCTGGGCTACACCTTCTGGAGCTACTACGTGTTCCGCGGCAAGGTCACCCACGAAGACGGCTATCACTAGGAGGATTGACTCATGTCCGGCAAACCTTCGTTGCACGACATCGAACAGGCCGAGAAAAAGCCGCTCTGGCAGCGCCTGGGCTGGCTGGCGATGATCTGGACCGGCAGCGTCCTGGCCCTGTTCGTGGTGGCCAGCCTGATGCGCATGTTCATGAACGCCGCGGGCCTGACCACCCACTGAGATCCCGTTGTCCTTATTGCCCTCCTTTATGGAGGGCTTTTTTATTTGCGCGCCTTGAGAATCACGAACTTGGGCGTGGCCGCCACTTGCTCGACACCGCGGAACAAACGCGCCAGTTTGCTGTGATATCCCAAGTGACGGTTGCCGACGATATACAGGGCGCCGCCCACCACCAGCGCTTCCCGCGCCTGCTGGAACATGCGCCAGGCCAGGAAGTCACCCACCACTTGCTGTTGGTGGAACGGCGGGTTGCACAGCACCACATCCAGCGATTGTGGCTCCTGATCGGCCAGGCCGTCGCCGGCGCGAATCAGCACGTCGCGGTCGCCCAGCGCCGCGCGCCAATTCTCGGCCGCCGATTGCACGGCCATGTAGGACTCGTCCACCAGCGTGTACTGCGCCTCGGGGTTTTGCAGCGCGCTGGCAATCGCCAATACACCGTTGCCACAGCCCAGGTCCGCCACGCGGGCACTGCCGAGGTTTTGCGGCAGGTGCGGCAGAAACGCGCGGGTGCCGATGTCCAGGTCTTCGCGGCAGAACACGTTGGCGTGGTTGAGCAGTTCGATGGCCGGGGTTTCCAGGCGGTAGCGCGTAGGGTAGGGCGACACTGCACGGGGCCGATCGGCCCAGGTGGCGATCAGCAGCCGGGCCTTTTTAACCGCCAGTGAGGCGTGCATCGGGCCGATATAGCGCTCGAGCAACTCACCGGCAGCCCGTGGCAGGTGCTTGACCATCGCCCCGGCGATCACCTCGGCGCCGGGTGCCAGTTGGCCTTGCAGGCGAATCAGTTGTTCTTCGAGCAGGGCCAGGGTCTTTGGCACGCGGACCAGTACGCGGTCGAACGGCCCGGTGGGCGTCTGGCTGGCGGGCAGGAACGTTACCGCGTCGAAAGCCTTGCCGTTGCGCGCCAGGTTTTTTCCAGGCCCAGGGCACCGAGGAACGAGTCACCACTGGAGGTGACCTGTACATGCCCTTCGAGGCTGGCAGCCAGCGCGCCGAAACTGTCGTTGAGCACCAGAACGCGGGTTGCCGGTGCAAGCTGTTGTTCCGCCAGATAGCCGAGCAAGTACTCATCGGCCGCATCAAACGCTTGCAGCGGGTCGTTGTGCTGTTCTGGCTGACGGATCAGGTCGAGTTGGGCGAAGGGGCTGTCGAGCAGGGGCATGGCGGGGGAGACTCTGGGTAATCGAACCATCTGGATGAAACACGACGTTAGGCTCATCAGGGCTCGCGTCATCATCCAGAACTGGCTGCAAATGTTACGTTTTTTTCCTCTGGATTACATTCGGTGTTTAAAACAACCCGCATTTCACTGCCGTGATCACCGCGGCAATCTTGTTACTGACCCCCAATTTCTTCATTGCACTGCTGATATGGAAGCCGACCGTGCGTTCGGACAGGCACAGGATGGTGGCGATGTCGGAGGCCGTCTTGCCCATGGCCGACCATTGCAGGACTTCGGTTTCCCGCGGGGTCAACTTGCTTGGGGCTTGCAGGCTGGGCTTGTCGGCATACTTTCGTGCAACCACTGCGTGCATCGCGTGGCAAATCCAGAGTGCTTGTCCGGCTTTTTCATAGAGCTCTTCAGGGCTTACAGGGCCGGTGGTGCGCGCCAGGGTCAGCATGCTGAAAACACCCTGGAAATCATGAACTGCCTGGGTCCATCCAAACTTTAACCCGTGGGTTTGGGCATGCGCCCATAAATCCGGCACCGAGCAAAAGGTTTTCTCTTCCCAAACAATCGGCAACACCGAACGTTTGCAATGTGCAACAACCGGGTCCAGGTCAAAGTAGTGCTCTTGCTTGTACAGCGTGTTCCATTCATGTGACCAGTTATTGATTTTTATAGTTTTTGTTTGGTTGAGGGGCAGGTGGGAACTCAGGGTGAATGCGCAGTATTGAAAGCCCAGCTCGTAGGTAAGATTCAGGGCTGCCTCGTACATACTGGTTATTTCGTTTTCACCCTCCAGTTTAGGCAGGCGAGTATTGCGCCAGTTGACCATGTGTCGCTCTCCATATGCTTTTTTGGCGTGGGTACTTCCCGGCCCCCTTTGCATGAAAAATGAGTGTAGGACATCGGCCACAGCCAAAAATGAAGTTTCGGTGATCTTGGATGGAGGTTTTAATAAACGATACTTATACAAAGCAAAGGTGCTGTACAAGCTCGTGCTATGCAATCAAGGGTTTTCTATTTTTTTCAACGAGTTGTTATGGGTATAGTTTGTTAACGTTTAAATACATATCGTCATCTAATGGCTGCCAGGAAGGAGGTTAATAGCCAAATATTTGGTGTGAGCCCCGCGGGTACCCATCAAACGCGCTTCGCGCAACCGCAATGCCAGCACAAACCATCGGTGTTTCCACGCGTCGCTTTGAGGGACACTAGGGCCCTGTGCAAAACGGAGTTCCCCATGACGGCCAGTGCTGAAAAATATACCTGCCAGACCTTGCTCGATGTGCAATCGCTGACCCCCAGCCTGTTTACCCTGCGCACCACCCGAGACCCGGGCTTTCGCTTTCGGGCTGGCCAGTTCGTGCGCCTGGGGGTCACCAAAGCCGACGGCAGCATTGTGTGGCGAGCCTACTCGGTGGTGTCCTCGCCTTTTGACGAACACCTGGATTTCTTTTCCATCGTGGTGCCGGGCGGTGAGTTCACCAGCGAACTGAGCCGCTTGCGCAAGGGCGATACCTTGTTGGTGGAGCGCCAGGCCACGGGCTTTTTGACCCTGGACCGGTTTGTGGATGGTCGCGATCTGTGGTTGTTGGGCACTGGCACCGGTATCGCACCGTTTCTTTCGATCCTGCAGGACTTTGAGGTGTGGGAGAAATTCGAGCGGGTCATCCTGGTCTATAGCGCGCGGGAGGCCAGGGAGTTGGCCTATCAGTCATTGATCCATGAACTGGGCGAGCGCGAGTACCTGGCAGAGCATGCCCACAAGCTCACCTACATCCCCATCGTTACCCGCGAGCGGCATCCGGGAGCGCTCAATGGCCGGGTCACCACCCTGATCGAGAACGGCGAGCTGGAACGGGCCGCAGGCGTCGAGCTGACCCCTGAGCATTCCAGAGTAATGATTTGCGGCAACCCGCAGATGATCGATGACACGCGCCAGTTGCTCAAACAGCGCGACATGCAATTAAGCCTCACCCGCCGCCCGGGCCAGGTTGCGGTAGAAAACTACTGGTAAAAACAAAGGCGCCCCGCAGGCGCCTTTGTTTTATTGGCCGAGCTTACTCGGGCTTGCTGTTCTGTGCCTTGAGCAGATCGCGGATCTCCCCCAGCAGCACTTCTTCCTTGGTCGGGACCGGCGGCAAGGTTGGCGCCACGGCCTCTTCGCGCTTCAGGCGGTTAATCGCCTTCACGCCCATGAAGATCGCAAACGCGACGATCACAAAGTCGATCACGCTCTGGATGAATTTGCCGTACGCCAGCACGACAGCAGGCGCATCGCCTTGGGCGGCCTTGAGCGTAACCGCCAAGTCGCCAAAGTCGACGCCCCCGATCAGCAGGCCGATAGGTGGCATCACCACGTCGCCTACAAAGGAGGAAACAATTTTGCCGAAGGCGGCGCCGATGATAATACCGACGGCCATGTCGACCACATTACCTTTGACCGCGAAGGCCTTGAACTCACTTAACACGCCCATAGGTTATTCCTTGTTACAGATGAGGAGGTAGAAGCCAGTGTAAGACAGTGTGGCGTGGCTTGCGCGACACAACTGTTTACAGTGTCCGTGTTTATCGACACATTAAATCGCAAATAGTTTGCAAAGTGCCACCAATCGCGCGCGAAATACCCGCTATTTCAGTGGGTTACCACACTATTTTCTTTATCGGGGTGGTATGGCTTTTCTATTTATCTTCTGACTCGCAGGTCACTAGCCTCTGGCAAGCACAACTCAATGTGCATTAAAAAAACCAGAGGATACCTCGATGAAAAACCCTATTAGCCGCGGGCCTATTTCTGCGCGACGGGTGCTGCTTGTAGTGAGCGCCAGTCTTCTTTCGCTGTCCGTACACGCCGCCAACCTCACCCGCGATAATGGTGCGGCGGTGGGTGACAACCAGAACTCGCAAACTGCCGGTGCGAATGGCCCGGTCCTGTTGCAAGACGTGCAACTGATCCAGAAGTTGCAGCGCTTTGACCGCGAGCGCATCCCGGAGCGTGTGGTGCATGCCCGTGGCACGGGTGCCCACGGTACGTTTACCGTCACCGACAACCTCAGCGACCTGACCAAGGCCAAAGTATTTGCCGCCGGTGAAGCCACGCCGGTATTTGTGCGCTTCTCTGCGGTCGTTCACGGCAACCATTCGCCGGAAACCCTGCGTGACCCGCGCGGCTTCGCCACCAAGTTCTACACCGCCGAAGGCAACTGGGACTTGGTCGGCAATAACTTCCCGACATTCTTTATTCGCGATGCCATCAAGTTCCCGGACATGGTTCACGCTTTTAAACCAGACCCGCGTACTAACCTGGACGACGACTCCCGTCGCTTTGACTTCTTCTCCCATGTTCCAGAGTCCACCCGTACGCTGACCGAGTTGTATTCGGACTCCGGCACGCCGGCCAGTTATCGCGAGATGGACGGCAATGGTGTACATGCCTATAAGTTGATTAATGCCAAAGGCGAAGTGCACTACGTCAAGTTCCACTGGAAGAGCCTGCAGGGCATCAAAAACCTCGACCCCAAACAAGTGACCGAAGTGCAGGGCCGTGACTACAGCCACATGACCCATGATTTGGTCACGCACATCAACAAGGGTGATTTCCCCAAGTGGGACTTGTATGTGCAAGTGCTGAAACCGGAAGACCTCGCCAAGTTTGATTTCGACCCATTGGATGCCACCAAGATCTGGCCAGACGTGCCGGAGCGCAAAGTTGGGCAAATGGTGCTGAACCGCAACCCGGCCAATGTCTTCCAGGAAACCGAGCAAGTGGCCATGGCCCCGGCCAACCTGGTGCCGGGCATCGAGCCGTCGGAAGACCGCCTGCTGCAAGGCCGGGTGTTCTCCTACGCCGATACGCAAATGTACCGCCTGGGGCCAAACGCCCTGCAACTGCCGATCAATGCACCGCGGGTGACCGTCAACAACGGTAACCAGGACGGCGCGATGAACTTCGGCAAGACCACCACCGGCGTGAACTACCAGCCAAGCCGCCTGCTGCCACGCGAAGAGCCGCAAACCGCACGTTACAACCAGTCGGCACTGGCGGGCAGCACCCAGCAGGCGAAGATCCAGCGTGAGCAGAACTTCAAGCAGGCCGGCGACCTGTACCGCTCGTTCAACAAGAAAGAGCGCCAGGACTTGATCGACAACTTCGGCGGCTCCCTGGCTACCACCGATGACGAGAGCAAGCACATCATCCTGTCGTTTCTCTACAAGGCAGACCCGGAGTACGGCACGGGTGTGACCAAAGTCGCCAAGGGTGACCTGGCCCGCGTCAAGGCACTGGCCGAAAAGCTGACCGACTAACCGACACGCTCCCTGTAGGAGCCGGCTTGCCGGCGATAGCGCCCACAAGTACGCCATCGCCGGCAAGCCGGCTCCTACAGGTGGCACATCACTGAGAATTTGCCATGCGAATCTTTATAGGCGCTGTCCTTGCGTGTTTGTCGTTCAGCGTATTGGCCGAACAAGCAGACCCGGCCGCGCTTAAGGCCCAGCTGCAGGATTATTACTTCGACGCCGCCCGCCGTGGCGACGTGGAAATGCTCAACACCTTCATCGAATCCGGCTATTCGCTGAACACCCAGGATGAAAAGGGCTACACCGCGCTGATTCTCGCCGCCTATCACGGCGAAAGTACCTACGTGGACCGTTTGCTCGCGGCCGGCGCCGATGCCTGCGTGCAGGACAAGCGTGGTAACACCGCGTTGATGGGCGCGATCTTCAAGGGTGAGCTGAAAATCGCCCAGCGCCTGCTTGCCACCGACTGCAACCCCGACCAACGCAACGGCGCCGGACAAACGGCGGCCATGTATGCCGGGCTGTTCAAACGCGTGGAACTGCTGGATGAGCTGAAAGCCAAGGGCGCCGACCTCAACGCCGAAGACCCGATCGGTAACAGCGCTTCACGTTTGGTCAGCGGTGAAATCCGTACCCCGGCGCCGCGCTGAGCTATCATCGCGGTTTTTCGGTTGGAGGTTCTCAAATGGCAAAGGCCAAGCGCATGTATGGCTGCACCGAGTGCGGCGCGACCTTTCCCAAGTGGGCCGGCCAATGCACGGAATGCGGTGCGTGGAACACCCTGACCGAAACCATGATTGAAAGCGGCGGCGCCGTGGCCCCCAGTGGTCGTTCCGGCTGGACTGGGCAACAAACCCAGATCAAGACCCTGGCTGAAGTCAGCGTCGAAGAAATCCCGCGTTTCTCCACTGCTTCTGGCGAACTCGACCGGGTGTTGGGCGGCGGCCTTGTGGATGGCTCGGTGGTGTTGATCGGCGGTGACCCGGGCATCGGCAAGTCCACGATCCTGCTGCAAACCTTGTGCAGCATCGCCAGCCGTATGCCGGCGCTGTACGTCACGGGCGAAGAATCCCAGCAGCAAGTGGCCATGCGCGCCCGCCGCCTGGGTTTGCCCCAGGACCAACTGCGCGTGATGACCGAAACGTGTATTGAAAGCATCATCGCCACTGCGCGCCTGGAAAAACCCAAGGTGATGGTGATCGACTCGATCCAGACGATTTTCACTGAGCAACTGCAATCGGCGCCGGGTGGCGTGTCCCAGGTGCGGGAAAGTGCCGCGCTGCTGGTGCGGTACGCGAAGCAGAGTGGTACGGCGATTTTCCTGGTGGGCCACGTGACTAAAGAAGGCGCACTGGCCGGGCCGCGGGTGCTGGAGCATATGGTCGACACCGTGCTGTATTTCGAAGGCGAGTCCGACGGGCGGTTGCGATTGCTGCGGGCGGTAAAGAACCGTTTTGGCGCGGTCAACGAACTCGGCGTGTTCGCCATGACCGACCGGGGCTTGAAAGAAGTCTCCAACCCTTCGGCGATTTTTCTCACCCGCGCCCAGGAAGAAGTACCGGGCAGTGTGGTGATGGCAACGTGGGAGGGCACCCGGCCGATGCTGGTGGAAGTGCAGGCGCTGGTGGACGACAGCCACCTGGCCAACCCGCGTCGAGTTACGTTGGGCCTGGATCAGAACCGCCTGGCGATGCTGCTGGCGGTACTGCACCGCCACGGCGGCATTCCCACCCATGACCAGGACGTGTTCCTCAACGTGGTGGGCGGAGTCAAGGTACTGGAGACGGCGTCCGACCTGGCGTTGATGGCGGCGGTAATGTCCAGCCTGCGCAACCGGCCGTTGCCCCACGACTTGCTGGTGTTCGGCGAAGTTGGGCTGTCGGGTGAAGTGCGCCCGGTGCCCAGCGGCCAGGAGCGGCTGAAAGAGGCGGCCAAGCATGGCTTCAAGCGCGCCATCGTGCCCAAGGGCAATGCGCCGAAAGAAATGCCCCCAGGGCTGCAAGTGATCGGGGTAACGCGCCTGGAGCAGGCGTTGGATGCCCTGTTCGAATAATCGCCAGCCACACATCCCCCCTGTGGGAGCCGGGCTTGCCCGCGATGGCCGTGTATCAGTTAATTGATATGCAAGCTGACACACCGCCATCGCAGGCAAGCCAGCTCCCACATGTTCAGATCTCCAGCAAGGCGGCGAATTCCCGCTCCAGCTCTGCCTGATCGCCGAGGTTCAACTCGATTATCCGCCGCAGGTGGCTGATCGAGTCGAGGTCGATGTGTTCGCACACAAAACCCAACTGCCCATGATCGTCGTGGGTCAGCCGCACCTGCATCTTCACGTCGGTCTCGGCGTCCAGATGAATGTCCACATCGAAAGATTCGTAGCGATGACCCTGCCAGCCATCCGGCCGTTGCACCAGCAAGCCCTTGAGCGACAAATCTACCAATTGCACCGGCCACACATGGCCGTCCTGCTCGAGTTCGGTCCTCGCATCGAAGGCAATGCGTCGGAAACGGCGTCGGTCTGAAGGTTGTTCGCGCATGGTGAAACCCTCTGTGGATAAATAAATTGTAGCCCTGCGCCATCATGGGGCGGTTTTTTCTGCTTTTTTCGCCCCGCCAAGGCTCTAGACCAACGTAGGGGGGTGGCCTTTGAGGCCAGTAGCGCTAAACTCGGGATGGCTGTCTTTCTGTCCACCCTGGCTGGAATATAAAAATGAAAAATAATAATAGCCTGCTACGCCATCTACCCTGGCTGCTGCTGGCAATCGTAGGAGCGTGCGCCCTGGGCGTAGTGGCCTTGCGCCGCGGCGAGGCGATCAACGCCTTGTGGATTGTGGTCGCAGCAGTGGCCATTTATCTGGTTGCTTACCGTTACTACAGTCTGTTCATCGCTAACCATGTGATGCAGCTCGATCCACTGCGGGCTACCCCCGCCGTGCTCAACAACGACGGTCTGGACTATGTGCCGACCAACAAACACATTCTTTTCGGTCACCACTTCGCGGCAATCGCCGGCGCGGGGCCTTTGGTCGGCCCGGTACTGGCGGCGCAGATGGGTTACCTGCCCGGCACGTTATGGCTGATCGCCGGCGTGGTGCTGGCGGGGGCGGTGCAGGACTTCATGGTCCTGTTCCTGTCTACACGTCGTAACGGCCGTTCCCTGGGGGACATGGTTCGCGAAGAAATGGGCCGTGTGCCTGGGACCATCGCGCTGTTTGGCTGCTTCCTGATCATGATCATCATCCTTGCGGTGCTGGCGCTGATCGTGGTCAAGGCCCTGGCCGAAAGCCCGTGGGGCATCTTCACGGTGATGGCGACCATCCCGATCGCGATGTTCATGGGCATTTATATGCGCTACATCCGCCCGGGCCGCATCGGCGAAATCTCGATTGTCGGCGTGCTGTTGCTGCTGGGCTCGATCTGGCTGGGCGGGCAGATTGCCGCTGACCCGGTATGGGCCAAGGCCTTCAGTTTCACCGGGATCCAGATCACCTGGATGCTGGTGGGTTATGGCTTTGTTGCGGCGGTGTTGCCGGTGTGGCTGATCCTCGCGCCACGTGACTACCTGTCTACCTTCCTGAAAATCGGCACCATCATCGCCCTGGCGATTGGCATCCTGGTGACCATGCCCGACCTGAAAATGCCGGCGCTGACCCAGTTTATCGATGGCACCGGCCCGGTGTGGAAGGGCGGCCTGTTTCCGTTCCTGTTCATCACTATCGCCTGTGGCGCGGTCTCGGGTTTCCACGCACTGATCGCCTCGGGCACCACGCCCAAGTTGCTGGCCAGTGAAGGGCACGCCCGTTACATCGGTTATGGCGGCATGTTGATGGAGTCGTTCGTGGCCATCATGGCGATGGTTGCCGCTTCGGTGATCGAACCCGGCGTGTACTTCGCCATGAACAGCCCGGCCGCCATTGTTGGCGCCGACGTGGTGACCGTGGCGCAAACTGTCAGCAGCTGGGGGTTTGCGATTACCCCGCAAGCGTTGCAGGCAGTGGCGCATGACATCGGTGAAACCACCATCCTGGCGCGTGCCGGCGGTGCGCCGACCCTGGCGGTGGGTATCGCGCAGATCCTGCACAGTGTGCTGCCGGGTGAAAACACCATGGCATTCTGGTACCACTTTGCGATCCTGTTCGAAGCGCTGTTCATCCTGACTGCCGTGGATGCCGGTACCCGTGCCGGTCGCTTCATGCTTCAGGATCTGCTCGGCTCCTTCGTGCCGGCGCTCAAGCGTACCGAGTCCTGGACGGCCAACCTGATCGCCACCGCAGGGTGTGTGGCGATGTGGGGTTACCTGCTGTACCAAGGCGTGATCGACCCACTGGGCGGTATCAACACCTTGTGGCCGCTGTTCGGTATCTCCAACCAGATGCTGGCCGGTATTGCACTGATGCTCGCCACCGTTGTGCTGATCAAAATGAAGCGCCAGCGCTACATCTGGGTGACCATGCTGCCGGCTGTATGGCTGCTGATCTGCACCGTGACTGCGGGCTTCATCAAGCTGTTCGACGCTAACCCGGCGATTGGCTTCCTGTCGCTGGCCAAGAAGTACAGCGATGCATTGGCTGCTGGCCAGATCCTCGCTCCGGCCAAGAGCATCGACCAGATGCAACACGTGATCTGGAACGCCTACACCAACGCAACGCTGACGGCGCTGTTCCTGTTCGTGGTATTCAGCATCCTGTTCTATGCGCTCAAGGTCGGCATTGCCGCCTGGGGCAAAAAGGAACGTACGGATAAAGAAGCGCCATACCAGGCCATCCCGGACGCTTGATAGAGGATTGCAATCATGTTCAATGACATCAGTCGCCTCGGTAAATACCTCGGTCAGGCCGCACGCCTGATGGTCGGCATGCCCGACTACGACACCTACGTCGAGCATATGCAAACCAAACACCCGGACAAGCCGATGATGGACTACAAGGCGTTCTTCCGGGAACGCCAGGAAGCCCGTTACGGCGGCAAGGGTGGGCCCAAGTGCTGTTGAAACACCGTACTTGAACCCAACACCACGACTGTAGGAGCCCGGCTTGCCGGCGATAGCGATCTTCACACCGCCATCGCCGGCAAGCCGGGCTCCTACAGTTCTTTTAGCGCATGGGAGATCGTTGTTTTGTTAACCCCCATCCCCGTCACCATCCTCAGCGGCTTCCTCGGCGCTGGCAAAACCACCTTGTTGCGCCACCTGCTCAAGGCCGAGCACGGCTTGAAAATCGCCGTGATCGAAAACGAATTCAGCGACGCCGGTATCGACACCCAACTGCTGGGCAGCGAGCCGGTGCAAGTCATGACCCTGTCCAATGGCTGCGTGTGCTGCACCATCCACACCGACCTGACCAAGGCCCTGTACCTGCTGCTCGAACGCCTGGACAGCGGCGAGATTGCCTTCGACCGCCTGGTGATCGAGTGCACCGGCCTGGCCGACCCGGCCCCCGTGGCCCAGACCTTCTTTATCGATGAAGAGCTGCGCGAGCGCTACATCCTCGACGGCATCATCACCCTGGTGGACGCGGCCCACGCCGAGCATCACCTGACCCAGACCATCGCCCAGGCGCAGATCGGTTTTGCCGACCGCCTGCTGGTGAGCAAGCGCGACCTGGTGGATGAAGCCAGCTTCGACGCTCTCAGCGAGCGCCTGACCCGTATCAACCGCCGCGCACCGATTCGTGTGGTGGAGCACGGCAAGATCGACCTCGCAGAGCTTTTGGATGTGCGCGGCTTCAACCTCAACGCCGGCATGAGCCTGCGCCCGGTGAGCCAGGCGCCGTCCATCGACCGTATCTCGAGCCTGGTGCTGCGCACCGACCAGCCGCTGGATATCGACAAGCTCAGTGAGTTCATGAACGAGCTGTTGGAAGACCACGGCAAGCAATTGCTGCGTTACAAAGGCGTGTTGAACATCGCAGGCGAAGACCGGCGCATGGTGTTCCAGGGCGTGCTGAAGCTCTACGGGTTCGATTGGGACACCGAATGGGCCGAAGGTGAGGCGCGTGAAAGTGTGATTGTGTTTATTGCCGACGAGTTGCCGGAAGACAAAATCCGCGAAGGCTTTGCCCGGGTCCACCAAACCCTGACTTGAAATGCACTCAATATGTGGGAGCTGGCAAGCCAGCTCCCACATTTGACCTTATTTCAAATTGAAATCGGCCATAAAAAAGCCCGGCTCAAGAGCCGGGCTTTTCATTCAAGCAACTGCAATCAAGCGCCGTATACCGGCAGCTTCTTGCAGATAGCCTTGACCTTCTCACGAACAGAATCAATCACTGCTTCGTTGGAAAGGTCAGCCAGGATGTCGCAGATCCAGCCAGCCAGTTCCTTGCACTCTGCTTCCTTGAAGCCACGAGTGGTCACAGCCGGGGTGCCGAAGCGCAGGCCGGAGGTGACGAACGGCGAACGTGGGTCGTTCGGTACCGAGTTCTTGTTCACGGTGATGAAGGCTTTGCCCAGAGCGGCGTCAGCATCTTTACCGGAGATGTCTTGCTTGATCAGCGACAGCAGGAACAGGTGGTTCTCAGTACCGCCGGACACCACATCAAAACCACGCTCGATGAACACGCCGGCCATGGCCTTGGCGTTTTTCACCACTTGCTGCTGGTAGGTCTTGAACTCAGGCTGCAGGGCTTCCTTGAAGCAGATCGCTTTAGCAGCGATTACGTGCTCCAGCGGGCCACCCTGGCCGCCTGGGAATACGGCAGAGTTGAGCTTCTTCTCGATCTCGGCGTTGGCGCGCGCCAGGATCAGGCCACCACGTGGACCGCGCAGGGTCTTGTGGGTAGTGGTGGTCACCACGTCAGCGAATGGCACCGGGTTCGGGTAGACGCCAGCGGCGACCAGACCGGCCACGTGGGCCATGTCGACGAACAGGTAGGCGCCCACCTTGTCAGCGATTGCGCGAAAGCGTGGGAAATCCAGGATCTGCGAGTAGGCAGAGAAACCGGCCACGATCATTTTTGGCTTGTGCTCAACGGCCAGGCGCTCGACTTCGTCGTAGTCGATCAGGCCATTGCCGTCGATGCCGTACTGAACCGCGTTGTACAACTTGCCGGAGGAGGAAACGCTGGCACCGTGGGTCAGGTGACCGCCGTGGGCCAGGCTCATGCCCAGGATGGTGTCGCCGGCTTGCAGCAGGGCCAGGTACACGGCGCTGTTGGCTTGGGAGCCGGCGTGTGGCTGGACGTTGGCGTAATCGGCGCCGAACAGTTCCTTGGCGCGGTCGATGGCCAGTTGCTCAACGATGTCGACGAACTCGCAACCGCCGTAGTAGCGCTTGCCCGGGTAGCCTTCGGCGTACTTGTTGGTCAGAACCGAACCTTGAGCCTCCATAACCGCTGGGCTGGTGTAGTTTTCCGAAGCGATCAGCTCAATGTGCTCTTCCTGGCGCACGGCTTCTTGCTCCATGGCGGCAAAGAGATCGGCGTCGTACTTGGCAATGGTCAAATCACGGCTGAACATGGCGGTCCTCAAGGATCGGGGGCAGAAAAGAAGCGCATTCTAACCCAATGGGTTTTAGATGGCATATGAAAGGACATCATGTCGCGGACAAGCGGGGCTCACTTAGCCCCGTAGCAGCTGTCGAGCGCCAGCGAGGCTGCGTCGGCAGCGACTCGGTCCAGTGCCGGGCGATGGCTCGGCGGTGCGGCTTACGCAGCCTCGCTGACGCTCGACAGCTGCTACGGGGGGTTAATCAAACATGAACAGCGCATCATTGCTGAACTGCGCCTCAAACCGGTTCGCCGGCATCGGCCGCCCGAACAGGTAACCCTGCACCTCATCGCAACCGTGCTCGCGCAGGAAGTCCAACTGCTCATGGGTTTCCACGCCCTCGGCGATTACCGCCAGGTTCAGGCTGTGGGCCATGGCGATAATCGCGCGGGCGATCTGTGCGTCCTGTTCACCCGAAGGCAGGCCGTCGACAAAGGTGCGGTCGATCTTCAGCACGTCGATGGGGAATTGCTTGAGGTAGTTCAGCGATGAATAACCGGTGCCGAAGTCGTCTACCGCAATGCTCAGGCCCAGGTTTTTCAAGCTGGCGAGGATCTGCATCGCTTCGTTGACCTCGCGCATCAGGATACTTTCGGTCAGCTCCAGCTCCAGGCACGCCGGCGGCAGGCCGGTGTCCTTGAGGATGGTGGCGATGCGCTCGCCCAGTTGCCCGTCGGAGAATTGTCGGGCCGAGATATTCACCGAGACCTTGGGCACCCGCACCTTGTTCTGGTGCCAGGTCTTGAGCTGGCGGCAGGCTTCGCTGATCACCCAGTCGCCCACGTCCACCACCAGCCCGAGTTCCTCCAGCACCGGGATGAAGTCCCCCGGCGGCACCAGCCCGCGGCGCGGATGGCGCCAGCGCAGCAAAGCTTCGGCGCCGGTCAGGCGTTTGCCGTCGCCGCTGAACTGCGGTTGGTAATACAGCACGAATTCGTTCTGTTCCAGGGCGTGGCGCAAGTCGCTTTCCAGTTCCAGGCGTTCCAGGGCGCTGGCGTTCATGTCGGCCTGGTAGAACTGGAAGTTGTTCTTGCCGCGCTCCTTGGCGTGGTACATCGCCGTGTCGGCGTTCTTCATCAACTGGCTCAACTCGTTGCCATCCTGCGGGCTCAACGCGATGCCGATACTGGCGGTGACGAAGAACTCTCGGCCTTCCAGCACAAACGGCTTCACCAGGCTCGCCAGAATCTGCTCGGCCACACTGATCGCCCGGTTCAACGCCATTTCGCGGCTGGCCCGTGGTTGCAGGAGCAAGGTGAACTCGTCGCCGCCCATGCGCGCCACGGTGTCGTCTTCGGCCACGCAGCCCAGCAGGCGGGTGGCCATTTCCTTGAGCATGCGGTCGCCGGCGGCGTGGCCCAGCGAATCGTTGATCGGTTTGAAGCGGTCGAGGTCGAGGAACATCAGCACCACCCACGACTTCTGCCGTTCTGCCGACTGCAACGCGGTGTGCAGGCGGTCCTGGAACAGCGTGCGGTTGGGCAGGTGGGTCAGGGCGTCGTAGTAGGCCAGGCGGTGGATGCGCTGCTCGCTGGCCTTGCGCTCGCTGATGTCGCTGAAGAAACACACGTAGCTGGCCAGGTCGCCTTCGTCATCGAACACGGCGGTAATCCCGACCCAGGCCGGGTAATGCTCGCCGTTACGGCGCTTGAGCCACACTTCGCCCTCCCAGGTGCTGTGCTGGTGCAATTGCTTGAGTACGTAGCGCAGGTGGGCTTCCTGCTGTTCGTCGACGGTGAGCATGTTCGGCAACTGGTCAAGCACGTCTGCCACCGCATAACCGCTGACCCGGCTGAATGCTTCGTTGGCCTGCACGATATAGCCGGCCGGGTCGGTGATCAGGATCGCCGAGGTGGAGTGTTCAAAGACCGTGGCGGCCATGCGCAGGTCTTTTTCCGCACGGCGTTGCTGGCTGATATCACGGCCCACGCCGAGGATGCCTTCGAACGCGCCGTGTTCGTCCCACACCAACACCAGGCGCAGTTCGATCGGGATCTTGCGCCCATCGGCCCGCAGGCAATCGAACAGGAACAGCTGGGTCTGCACATCGTTGCGCAAGGCGGCCAGGGATTCGGGTTGGTCCAGGGCGCGGCTGACTTGCTCCACCAGGCTGTAGATACCGCTCAACTGTTGGGGGTTGGCGATGGTCGACTGCCAGCCGTTTTCGAAGATCCAGTCGACGTCATAGCCCAGCACGGCGTTCACCGACGGGCTGACATAGTTGAGGGCAAGCTTGCTGTCGGTGGAGAAGATCACGTCGCTGATGCTTTCTGCCAGCATGCGGTAGCGCTGTTCGCTGTCGCGCAGGGATTCGCTGGCCTCGATCTGGTCGGTGATGTCCTTGGCCACGCCGATGATGCGCGTGACCTGGTCGGTCTTGTCCCGGGCCAGGGCCTGCTCGCGGATGTCGAAGCGCCGCCATTGGTTGTTGCGATGGCGAAAGCGCAGCTGGCACTGAAGCTGGCTCAAGTAGCCGGCCTGGCGCTGTTGCAGGCGCAGGTCGTGGTAGCGTTCGGCGTCTTCGGGGTGCAGCAGGATTTCCCAGAAGTATTCGCCCATCTGCTGCAGCTCGGGCTTGTTGTAGCCCAGGGTATGGCCCAGGTGATGGTTGCTGAAGATCATCCGTTGGCTGATCACATCCTGCACATACAGGTGATCGGGCACGGTACGCACCACGTCCGACCAGAAACCCTCGCGCTCCACCAGCGACAACTCGATCAGCTTGCGGCTGGTGATGTCGCTGATGCTCAGGATCACGGCCTTGAAGTCGTCTTGTTGTTCCGGCAGGCGCATCACCAGCCACAGGTATTGGTCATTACCGTGAAGATCGCTGAGTTGGATTTCCAGTTCCAGTTGCTTCTGTTGGGTCAGCACCGCGTCGATCACCTGGTTGCCGATGGCGGTAGGGCTCGACGGGCAAGCGTCGATCAGGCGCTCCCAGGCTTGTTCGCAAGAGGCCACATTCAACAGGCGTACTGCCACCTGGTTGACCTCGGTAATGCGCAGTTCCTTAAGCAGTTGCTGGCGCTGTTCCGGGTTGGCCAGCAGCAACTGTTGCAGTTGCTCGCGGGTCTGCAATTGGGACTTACCGAAGAACGCACGCAGGCCGGACAGGTCAAGCACGCACAGCGCCACGCCGGTGCCTTCGAAAATATCCTGGTAGCGGCGGCGCCCCTCGTGCACCTGGCGCTGGCGACGGCGCATGTTCAGCAGCACGATTACCGGGATCAGCGAGAACGCCAGGCCCAGCAGGCATTTGCCGATAAAGGCCGGCAGCAGTTGTTCCAGCACCGCGGCGCGGTCGAACAGGCCGCGCAGTTGCCAGTCACTCTTGCTCAGGGGCGTGACCAATACACTTTTGTTCAATTCATCCGGGGTCAGCGCCGAAGCCCACTGGGCCGGCATGCCCGTGTCACGGCTGACCACCCGGTGGTTGAGGCGGTTTTCAATGACCCACATCGGGCGCTGGCCCTGGCCGTCCTGGCGGGTCAGGTTCGCCAGGTAATTGGGTGCCAGGCGCAAGGCCCAGTACATTTTTGCGCCGCCGCTGGGCTGATGCAGCAGCAGGTAGATGACGGTGCCGTCGTTATTGTTGCTCAAGTAGTAGGACTGGGCATGGCTGCGCTTGACCAGCTCTTCGAGCCAGGCGCTGTCCTGGCTGTCGTTGGCGCTGTCGCTGATCATCGCGCCGCTGGGGGCGAGCAGGGCGACACTGCGCAGTTCCGGCAGGGAACGTTGCAGCGTGCGCATCAGGATTTGTTGCTGTTCGGTGTCCCGCGGCGGCTCGACGATCGGTAGCAGGTTCAGCGCAATCTGCGCACTGAGGGCCATGTTAAGGCTGATCTGCTCGGCCAGGTCGGCACTGTAGTCGATGGTGTATTGCTGCTGGTTTTTCTGGTTTTGCTGTAACTGGTCCAGCAGTTGCCAGAACAATAACGCGAGCAGCAGCAGGACCAGCGTCGCCAGTGCGCCCTTGAGGGTTCCGTGCAGGGGCGCTCCCGGCGCTATATGAGCGGCTCGCAGGGGAGTTGGCTTTGTTACGTTGGACAAACTGTGATCCTGCGGTTTGGCTGGACTGGCGCGACGTGCACTATAAGCCGGACGCCCGAAGGGCGGCTAGCATGCCTTGTGTTGTGGCAAAGTGCCAGCCCTGCCTGGCTGGACTGCCCACCTGCATTGAGGTAGCTTTGCCGGTTACGCGAGGGCGTTCCAGCCCCAGACAATCAGGCATCTACCGTACGCAGGCATTGATCGTTATCAAAGGCCCGCGCGGCGCATGGCCTGGCACGGGCTTCGCCCGCTTAATTCATCAGTCACTGACGCTAGGTTCACCATGGCTCAATACGTTTTCACCATGCATCGGCTGGGAAAAGTTGTTCCGCCGAAGCGGGAAATTCTGAAAAACATTTCTCTGTCCTTCTTCCCGGGCGCCAAGATCGGCGTGCTCGGCCTCAACGGTTCGGGTAAATCCACGCTGTTGAAAATCATGGCCGGCGTCGACACCGAGTTCGACGGCGAAGCCCGCCCGATGCCCGACCTGAACATTGGCTACCTGCCACAAGAGCCGATCCTGGACCCAACCAAGACCGTGCGTGAAGTGGTCGAGGAAGCGGTCAGCGTAATCAAGAACGCCCAGGCCCGCCTGGACGAGGTTTACGCGGCTTACGCTGAAGAAGATGCCGACTTCGACAAACTGGCAGCAGAACAGGCCAAGCTTGAAGCCATCCTGCAAGCCAGCGACGGCCACAACCTGGACCGCCAACTGGAAGTCGCCGCCGATGCGCTGCGCCTGCCGGCGTGGGATGCCAAGATTGAACACCTGTCTGGTGGTGAAAAGCGTCGCGTGGCCCTGTGCCGCCTGCTGCTGTCGGCTCCCGACATGCTGCTGCTCGACGAACCCACCAACCACCTGGACGCCGATTCCGTCGCCTGGCTGGAGCACTTCCTCCACGACTTCCCGGGCACCGTGGTTGCGATCACGCACGACCGCTACTTCCTGGACAACGTTGCCGGCTGGATTCTGGAACTCGACCGTGGCGCGGGTATCCCTTACGAGGGCAACTACTCCGGTTGGCTGGAAGCCAAGTCCGACCGTCTGGCGGCCGAATCCAAGCAGCAGTCGGCCCATGAAAAGGCCATGAAAGACGAACTGGAATGGGTGCGTAAAGGCGCCAAGGCGCGTCAGTCCAAATCCAAGGCTCGTCTGCAACGCTTCGAGGAAATGCAGTCCCAGGAATTCCAGAAGCGTTCCGAGACCAACGAAATCTACATCCCGGCCGGTCCGCGCCTGGGTGACAAGGTCATCGAGTTCAAGAACGTCTCCAAGGGCTACGGCGACCGCGTGTTGATCGACAACCTGTCGTTCTCCATGCCTAAAGGCGCCATCGTTGGCGTGATCGGCGGTAACGGCGCGGGTAAATCCACCCTGTTCCGCATGCTGATGGGCAAGGAACAACCGGACTCGGGCAGCATCGAAGTCGGCGAAACCGTGCAACTGGCTTGCGTGGACCAGAGCCGCGACGACCTCGACGGCAGCAAGACCGTGTTCCAGCAGATTTCCGACGGCTCCGACCAGATCCGTATCGGCAACTATGAAATCCCGTCGCGCACCTATGTTGGCCGTTTCAACTTCAAGGGCGGCGATCAGCAGAAGTTCGTCAAGGACCTGTCCGGTGGTGAGCGCGGTCGCTTGCACCTGGCCCTGACCTTGAAGGAAGGCGGCAACGTGTTGCTGCTCGACGAACCGTCAAACGACCTCGACGTTGAAACCCTGCGTTCCCTGGAAGAAGCTCTGCTGGACTTCCCGGGCGCCGCCATTGTGATCTCTCACGATCGGTGGTTCCTTGACCGCGTGGCCACTCACATCCTGGCGTACGAAGACGACTCCCAAGCGGTGTTCTTCGAAGGCAACTACACCGAATACGAAGCCGATCGCAAGAAACGCCTCGGCGAAGCCGCTGCACAGCCGCACCGTGTGCGGCACAAGAAACTGGCCTGATTCAGGTTGGTGGTTTGAAAAAGCGGAGCCCTTTGTGGCTCCGCTTTTTTTTGCATTTTTTCAGCTGGACCGAGGTGGATTCATCGCAGGCAAGCCAGCTCCCACAGTTGAAATGCATTCCAAATGTGGGAGCTGGCTTGCCTGCGATAGCGGGTTAACTGTTGGTGCAAGGCCTGGATTGAAATCCTCATTAAGGTGCAAAAACCGCCTGTATTTATATCCAATGCACCATTTAAATTCACAAAAGCGACATTTCGCCCTGTCGCGGTGCGACATGAATTGATAAAGTCCCGGACAAATCTCCTTTAACGACAATAAATTTGCCGAGACTTTTCATGATTGAATCCGTTGAATCCTTCCTTGCCCGTCTCAAGAAACGCGACCCTGACCAGCCTGAATTCCACCAGGCCGTGGAAGAAGTCCTGCGCAGTTTGTGGCCATTTCTTGAAGCCAATCCCCACTACCTGACCTCGGGCATCCTGGAGCGCATCTGCGAGCCGGAGCGTGCGATTGTGTTCCGGGTGTCGTGGGAAGATGACCAAGGCAAGGTACGGGTGAACCGCGGGTTCCGGATCCAGATGAACAGCGCCATCGGCCCGTACAAGGGCGGCCTGCGTTTCCACCCGTCGGTAAACCTGGGCGTGCTGAAATTCCTCGCGTTCGAACAAACCTTCAAGAACTCCCTGACCTCGTTGCCAATGGGCGGCGGCAAAGGCGGCTCGGACTTCGACCCCAAGGGCAAGAGCGACGCCGAGGTGATGCGGTTCTGCCAGGCGTTCATGAGCGAGTTGTATCGCCATATCGGCTCGGACGTGGATGTGCCCGCCGGTGATATCGGCGTGGGCGCCCGGGAGATCGGCTTCCTGTTTGGCCAGTACAAGCGCCTGAGCAACCAGTTCACTTCGGTGCTGACCGGCAAGGGCATGAGCTACGGCGGCAGCCTGATCCGCCCGGAAGCTACCGGTTTTGGCTGTGTGTACTTCGCTGAAGAAATGCTCAAGCGAAATGGCGAGCGGGTCGAAGGCAAGCGCGTGGCCATCTCCGGCTCCGGCAACGTCGCCCAATACGCGGCGCGCAAGGTCATGGACCTGGGCGGCAAAGTGATTTCCCTGTCCGACTCCGAAGGCACCCTGTACTGCGAAAGCGGTTTGACCGAAGAACAATGGTCGGCGCTGCTTGAGCTGAAAAACGTGCAGCGCGGGCGCATCAGCGAACTGGCGTCGCGTTTTGGCCTGGAATTCCGCGCCGGCAAAGCGCCTTGGGAACTGGCGTGTGACATCGCGCTGCCCTGTGCGACCCAGAACGAACTGGACGCCGAAGCAGCCCGCACCCTATTGCGCAATGGCTGCGTGTGCGTGGCCGAAGGCGCCAACATGCCCACCACCCTTGAGGCTGTGGATATCTTTATCGAGGCCGGCATCCTGTTCGCGCCGGGCAAGGCGTCCAATGCGGGCGGCGTGGCGGTAAGCGGGCTGGAGATGTCGCAGAACGCCATGCGCCTGCTGTGGACCGCCGGTGAAGTGGACAGCAAGCTGCACAGCATCATGCAGTCGATCCACCATGCGTGCGTGCATTACGGCGAAGAGAACGGCCGGGTCAACTACGTGAAGGGCGCGAACATCGCAGGCTTTGTGAAAGTCGCGGACGCGATGCTGGCCCAAGGCATCGTCTAAACCTCGGGCTCGATGCGCAGGATTTCGATCAACTGGTCACCGACGGGGCGCTTCCACAGCACCTCGTCACCCACCTGCGCACCCAGCAGCGCCCGGCCCAGCGGCGAACCCCAGTTGATCAGGCCCACCGCGGCATCGGCCTGGTCTTCGCCCACCAACTGAATACGCTGCTCTTCGTCCTGTTCATTGGCGAAGGTCACCCAACTGCCGATCTGCACCTTGTCGGTGGAGGTCGCCGGGGCCACGACTTGCGCGCTTTGCAGGCGTTGGTTGAAGTAACGCAAATCCCGCTCAAGGTCGGCCTGGCGCCGTTTATCGGCCCGCTCGCCCTTGGCAGACTCTTCGCCGTGCTCGCTCTGCAACTGCGCCACCTTGGCCTGCAATTGTGCAAGCCCGCGGGCGGTAAGGTGATTGGGTTGCGCACTCACCTGGCGTTCCACCGGCTGGCTGGCCTGGGCGGCGGCGCTGTCTTCATTGACGAAAGCTCGACTCATGACGTTCTCCTGCTATGGAGTTTGGGCCATGGTTGCAGAGGTTAAGTTTCGCCGGATGTCTGAAAACGACCTATGGCGAGCGATAGGCCCGAGCGGCGTCGCGGTCTTTTTCCTGTTGCCAGGCGCGTTCGCGGTCGTCCCAATGGCGGTTCTTGTAGTCATTGAGGTCTTCGTTCTCGCGCATGGCTTTGCACTGGCGAAAGCCGTCATCCCAGCCTTCGGCGTAGGTTCGGTCTTTCAGGTAGCGGGGAACGTTCTTGCGAAATTCCCCGGTAATCACCCCGGCGGCCTGGCGGCCGCTGCTGCAACCGTCGTCGTAGCCGTCGGCGAAGGCGGGTGGGTAACCCTTGGCCAGCAAATCTTCGTGGGTTGATTGGCAACCCGACAGCAAGGCCAACAGGCCCAACATTACTGCGTACCGCCACATCGCTTGCTCCCTGGCCGGTAAACGGCTGATGGGGGAAGTCTAGAAGGCGATTCGTTGGGGAGATGTGAAAGGGACGTGAGAAAGGCGTTGAGTTAAAGGGTTGATGCAAGACAGGCAAGGCAGTGGTAGACGACCTCACTCAATCGATGACACCCGTCGCCTAGAGACAAGCCCTTATCCCTATGGTGAGCGGCCTTGCTGTGGTGAGCGGGCTTGCCCCGCGCTGGGCTGCGCAGCAGCCCTCACCACATTACTCCGACGGGCCCACAAAAGTGTTCGACCTCTACCCGCCAGCCTTCAATCGTAGTAACCCACAGTTTTCTTCAAGTGGTCTGAGTACTCGTAAATCTCGTCAATCGAGGATATTGCATGTCGGGTTTCATTTTTCTCCTCGTCAAAAATCCCAATGTATTTTTGACTGCGGTTGAAGTGAAGGCGACAAATCGGCTTGCGATTATTGTCGTCCAGCAATATCCCAAAATAGCTCTGTGTATCCCGCTGTACGATTCGTTTAGCATCCACAACAGAACGTACGACAGCCCTTACTATGTGATATCCCTCAAGTTCTTCCAGAGTAGTGAGTATTTTATCTTCTGACTCCTCACGCTCTGTAATTTCGGTGTTAGCGGCGAGAGAAGTGGGCAATGAGGCTAGAGCCGGCTGAATGGACCCACTCATGGCTGACTTAAGTCGATCATTGATCTGGTCGTTGAGAAACTGGCTTAACGCCTTTCGAGTCAACTCAAAAAACTGCTCTCGGACTTTCTGTGTAATCACTCCTTCGTACACCCGAGAAGCGAAGACCTTGACGAAGTCATCGTCCGGCTTGCTGATCTGCGCGGCGATAACTTTTTTGATTTGGCTGACGTATTTCAGCTCGCCGGCGGCGTTGATAATCGAATCTACATCGAATGCAGACTTCGTCAGCTTGATCAGTTCCGGTACTGAATATTCATCAATGTCCAGTAAGTCCAGCTCTAAAAAAGGCTTTTCATCCATTTTGTTGGGAGCGTCCAGATCAGTGAAAAATCGATAGACCTGACCGTTGGTAAGAATCGATATCCTCGCGCTTGTGACGTGGAAATAGCGAAACAATTGCGAAGCGTGGTTGATGCTCAGTGACTCACCAATTTTTTTGCATTCTATGAGTATCTGGACTTCGCCATTTTTCATAATGGCGTAATCAATTTTTTCACCTTTTTTCGTCCCGATATCGCAGACAAATTCCGGCGTTACTTCTTGAGGGTCAAATACGTCGTAGCCCAACACCGTATTTATAAACGGCATTACAAAAGCGTTTTTTGTGGCTTCTTCCGTTTGGATGGCGGGTCCTTGCAGGCGAACCTTAGCCGCCAAGTTGGTGAGCTTTTCAAAGAATTCCATATAAGCCTCTTATCTATTCAGATCCGTGTATAGAGATGGTGGCAATTTGATTGCCGTCCGATACTAGACATTAATTCTGATAAAGAGAATGTAATAAAGCCGATTCGCGTCGGATGAAAAAAGCTAAAAAACCGTATGATTTTTCGCGCTTATTTATCAATGACTTGAGAGGGGCGGGAAAATTTCTGAGCCGAGATTGAATTCGTAGGCGGCTTGCTACTTCAAGGCGGCGCTGAACTTGTGGCGAGAGAGCTTGCTCCCGTTGGGGCGCGAAGCGGCCCCTTGTTCAGGCTACTGAGATATTTCAGATAGGGTGAGGTGTCTGGCTGTGGGGCCGCTGCGCAGCCCAGCGGGAGCAAGCTCCCTCACCACAAGGGTTATGGCGCGGTTGAGTTAAGTGTGAGGGCCGTGTGTTCGGCCAGTTCTTGCTGGATGAACGCTGCAATCATCGCCCTATAAACTTGCTCTGTGACGTCAGCGTTACCGCCAACGGTGTGAGCGAGATCGCGAACCTTGGCAATCACCTACTCAACCCGCTGAGGCGCTTTAATCCCGTCACTGTCTTTTTTGAACCGCGCAGCCTGGGAGACAAAGCCGCCCCGTTCGGCCAATAGGGTGACGATCTGTCGATCGAGACGGTCGATGTTTTCCCGGACCTGTTCAAGGCTGATGCAGTTGACGGCCATGTCTGTTGAAGCTCCTGACGGATTAATAGTGATACCACTTCACCTCCAGCATCACCTCGTTCACCGGTGTCGCCAGGTGGCTGTATTCACGCTGGGCACTCAATCTCAGCCCCAGGTTGCGCGACAATTCCCACTGTTGATTCAGGCTGATACTGCGCCGCACTTCGCCATTGGTGAAGAAATCACCCTTGGCTTCCAGGCTCAGGTTGCCCAGCGGGTTGCGCCACAGCACACCCGTATTGAACCCGGCCGCCGGGGAGATCGCTTCGCCAAAGTCGCTGTTGTGTTCCACGCGCACAGTGCCGAGGGCGAAGCCGAGCATGTCGTCGCGCAGTTGCCAGGTGCCGCCGGCGCCGCCGTTGACGTGGCTGACCAGCGTTTCATCGTCATGCTTGCCCGGTACGCGCTCAAGGCCGCCGGTGACTTGCCAGGACCAAGGCTGCAGCAGTTCGTTGCGCGGGGTCAGTGAGCGAATCGTCGCCAGGTCCAGTTGCTGCAACTGCCAGTGATTGCCTTCGTACTGGCGCAGTTTCATTTGCAGGATTTCGATCTGTGCGCCCAGGGGGAAGCCTTCGGCGTTGTCATTCAGGTCGTGGTAGGCCATGCGCAGGCCGTATTCGCCGAAGGCCTTGTCGCCGCGGGTGCCGATGCCGGCTTGCCAGGTGCGGGATTCGTGGCCGTCTTCGGGCAGCCCAGGGCGTTCGATGTTCAGGTCGGGCGCCGGGTTCTGGTTGATTGCCCGCAGCAGTTCGAAGCTGCGCTGCGAACGTTCGGTGTCGCGCTCCAAACCGTTGGCGCGGTAGCGGCCGAGGCGGTAGGCGGCGTCGATGATCAGGGCCTGGCGCTCTTTGGCGATGGTCTTGAAGGCCGGGTCTTGCAGTTGTTTCTGGTCGTCGCTGATCTTCAGCACCCATTGCTGCTCGTCGCTGTCCAGCGGCTTGGCACGTTCCAGCAGTTCGCGCTCACGGGATGGGCGATAGTCGATTTTCTCCACCAGGCCGGCTTCTTTCACGGCTTTGACCGTGTCGGTGGGGATGGCGGTCAGCGGGAACTGTTCGGTCAGCCGCAGGCTTGGGCGGGCCACTTGCAGCAGTTCCAGCAGGCGATAGGAGCAGTTTTCGTCGAAGAAGAAGTAGTCGAACTGGATCTGCTTGAGCTCCCACACGTGCTCGACCATGCGCTCGGTCTCGACCTGGGTCAGGTTCAGGCGGTATTCCCACAGGTCGCGGTTTTCCAGGCTACGGTATTCCGAGAGTTTTTCCTGGTAGGGCACCAGGGCAAACAAGCCCGGATAGCCGCCCATCAGGCCCTTCCAGGCGTAGAGGATGCTGTTGTCCGAGCCTTCGATGTAGGCGCCGAAGTTGATCGCGTAGCTGAGCAGGGCGGTGTTGTTGCTCTGCACGTCAGCCTGGTCGATGCGCAGCAGGGTGTGGCCGAACATTGACGACGGACTGTTGAGGTAGGCCGCCGGGAAGATCATCACCGCGCTGTGGGGGGCGACGTCCTTGAACCATTGCTTGAATTCCTTGCATTCCAGCGCCGGCAGGTCAGTCAGGTGCAACTGGTCCTTGAGCCAGCGGGTGCGTGCCGGGTAAACGCATTGGGTGTGTTTTTCGCCGAGGCTGGCCGGGGCATACAGTGCCTCTACGGTGGCCTTCAGTTCCTGGTCCGGATGGTGGGCGCCATCGGGTGCGAGGAAGAATTTCTTGTCGCTGACATAACTGCGCCAGCCTTCGAACTTGCCGGACTCGTAATGCCCCAGCGAAAGCCAGAACGGGTCGTTGGCCAGTTGCTGCAAACGTTGATCATCAAGGTGCGGCGCCGCATACAGCGGGGCGCAGGCGAAGAGTGCCAGGTAGGCAAGGCGTTTGAGCATGTGGGCAACTTAAGTCGAGATAAAAAAGACCCAAAGGGGAGGCAGGTCCAAAAATAATAAAACCCGTGCCTCGAAAGGCACGGGTGGGTCGAGCTTAAGCCTGGGTAGCGTATTTCGCCAGACGGGTGTCGCTTTTCAGTACAGCCAGGGTGTTGTTATGCACGTCATCAGCGGTTACGTCAGCCTTGCTGAAGATTTGCTGGAAGTGCTCGTGAGTCACAGCGGCAAAGTGCTCGCGGTCTTCAGGAGCAACGCCCAGTACCACGGCGTAGGTGGTCAGCGCTTCGCCGTTACCCTTGGCCATGTCTTCGGACAGCTCGTTCATCATGCCATTCATGGCAATCCACGATTTGCCGCCGTAGGTCAGTGCGCTGTTGGTGTTACAGCCGTTGGTGCCCGAGGTCATGCCGAAGGTGGCGTTGCCCGAAGTACCGTTGGTGGTGGAAGCCAGGAAGTGAGCGGGAGTGCCGCGTTGGCCTTCGAACAGCATGTTGCCCCAACCGCAGTTCGGGCCACCTGGCGCTTCAGCCATTGCATTGAGGGAGACGACGGTGAAGAGAGTACCGAGAAGGATCCGTTTCATAGCTTTGTTCTCTTTGTGTGCAAACCAATGGACAAGGGTTCAGGCGCTTCGAAGCGCCCTAGGGGCCGGTTATTAGTCCAACCCGCGCAGTTTGGAGTTTAGGCACGATCCAAGGGTTCCGTGACTTTTTGTGAAACAAGCCATAAATACGGGGTTTTTTTACGGCCTCGATCCCAGGGCTATGCTTTCCCTAAGCCGTGCCTTGCCAGCCAGCCATACCCGGCGCCAGAATGCCGACATCTGCCCCGCCTGATGTAAGGAAGCCCGATGCCTGATCCTGTTGCTGCCAGCTTGCGTCTAGCGCCCGAAGCGCTGACTCGTCCTTTTTCCGCTGAACAGTTCAGCTTCTCGACCACCAATGATTTGGAGCCCTTTCGCGGTGTGCTTGGCCAGGAACGTGCGGTCGAAGCCTTGCAGTTCGGTGTGGCCATGCCACGCCCCGGTTACAACGTATTTGTGATGGGCGAGCCTGGTACCGGGCGCTTTTCGTTCGTCAAACGCTACCTCAAGGCCGAAGGCAAGCGCCTGCAGACCCCGGCCGATTGGGTCTATGTCAATAATTTCGATGAGCCTCGCGAACCCCGGGCGCTGGAACTGCCTGCGGGCGGTGCTGCCGCGTTCATCAGCGATATCAACGGCCTGATCGACAACCTGGTCGCGACTTTTCCGGCCGTGTTTGAACACCCGACGTATCAACAGCGCAAAAGCGCCATCGACCGTGCCTTCAACCAGCGCTACGACCGCGCCCTGGACGTAATCGAGCGCCTGGCCCTGGAAAAGGACGTGGCGCTGTACCGTGACAGCACCAACATCGCGTTTACCCCGATGCTCGACGGCAAGGCGCTGGACGAGGCCGAGTTCTCGCAGTTGCCGGAAGCCGATCGCGAGCGTTTCCACACCGATATTTCCGAGCTTGAAGAACGCCTCAACGAAGAACTCGCCAGCCTGCCCCAGTGGAAGCGCGAGTCCAATAACCAGATGCGCCAGTTCAACGAAGAAACCATCACGCTGGCCTTGCAGCCATTGTTGTCGCCGCTTTCGGAAAAGTATGCGGAGAACGGGGCGGTCTGCGGCTACTTGCAGGCGATGCAGGTGTACCTGCTGAAAACCGTGGTCGAGCAGTTGGTGGACGACGCGAAAACCGACGCCCAGGCCCGCAAGTTGCTGGAAGAACAGTACTGCCCGAGCCTGGTGGTAGGTCATCCGGTCAACGGTGGTGCGCCGGTGGTGTTCGAGCCGCATCCGACCTACGACAACCTGTTCGGCCGTATTGAATACAGCACCGACCAGGGTGCGCTCTACACCACTTACCGCCAGTTGCGCCCGGGTGCGCTGCACCGTGCCAATGGCGGCTTCCTGATCCTGGAAGCCGAGAAAATGCTCAGTGAGCCGTTTGTGTGGGACGCCCTCAAGCGTGCCCTGCAATCGCGCAAGCTGAAGATGGAGTCACCGTTGGGCGAACTGGGCCGCCTGGCCACCGTGACCCTCAACCCGCAAGTGATCCCGTTGCAGCTCAAGGTCATCATCATTGGCTCCCGCCAGCTGTACTACGCGCTGCAAGACGCCGATCCGGACTTTCAGGAGATGTTCCGGGTGCTGGTCGACTTTGACGAAGACATCCCGATGGTGGATGAAAGCCTGGAGCAGTTCGCCCAGCTGCTGAAAACCCGCACCTCGGAAGAGGGCATGGCGCCGTTGACCTCGGATGCGGTTGCCCGCCTGGCCACTTACAGCGCGCGTCTGGCGGAGAACCAGGGACGCTTGTCGGCGCGTATTGGTGATTTGTTCCAGTTGGTCAGCGAAGCGGATTTCATTCGTCACCTGGCGGGTGATGAGCGCACGGATGCCGGGCACATCGAGCGCGCGCTCAAGGCCAAGGCCACGCGCACCGGGCGGGTGTCGGCGCGGATTCTCGACGACATGCTCGCCGGGGTGATCCTGATCGACACGGCCGGTGCGGCAGTGGGCAAGTGCAACGGGCTGACGGTGCTGGAGGTCGGTGACTCAGCGTTCGGTGTGCCGGCGCGGATCTCTGCCTCGGTGTACCCGGGTGGCAGCGGCATCGTCGATATCGAGCGTGAAGTAAACCTCGGCCAGCCGATCCACTCCAAGGGCGTGATGATCCTTACCGGTTACCTGGGCAGCCGTTATGCCCAGGAATTCCCGCTGGCGATCTCGGCGAGTATCGCCCTGGAGCAGTCCTACGGTTATGTCGACGGCGACAGCGCATCCCTGGGCGAGGCGTGCACCTTGATCTCGGCCCTGTCGAAGACGCCGCTCAAGCAATGCTTTGCTATCACCGGCTCGATCAACCAGTTTGGTGAAGTGCAGGCAGTGGGCGGGGTCAACGAGAAGATCGAAGGCTTCTTCCGTCTTTGCGAAGCTCGCGGGCTGACCGGCGAGCAGGGGGCGATCATTCCCCAGGCCAACGTCGCGACGCTGATGCTCGATGAGAAGGTGTTGCAGGCCGTGCGGCAGGGGCAGTTCCATGTGTACGCCGTGCGCCAGGCCGACGAGGCCTTGAGCCTGCTGGTGGGCGAGCCGGCCGGTTCGCCGGACGAGGAGGGGCAATTCCCGGAAGGCAGCGTCAATGCTCGGGTGGTCGAGCGTCTGCGGGCGATTGCCGAGATGATCAGTGAAGATGATCTGAAGGAAGCCGAGAAGGAACTGGCACTGGAAGCGCTGGCTGAGGCCAAGCCGGTGTAATCAATGCCGAAGGGGCCGGCGATCCGGCTCCTTCGGCATATTTTTGACGCCACCTGGAAGGCAGTCGTCCGTTGGTCCCCCCGCCTTGGTTTGTACCGGGTTTCTTCTATTCTCAGCTCAAGGGATATCCACAGGAGTCGCTGGATAGAGACAGTCTTGCCCTGCGAGGCTGAACACCGGATCTACCGAGGGTCGCCGCCATGTCGCGCAACCTCTGCCTTACCCGCCAGTGCCTGGGCCTGGTCACCCGTATCGAATGTTCCATTCGCCCTCTTGCGGGGGATACCGGGATGTGGACCTTGTTGTTTGCCGCCGGAATGACCGGTGAGCAGCCTTCCACCATCAAGTCCCAAGGCCCGTTCCATGGACCTTTCGTGGCACAAACCATTCTCGATTCGATTGTTGATAGCCTGACTCTGCACGGTTACGAGCTGGCAGACGACCCGCAGATCTGGTGCGTGCACCTGCAAGCGCACTTGCGACAGCTCAACGGTGGGCGGCAAACGGCGCTAAACGATATCCGCTGACCGCACACCCCGTAGCAGCTGTCGAGCGCCAGCGAGGCTGCGTCGGCCGCACCGCCGACATCGTGTCTGACTCCGAGCCCCGTTCGTACCCGACGCAGCCTCGCTGGCGCTCGACAGCTGCTACGGGGATGGGGAGTTGTGTTCTATGGCTTGGGGGCAGGGGCTGCGTCGGGTTTGTCCAGCTTCACCTCGAACCCATACTGCACCGTGTTTGCGACAGCTCAATGGCGGGCGGCAAACGGCGCTGAGTGATATCCGCTGACCGCACACCCCGTAGCAGCTGTCGAGCGCCAGCGAGGCTGCGTCGGCCGCACCGCCGACATCGTGTCTGACTCCGAGCCCCGTTCGCACCCGACGCAGCCTCGCTGGCGCTCGACAGCTGCTACGGGGACGGGGTTGTGTTCTATGGCTTGGGGGCAGGGGCTGCCTCGGGTTTGTCCAGCTTCACCTCGAACCCATACTGCACCGTGTCCAGGCCGGTGCGCTGGTAGGTTTCCAATGTAGTCGGCTGGCCGTAGAAGTAATGCACGTCGAACAACGCCGTGCCGTACTCCGCGGCCCGGTGGCTGACGCCGAGGATTTCCTTCACGTAATTGCCGCTGGCATCCTTGGCATAGAACCTCCAGCTATCAGCGGGGAACAGCTTCTGATCGACAATCAGCGCGTTGTCTTTCAGCTCCAGGCCTTTGGGTAATTGCCCGGCAGTGACGCTGCCTTTTTCGATGGTGGCCAGGAACAGCGGCATCGATCCCACCGCATACCCCGGGTTTTCGGGGAACAGGTTCAGGTCATAGGTGATGGTGCCACGGCCCGGGTCAACCTCGTAGGCTTCGGCGGGCAGTTCGATCGGCTCGCCCAGCTTGCCTTCGTCGTTGGCGGTGAGGAAGGTCACGGGGGCGTCGCCACCACCGCGGTCGTCGCCTAGCAGGTCGTCGTTGAAGGTGTAGGGGTGGTCGAACTCGACGTGCGCCGCGCTGGCGTCATCCACCGACTGGTTGATGGTGACGCTTTTCTTCAGTTGGTCTTCGGACAGGGTGGCGTCCTTTAGCCAGTCGGCGGCCTGGTCGTCATACACGGTGACTGGCATCGGCAGGGGCTGTACGCTTTTCTCCAGGCTGTTTTTGTCGAAGCGCCGCACGGGCAGGTCCAGGTCCTTGCGAGTCACGGTGGCTTGGGAAAAGTCGAGGACGCTGACGTGCACATCGTCAATCAATCCATTGAAATACACCTTGGTGTAGTGGCTGCCCTGCTTGTGTTCGAAGGCTTTCTGCTCGTCTTCCAACTGCTTTTCAAAGGCGTCGGACCAGGTCGTCTGCTTTTGCATTTCAGCCAGCTGTTTTTCATAGAACGCCAGTTGCGCGGCGTTTTCGTTGATTGACCCGGAGCGCGAGAGAAATTGCCCGGTGGTGTCACGCGCCTGCACCAGCATCGGGTTTGGCGATTCGTCCGCGATTTCCGGCGCCAGCGGGGCGCTGTTGGTCAGTTCGATCTCGGCGTAGTTTTTTTCCAGGGCCAACAGGGTAATCGTGACGTTTTCTTCGGTGCGCTTGCGGCCCACGTCTTTTTTCGACAAGTCGAAAGTGAAGACTTTGCGCGGGGCGATCACTTCCACTTTGCCCTTGAGGCTAACGGGCTGTGGTTGGCTCTTGTTTTCAGTCTCGACGCCTTCGACGAACGGGTACGTCACCGTCAGGTCATCGGGGTTGGTCAGGTTGGAGCTGGTGGGGCTCAATTGGATGCCCGGGTCGGTTTCCGACCATTCCGGCTGGAAGGGGATGACCTTGTTGTTGCTCAAGGTCACCGACTGCCATTCCAGGCCGTGGGGGAAGGGGAATTGGTCGGGCACGTTGAAGTTGAACGGGAAGATCGGCTGCAGGTCGGTCAGGTAGTCCGAGTGGGAGGCCTTGCGCAGCACAAACAGGCCATTGATGTAGGTATCCACCAGGGCCTGGGGCGTGGGGTAATGCTTGAGCAGCGCCAGCGCGTCTTCGCTGTAGTCGGCTTCGATGGGCTTGGTGGCGAGCTTGACCCGTGCCCGTTCCAGTAAGAGCAGCGAGCCACCGAGTTCGGATACAGCGTCCTTGAGCTTGGGGTCCTGGATGGCGTCCAGGGATTGTTCGAACTTGGCGGTTTTCTCTTCGAGGCTGGCTTGCTTGTGTTCATCGCTTGGGGAACAACCGCTGCCCATCAGCAAGGCCGCGCACAAGCCAATGCTGGCCAAAGGGGTTCGCACATCCATTATCTGAGGTTTCCTGTCCGACATCATCGAGCCGAGTTGATGAGCTCGACACTAGCAGAAAAATTCTTTTACAGATGCCGTCCAGATCAGTTTTCTCGACGGTTTCTGGGGTTTGGACGCGGCTGGTATACTCGGCGCCATTTTTAGCCAAGCTGTGTGAGATTCAATGGAACGCTTTATCGAAAACGCAATGTATGCCTCACGCTGGCTGTTGGCGCCGATCTATTTCGGGTTGTCCTTGGGGCTGCTGGCGCTGGGGTTGAAGTTCTTCCAGGAAGTGTTCCATGTGATTCCCATGGTGTTCTCCATGAGCGAGTCGGATGTGATCCTGGTGCTGCTGTCGTTGATCGACATGGCCCTGGTGGGCGGCCTGTTGGTGATGGTGATGATCAGCGGCTACGAGAACTTCGTTTCCCAGCTCGATATCGACGAAAGCAAAGAGAAGCTCAACTGGCTGGGGACCATGGATTCCTCGTCGCTGAAGATGAAAGTCGCAGCGTCGATCGTGGCGATTTCGTCGATCCATTTGCTGCGGGTCTTCATGGACGCCAAGAACGTCGACCCCGAGCACTTGAAGTGGTACGTGATTATTCACATGACCTTTGTCGTATCGGCGTTTGCCATGGGCTACCTGGACAAACTCACCAAGCATTAATTACCCCCTGGCGCTCTCCAGCGCCGGGCTCATCAAGGGCGGGGCTTGTGTGCTAGTCTGCTCGCCCTTTTAGTTTGGACGACACCCGTGTCGTCCTACAGCGGAGCCTTTCCATGTCCGAAGTTAATCTGTCCACCGACGAAACCCGCGTGAGCTACGGCATTGGCCGTCAGTTGGGCGACCAACTGCGCGACAACCCGCCACCGGGCGTGAGCCTGGACGCGATCCTGGCTGGCCTGACCGACGCTTTCGCCGGCAAGCCTAGCCGTGTGGACCAAGAGCAAATGGCCGCCAGCTTCAAGGTCATCCGCGAAATCATGCAAGCTGAAGCGGCTGCCAAGGCTGAAGCGGCTGCTGGCGAAGGCCTGGCTTTCCTGGCTGACAATGCCAAGCGTGATGGCATCACCACCCTGGCTTCCGGCCTGCAATTTGAAGTGCTGACTGCAGGTAGCGGCGCCAAGCCGACCCGTGAAGACCAGGTGCGTACCCACTACCACGGCACCCTGATCGACGGCACTGTGTTCGACAGCTCCTACGAGCGCGGCCAGCCTGCAGAATTCCCGGTTGGCGGCGTGATCGCCGGCTGGACCGAAGCCCTGCAACTGATGAATGCCGGCAGCAAATGGCGTCTGTACGTGCCGAGCGAACTGGCTTACGGCGCTCAAGGCGTTGGCAGCATCCCGCCGCACAGCGTTCTGGTGTTCGACGTCGAGCTGCTCGACGTTCTGTAACACCTGCTGACAGCTGCTCCTGGCTCTAGGTGGGAGCTGGCTTGCCGGCGATAGCATCACCTCGGTTTCAAGTTAAACCGAGTCGTTTGCATCGCGGGCAAGCCCGGCTCCCACATAGAGCCAGAGTTATTCAGGTTTTGCAGGTTGCTCATGGATGAAACTTGCCATTGAGATCCGTCACCGGGCGCAACGCCCGGGCATAGCAGAACAGAAACAGATTGCGCACCACTTCCTTCAATACCGAGGGTTCGCTGGAACTCAGGCCATTGACGTCCAGGTCGCCCTGATCCTGCAGTTCGCTTAACGCTTCTTCTTCCAGCACTGCGCAGACTTCCCCGGTTTCCCGATGGAGGATTCGCAGGTAAGGGTGTGGGCGGTCCAGCCAGGCATCGATCAAATAAGTCATGGGAACATCTCCTTGATGGGTTTCAATGAGAATAATTCTTATTCAAGGAATAGCAAGTGCCTATTGGCGATTTCCGGACTTTTCTGTGTGGATATTGTTTTTGATCAAAAGGCCTGGCCTTTTGCCGCCAGTGCGCAGTGGCGCGGGGAGGGTGAAGCGCCATCCCGTGCAGGGCACGAGATGGAGGCAGCTGGGTCAGACCTTGCGCACGAACTCGGACTTGAGTTTCATCGGGCCGATACCGTCGATCTTGCAGTCGATATCGTGGTCGCCATCGCACAGGCGGATGTTCTTGACCTTGGTGCCGACCTTGACCACCAGCGAGGTGCCTTTGACCTTGAGGTCCTTGATCACGGTGATGGTATCGCCGTCCTGCAGGACGTTGCCCACCGAGTCTTTCTTCACGGATTCATCGCTGGCCGCCTCGGCTTCGCCACCGACGGCCCATTCATGGGCGCATTCCGGGCAAATCAGCTGGGCGCCGTCTTCGTAGGTGTATTCGGAATTGCATTTCGGGCAGGGTGGCAACGTGCTCACTAAAGCTCCTTTGGTTTCAGGATGGCTAAAAAGCGCACATTATATAGGGTTTTAGCCGGGCAGGGGGCAGCAACGCCAGAGAACGCCGTGGGAGCTGGCTTGCCTGCGATACAGGCACCTCGGTTAGTCTGTTACACCGCGGTGACGCAATCGCAGGCAAGCCAGCTCCCACATGAAGCAGAGCAGAATCCAAGCTCCCACATAAAGCAGAGCAGAATCCCAGCTCCCACATGAAGCAGAGCAGAATCAGTGTGTGCGGGCGACCGCAAACTCACTCAGCTCAACCAGGGCATCCCGGTATTCGCTGGCTGGAAGGGCTTCCAGGCATTGGATGGCGCGAGCGACGTAGTCGCGGGCCAGTTGCGCGGTGTATTCAAGGGAGCCCGAGGCTTCCACGGCTTCACGGATGCTTTCGAGGTCTTCGATCCCGCCTTTCTGGATCGCCTTGCGCACCAGGGCGGCCTGTTCCGGCGTGCCTTCGCGCATGGTGTAGATCAGCGGCAAGGTCGGCTTGCCCTCGGCCAGGTCGTCACCGACGTTCTTGCCCAGGGTTTCGGCGTCGCCGCGATAGTCCAGCAGGTCGTCCACGAGCTGGAAGGCCACGCCCAGGTGATCGCCGAAGGTGCGCAGGGCTTCGCTCTGCTCAGGCGTCGCTTCGCACAGGGCCGCGGCGCTGTGGGTCGAGGCTTCGAAGAGCATCGCGGTTTTGCCGCGGATCACTTCCATGTAGGTTTCTTCGGTGGTGCTGGCGTCGCGCACCTTCGACAGCTGCAACACTTCGCCTTCGGCGATGATGCGCGTGGCCTGTGAAAGAATCTTCATCACCGGCATCGAGCCCAGCTCGACCATCATTTCGAACGAGCGCGAGTACAGGAAGTCGCCCACCAGCACGCTCGGCGCGTTGCCCCACATCGCGTTGGCCGTCTCGCGGCCACGGCGCATGCCGGACATGTCTACCACGTCGTCGTGCAGCAGGGTGGCGGTGTGCAAGAACTCGATGGTCGCGGCCAGCAGGCGCAGGTCATCGCCTTCGCGGCCCAGGGCCTTGCCACACAGCAACACTAATAAAGGACGCAGGCGTTTACCGCCGGCCGACGTAATGTAGTCGCCAATTTTGGAGACCAGCGGCACTTTAGAAGTCAGCTGCTTCTTGATGATGCCGTCGACGGCGCTAAAATCGTCCGCCACCGCGCGGTAGAAAGCTTGGGGTTGCATCAGCGACAGTCGCTCCAGAAGGGTTGCGCGGCATGCTAGGACCCACGCCCCGTAGTGTCAAGGCGCGGCCAGTCACCGTGAAAGCTACTGCGGGCTGGGAGCCTTCGGCTTTACGCACGCAATCCTGCGTCAAAAACAGGCTCGGAATGCTCATTTACAGCCAGTAAACTCCGCTTCCTCGCCTGTTTTTTCCTTGTCTTGCCTTCGCTCGCTACGCTTTCACGGCGACTGGCGGCTACTTGCAACACCTCCATAGCTTGCGTACAATCGCGCACCCTGAACTTCCTGGGCAGCACCTGCCTTACGCAATTGCATTCGGGACGTCCATCCCATGCAGCCATGCCAGCCAATACCTCTTCTTATAAAGCGCTGGGTGAGCAGGATTATCGGAGAAATACCATGTCGTACGCAGTAATTGTTACTGGTGGCAAGCAATACAAGGTCGCCCCAGGTGAATACCTGAAGATCGAGAAGCTGGAAATCGCTACTGGCGAATCCGTTACTTTTGATCGCGTTCTGTTGGTCGCCAATGGCGACGACGTGAACATCGGCGCTCCAGTTGTTGCAGGCGCTACCGTTGTGGCTGAAGTGATCTCCCAAGGTCGTCACGATAAAGTCCGCATCATCAAGTTCCGTCGTCGTAAGCACCACATGAAGCGTATGGGCCACCGCCAGTGGTACACCGAGATCAAAATCACCGGTATTCAGGCTTAATTTCAGCCTAATTCCTCACTAGGAGAATTGACTCATGGCACACAAAAAAGCTGGTGGTAGTACCCGTAACGGTCGCGACTCAGAAGCCAAACGCCTTGGCGTGAAGATGTATGGCGGCCAGGTTATCATTCCGGGCAACATCATCGTGCGTCAGCGCGGCACCCAATTCCACGCCGGTTACGGTGTTGGCATGGGTAAAGATCACACTCTGTTCGCTAAAATCGACGGCGTGATCAAGTTTGAAGTAAAAGGCGCTTTCAATCGCCGTTACGTGAGCATTGTCCCGAAGACTGAAGTCGTCGCGGCATAATTACGTAGTTGCTGGAAAAGCCCTGTCTCGCGACGGGGCTTTTTCGTTTGTGGGGTGAGTCTCTTGCAAAGCTGTTTGTGGTGGGCGAAGGCAGCTGGATTTGCGGTCGTTGATTGAGGTCGCTGCGCTCATTTTTGCAAGAGTCTTATGTCTTGGTTTCTTAAGCTCGTCCGTGCGGCGAGAGGCGTTTTGTTATGAAGTTCGTTGATGAAGTTTCGATCCGAGTAAAAGCTGGCGACGGCGGCAATGGTTGCATGAGTTTCCGTCGGGAAAAATTCATCGAAAACGGTGGCCCTAACGGTGGTGATGGTGGTGATGGCGGCTCGGTCTACATGATCGCCGACGAAAACCTCAACACCCTGGTGGATTACCGTTACACCCGGCACTTCGATGCCGAGCGTGGCTCCAACGGCGGCAGCACCGACTGCACCGGTAAAAAAGGCGAAGAGCTGGTGTTGCGGGTTCCGGTCGGCACTACCGTGATCGACTCCGCTACCCAGGAAATCATCGGTGACCTGACCAAGGCCGGTCAGCGCCTGCTGGTGGCTCATGGCGGCTGGCACGGTCTGGGCAACACCCGTTTCAAATCCAGTACCAACCGTGCGCCACGCCAGACCACGCCGGGCAAGCCTGGCGAGCAGCGTGACCTCAAGCTGGAAATGAAGGTGCTGGCTGACGTGGGTCTGCTGGGCCTGCCGAACGCTGGCAAAAGTACGTTCATTCGTTCAGTGTCTGCTGCCAAGCCGAAAGTTGCCGATTACCCGTTCACTACCCTGGTGCCAAACCTGGGCGTGGTCAGTGTCGACCGCTGGAAAAGCTTCGTGGTCGCGGACATTCCGGGCCTGATCGAAGGTGCTTCCGACGGCGCGGGCCTGGGGATTCGTTTCCTCAAGCACTTGTCCCGTACCCGTTTGCTGTTGCACCTCGTCGACATGGCGCCGCTGGATGACACCAGTGCGCCGGACGCCGCCGAAGTGATCGTCAGCGAGCTGACCAAGTTCAGCCCGTCCCTGGCTGAGCGTGATCGTTGGTTGGTGCTGAACAAGTGCGACCAGATCCTTGAGGAAGAGCACGAAGAGCGCGTCAAGGAAATCGTCGATCGCCTGGAATGGACCGGTCCGGTCTACGTGATCTCGGCCATTGCCAAAGAAGGCACCGAGCGCCTGACTCGCGACATCATGCGTTACCTGGAAGACCGTGCCGACCGCCTGGCGGCCGACCCTGTCTACAAGGCTGAGTTGGCCGAGTTGGATCAGCGCATCGAAGACGAAGCCCGTGCCCAGTTGCAGGCGCTGGATGACCAGCGTGCCCTGCGCCGCAGCGGCGTCAAGTCGGTCCATGACATCGGTGACGATGATTGGGACGAAGAAGATGTGGATGATGAAGATGGCCCGGAAATCATTTACGTGCGCGACTGATTGTGTAGGAGCAAGCTTGCTCGCGAAAGGCTCAAGCGCGACGCGTTAATTCGCAAAGCGTGCGTGTCGTTGGCGTTCTTCGCGAACAAGCTCGCTCTTGCAGGCGGTGTTATCATCGCCAAGCCAGTTCCCAAGGCGCCGCTCATTGAGCGGCGTTTTGGTGTCTGAAAAACGCAAATACGAATAATCGCACGGGTGGTGCTGGGTCGCGCCGCTCGCAAGCCAAGGTTGAAGATGATGCGGAGCAAGGTGACAGGTGCGCAGCGTTGGGTCGTTAAGATCGGTAGCGCGCTGCTGACGGCAGATGGCAAAGGGCTGGATCGTGCGGCCATGAGCGTCTGGGTGGACCAGATGGTGGCCTTGCATGAGGCTGGTGTCGAGTTGGTGTTGGTGTCGTCCGGGGCGGTTGCCGCGGGCATGAGCCGGCTCGGCTGGACCGCGCGACCCAGCGCGATGCACGAGCTGCAAGCCGCTGCCGCCATTGGTCAGATGGGCCTGGTGCAGGCCTGGGAATCCAGCTTTGCCGAGCATGGTCGCCATACGGCGCAGATTCTGCTGACCCATGACGACTTGTCCGACCGCAAGCGCTACCTGAACGCCCGCAGCACCTTGCGCGCGCTGGTCGAACTCAAAGTGATCCCGGTGATCAACGAGAACGACACCGTGGTGACCGACGAAATCCGCTTCGGCGACAACGACACCCTGGCGGCGCTGGTGGCGAACCTGGTTGAGGCTGACTTGCTGGTGATCCTCACGGATCGCGATGGCATGTTCGACGCCGACCCGCGAAACAACCCTGATGCCCAGCTGATTTACGAAGCGCGTGCCGATGACCCTGCGCTGGATGCGGTGGCTGGAAGTGTCGGTGGTGCTCTCGGGCGTGGCGGCATGCAGACCAAGCTGCGTGCGGCACGGCTGGCAGCGCGTTCTGGTGCGCATACCATCATCGTCGGCGGGCGAATCGAGCGGGTGCTGGATCGCCTCAAGGCGGGCGAGCGCATCGGTACGCTGCTGTCGCCTGAGCGCGGCATGCTGGCGGCGCGCAAGCAGTGGCTGGCGGGGCATCTTCAGACGCGCGGTACCCTGGTGCTGGATGCCGGGGCTGTATCGGCGTTGTCCCAGGGCAACAAAAGCCTGCTGCCGGTGGGCGTAAAGTTGGTCCAGGGCAGCTTCCGCCGTGGCGAGATGGTGGTGTGCGTGGCGCCGGACGGTCGTGAGATTGCCCGTGGCCTGGCCAACTACAGTGCCCTTGAGGCGCAGAAAATCATTGGGCAATCGTCTGATGCGATTGTCGGTCTGTTGGGTTACATGGCTGAACCGGAGCTGGTTCACCGGGATAACCTGATTCTGGTTTAAGCAAAAAGGATGTGTCGATGCGCGTAATGAAGGGATTGCTCGGTTTGCTGCTGGCGATGCCGTTGCTGGCGTCGGCCGAAGAGATTGGCCAGGTGTCGACGGTGTTCAAGTTTGTCGGCCCCAATGACCGGATTGTGGTCGAGGCCTTTGATGATCCGAAGGTGGATGGCGTGACTTGCTACCTGTCCCGCGCCAAGACGGGCGGGGTGAAGGGTGGCTTGGGCCTGGCAGAGGACCGTGCCGAGGCGTCGATTGCCTGTCGTCAGGTCGGCGCAATTCGCTTCAAGGGTGAGCTTAAGGATGGGGATGAGGTGTTCAAGGAGCGCACGTCCTTGGTATTCAAGACCATGCAGGTGGTGCGTTTCCTCGACAAGAAGCGCAACACGCTGGTGTATCTGGTCTATAGCGACCGCTTGATCGAAGGCAGTCCGCAGAATGCGGTGACGGCAATTCCGATCCTGCCGTGGCCTACCGCGCAATAAATCTTGCCGGTGGCGCAGTTCTGCTCTGTGTGGGAGCTGGCTTGTCTGCGATAGCATCGCCGGCAAGCCAGCTCCCACATTTGTTTGCGCTACCTGTAAAAATCGCAGGCAATAAAAAACCGACCCTGAGGTCGGTTTTTTAACAAGCTTATCGCTTAGGCTGCAGCAGCAAGGTTCAGAGCCTTGATGTGGCCATTCAGACGACCTTTATGGCGAGCAGCTTTGTTCTTGTGGATGATGCCTTTATCGGCCATACGGTCGATAACTGGCACGGCCAGAACGTAAGCAGCTTGAGCTTTTTCAGCGTCTTTTGCGTCAATGGCCTTAACTACATTCTTGATGTAGGTACGAACCATGGAACGCAGGCTGGCGTTGTGGCTGCGACGCTTCTCAGCCTGTTTTGCACGTTTTTTGGCGGAAGGTGTGTTGGCCACCGTCGAGCTCCTCGAAAGACTTTTTAGGAAATAGCAAACAAAATAGGCCGCGAATCATGCCGATGAGTTGAAGTCTTGTCAAGGGCGAGTGATGCGAACTGCTGAGTGGTCGATCTTAAGAAGCGGATGATTTATTTCCGGCGCTTGACCTGTAAACTCGCGAGCTTTGGCTCTGTGCTTGTTGCAGGCGCGGAGTATCGCATATGTGGGCCATTTGTTCGCCTGCTCTTTATCTATAGGCAAAAACTCTTTCAATGAATCTGCTCAAATCGTTGGCCGCTGTCAGCTCTATCACGATGATTTCCCGGGTTCTGGGGTTTGTGCGTGACACGCTGCTGGCACGTATTTTTGGCGCCAGCATGGCCACGGATGCCTTCTTTATTGCCTTTAAACTGCCAAACCTGCTGCGACGGATCTTTGCCGAGGGGGCTTTTTCCCAGGCTTTTGTGCCGATCCTGGCGGAGTACAAGGCCCAGCAAGGCGAGGAGGCGACCCGTACCTTTATTGCCTATGTTTCGGGTTTACTGACGTTGGTGCTGACGCTGGTGACCATCGCCGGGATGCTTGCCGCGCCCTGGGTGATATGGGCCACGGCCCCCGGTTTTGCCAATACGCCGGAAAAATTCGCCCTCACCACTGATCTGTTGCGGGTGACCTTTCCTTATATATTGCTGATTTCCCTGTCTTCCCTGGCCGGGGCGATCCTCAATACCTGGAACCGTTTCTCGGTGCCGGCGTTTGTGCCGACCCTGCTTAACGTCAGCATGATTATTTTTGCCTTGTTCCTCACGCCGTATTTCGATCCGCCCGTGATGGCCCTGGGCTGGGCGGTATTGGCCGGTGGCCTGGCACAATTGCTGTACCAGCTGCCGCACCTGAAGAAAATCGGCATGCTCGTGCTGCCGCGCCTCAACCTCAAGGACACCGGCGTCTGGCGGGTGATGCGCAATATGTTGCCGGCAATCCTTGGGGTTTCCGTCAGCCAGATCTCGCTGATCATCAACACCGCCTTTGCCTCATTGTTGGTATCGGGTTCGGTGTCGTGGATGTACTACGCCGACCGTCTGATGGAATTGCCATCTGGTGTGCTGGGTGTGGCGCTTGGCACCATCCTGCTGCCAACGCTGTCGCGCACTTACGCCAGTAAAGACCGCCACGAGTATTCGCGGATCCTCGATTGGGGCCTGCGGCTGTGCTTCGTGCTGGTGCTGCCGTGCGCCGTGGCCCTGGGGTTACTCGCCGAGCCGCTGACGGTTGCGCTGTTCCAGTACGGCCAGTTCACCGCGTTTGACGCCTCGATGACCCAGCGCGCGCTGATTGCCTACTCTGTTGGGCTGTTGGGCATTATCGTGATCAAGGTGCTGGCCCCGGGCTTTTATGCCCAACAAAACATTCGTACTCCGGTAAAAATCGCGATCTTCACCCTGGTGGTGACGCAGTTGCTCAACCTGGCGTTCATCGGCCCGCTGAAGCATGCCGGGCTGGCGCTGGCGATCAGCGTAGGTGCCTGCATCAACGCCGGGCTGCTGTTTTATCAACTACGTAAACAGAAAATGTTCCAGCCTCAGGCCGGTTGGGGCCCGTTCGCCATCAAACTGGTGGTGGCGGTTGGCGCGATGGCTGCAGTGTTGCTGGGCCTGATGCACTTCATGCCCGCCTGGGATCAAGGCCATATGCTGGAGCGCTTCATGCGCCTCGGTGCGTTGGTGGTCGCTGGCATAGTGGTGTACTTCGGCATGTTGCTGCTCATGGGCTTCCGTTTGCGGGATTTCAATCGCAAGTCGCTGAACTAGAGAGTTTTCGTCGATAAAACGGTTGTTTTATCGATTCGCGCAAATGGCCTGCGCTGTTGCCTGTCGTCCGGGGCCGGGTGTGGTTATAATCGACCACTTTATGAGCAAGAAGCGCGTTATGCAGCTGGTTCGAGGTCTCCACAACCTGCGCCCCCAGCATCGGGGCTGCGTCGCCACTATTGGCAACTTTGACGGTGTTCACCGTGGCCACCAGGCTATCCTGGCCCGCCTGCGTGAGCGTGCGGTTGAGTTGGGCGTGCCCAGCTGCGTGGTGATTTTTGAACCACAGCCGCGTGAGTTCTTTACCCCGGAGACGGCGCCGGCGCGTCTGGCCCGCCTGCGGGACAAGCTGCAATTGCTGGCTGAAGAAGGCGTCGACCGTGTGCTCTGCCTGGCTTTCAACCAGCGTTTGCGCAGCCTGAGTGCCGCCGAGTTCGTCGACCGTATCCTGGTGGATGGCCTGGGCGTGCAGCACCTGGAGGTCGGCGACGACTTCCGTTTCGGTTGCGACCGGGTAGGCGATTTCGATTTCCTGCAACAGGCCGGCGTCACCCAGGGCTTTACCGTCGAAGCCGCGCAAACCGTCGAACTGGACGGCCTGCGCGTGAGCAGTACCCAGGTACGTAACGCCCTGGCCGCTGCCGACTTCGCCTTGGCCGAGCGCTTGCTCGGCCGCCCGTTCCGGATTGCCGGGCGGGTCCTGCACGGCCAGAAGCTGGCGCGCCAACTGGGCACGCCAACCGCCAACGTGCAACTCAAGCGCCGTCGCGTGCCACTGACCGGGGTTTACCTGGTGAGTGTCGACATCGACGGCCAATCGTGGCCCGGAGTCGCCAACATAGGCGTCAGGCCCACGGTTGCAGGTGATGGCAAGGCCCACCTGGAAGTTCACCTTTTGGATTTTGCCGGTGATTTGTATGACCGGCGTTTGACGGTGGCTTTCCACCAAAAGCTGCGTGAAGAGCAGCGTTTCGCCTCCCTGGAGGCGTTGAAAACGGCGATCAATGCGGATGTCGCCGCCGCCCGTGCACTAGCCGCACCTAGCGCCCATCGCTAATGAAGAGCCTTAAATGACCGACTATAAAGCCACGCTAAACCTTCCGGACACCGCCTTCCCAATGAAGGCCGGCCTGCCACAGCGCGAACCGCAGATCCTGCAGCGCTGGGACAGTATTGGCCTGTACGGAAAGTTGCGCGAGATTGGCAAGGATCGTCCGAAATTCGTCCTGCACGACGGCCCTCCTTATGCCAACGGCACGATTCACATCGGTCATGCGCTGAACAAGATTCTGAAGGACATGATCATCCGCTCGAAAACCCTTTCGGGTTTTGACGCGCCGTATGTTCCGGGCTGGGACTGCCATGGCCTGCCGATCGAACACAAGGTCGAAGTGACCTACGGCAAGAACCTGGGCGCCGATAAAACCCGCGAACTGTGCCGTGCCTACGCCACCGAGCAGATCGAAGGGCAGAAGTCCGAATTCATCCGCCTGGGTGTGTTGGGCGACTGGGCCAACCCTTACAAGACCATGGACTTCAAGAACGAGGCCGGTGAAATCCGCGCCTTGGCCGAAATCGTCAAAGGCGGCTTCGTGTTCAAGGGTCTCAAGCCCGTGAACTGGTGTTTTGACTGCGGCTCGGCCCTGGCTGAAGCGGAAGTCGAATACGAAGAGAAAAAGTCCTCGACCATCGACGTGGCCTTCCCGATCGCCGACGAGGCCAAGCTGGCCCAGGCGTTTGGCCTGGCAAGCCTGAGCAAACCGGCCGCCATCGTGATCTGGACCACCACCCCGTGGACCATCCCGGCCAACCAGGCGTTGAACGTGCACCCGGAATTCACCTACGCCCTGGTGGACGTCGGTGACCGCCTGCTCGTGCTCGCTGAAGAAATGGTCGAAGCCTGCCTGGCGCGCTACGAGCTGCAAGGCTCGGTGATCGCCACCACGACCGGCACCGCGCTGGAGCTGATCAACTTCCGTCACCCGTTCTATGACCGTCTGTCGCCGGTGTACCTGGCTGACTACGTTGAGCTGGGTTCGGGCACCGGTGTGGTTCACTGCTCGCCTGCCTACGGCGTGGACGACTTTGTCATCTGCAAGAAGTACGGCCTGGTTAACGATGACATCATCAACCCGGTGCAGAGCAACGGCGTTTATGTGCCGTCGCTGGAGTTTTTTGGCGGCCAGTTCATCTTCAAGGCTGACCCGGCGATCATCGACAAGCTGCGTGAAGTCGGTGCACTGATGCAAACCGACACCATCAAGCACAGCTACATGCACTGCTGGCGTCACAAGTCCCCGCTGATCTACCGCGCCACCGCGCAGTGGTTTATCGGCATGGACAAAGAGCCGACCAGTGGCGCGACCCTGCGTAACCGCGCGATCAAAGCCATCGAAGAGACCAAGTTCGTCCCGGCCTGGGGCCAGGCGCGCCTGCACTCGATGATCGCCAACCGCCCGGACTGGTGCATCTCCCGGCAGCGCAACTGGGGCGTGCCGATCCCGTTTTTCCTGAACAAGGAAAGCGGCGAGCTGCACCCACGTACCGTCGAACTGATGGAAGTGGTTGCCCAGCGTGTTGAACAAGAAGGTATCGAAGCCTGGTTCAAGCTGGACGCCGCCGAGCTGCTGGGCGACGACGCGCCGCTGTACGACAAGATCAGCGACACCCTCGACGTGTGGTTCGACTCGGGCACCACCCATTGGCATGTGCTGCGTGGCTCGCACCCGATGGGTCACGAGACCGGTCCGCGTGCCGACCTGTACCTGGAAGGCTCCGACCAACACCGTGGCTGGTTCCACTCGTCGCTGCTGACAGGTTGCGCCATCGACAACCACGCGCCGTACCGCGAATTGCTGACCCACGGCTTCACCGTCGACGAGACGGGCCGCAAGATGTCCAAGTCGCTGAAAAACGTAATCGAGCCGAAAAAGATCAACGACACCTTGGGCGCCGACATCATGCGCCTGTGGGTAGCCTCGACCGATTACTCGGGCGAAATCGCCGTGTCGGACCAGATTCTGGCCCGCAGCGCCGATGCCTACCGTCGTATCCGTAATACCGCACGCTTCATGCTGTCGAACCTGACCGGTTTCAACCCGGCCACCGACATCCTGCCGGCTGAGGAAATGCTCGCCCTGGACCGTTGGGCCGTGGACCGTACCCTGTTGCTGCAGCGCGAGTTGCAAGAGCACTACGGCGAATACCGCTTCTGGAATGTCTACTCCAAGATCCACAACTTCTGCGTGCAGGAGCTGGGTGGTTTCTACCTCGACATCATCAAGGACCGCCAGTACACCACCGGCGCCAACAGCAAGGCCCGCCGTTCGGCGCAGACCGCGCTGTACCACATCTCTGAAGCGCTGGTGCGCTGGATCGCACCGATCCTGGCCTTCACTGCCGACGAACTGTGGGAATACCTGCCGGGCGAGCGTAACGAGTCCGTGATGCTCAACACCTGGTACGAAGGCCTGACCGAACTGCCGGCCGACTTTGAACTGGGCCGTGAGTACTGGGAAGGCGTGATGGCGGTCAAGGTTGCCGTGAACAAAGAGCTGGAAGTGCAGCGTGCGGCCAAGGCCGTGGGCGGTAACTTGCAGGCTGAAGTCACACTGTTTGCCGAGGAAGGCCTGACGGCCGACCTGGCCAAGTTGAGCAATGAACTGCGCTTCGTGCTGATCACCTCCACCGCCAGCCTGGCACCGTTTGCCCAGGCCCCTGCGGATGCCGTGGCCACCGAAGTACCGGGTCTCAAGCTCAAAGTGGTCAAGTCGGCCTTCGCCAAGTGCGCCCGTTGCTGGCACTGCCGTGAAGATGTCGGTGTGAACCCTGAGCACCCGGAAATTTGCGGTCGTTGCGTCGACAACATCACCGGCGCTGGCGAGGTTCGTCACTATGCCTGAAGCCAGTCGTTTTGGACGCCTGGGCTTGCTCGTGTTGAGCGTGCTGGTGCTGGTCATTGACCAACTCAGCAAAGCTCATTTCGAGGGCGCCTTGCAGATGTACCAGCAGATCGTGGTGATTCCCGACTACTTCAGCTGGACCCTGGCCTACAACACCGGCGCTGCGTTCAGCTTCCTGGCTGACAGCTCCGGCTGGCAGCGCTGGTTGTTTGCCCTGATCGCCGTGGTGGTCAGTGCCGTGCTGGTGGTGTGGCTCAAGCGCCTTGGGCGCGATGACACCTGGCTGGCGGTGGCGCTGGCCCTGGTGCTCGGTGGCGCGCTGGGTAACTTGTACGACCGCATCGCTCTGGGCCATGTGATCGACTTTATTCTGGTGCATTGGCAGAACCGCTGGTACTTCCCGGCGTTCAACTTTGCCGACAGCGCCATCACCGTCGGTGCAATCATGCTGGCGTTGGATATGTTCAAAAGTAAGAAAACCGGAGAGACCGTTCATGACTGAACAGGTATTGGCTGAACAACGCATCGGCCAGAACACGGAAGTCACCTTGCATTTCGCATTGCGCCTGGAGAATGGCGACACGGTCGACAGCACGTTCGACAAGGCTCCGGCGACCTTCAAGGTCGGCGACGGCAACCTGCTGCCGGGTTTTGAAGCAGCCCTGTTCGGTTTCAAGGCCGGCGACAAGCGCAACCTGCAGATCCTGCCGGAAAACGCCTTTGGCCAGCCCAACCCGCAAAATGTGCAGATCATCCCGCGTTCGCAGTTCCAGGACATGGAACTGTCGGAAGGCTTGTTGGTGATCTTCAACGATGCGGCGAATACCGAACTGCCGGGTGTGGTGAAAGCCTTTGATGACGCGCAAGTGACCATCGACTTCAACCACCCGTTGGCCGGGAAAACCTTGACCTTTGATGTTGAAATCATCGACGTTAAAGCGCTGTAATTAACGAAACCGGCCTACTGTAGGACTGAGCCTGTTGTGGCGAGGAAGCTTGCTCCCGCTGGAGTGCATAGCACTCCCAAACTGTTCATCGAGATACATCTGACGTGTCTTGATTGCCCAGATTGGGGCTGCTTCGCAGCCCAGCGGGAGCAAGCTCCCTCACCACACAAGCTCGCTCCTACAGGGCAAGACACGAGGCACAGCATGCAAATCAAACTCGCCAACCCCCGTGGCTTCTGCGCCGGCGTGGACCGGGCGATTGAAATCGTCAACCGCGCCCTGGAAGTCTTCGGGCCGCCGATTTATGTGCGCCATGAAGTCGTCCACAACAAATTCGTGGTCGAGGACCTGCGCAGTCGCGGTGCCATCTTCGTTGAGGAATTGGACCAGGTGCCGGACGACGTTATTGTCATCTTCAGCGCCCACGGTGTTTCCCAGGCGGTACGCACTGAAGCGGCAGGCCGTGGCCTGAAAGTGTTCGATGCCACCTGCCCGCTGGTGACCAAGGTGCATATCGAGGTCGCGCGCTACAGCCGTGACGGGCGTGAGTGCATCCTGATCGGCCACGCCGGTCACCCGGAAGTCGAAGGCACCATGGGCCAGTATGACGCCAGCAATGGCGGCGCGATCTACCTGGTGGAAGACGAAAAAGACGTCGCCGCCTTGCAGGTGCACAACCCTGAAAAGCTGGCCTTTGTTACCCAGACCACCTTGTCCATGGACGACACCAGCCGCGTCATCGATGCCCTGCGTACGCGTTTCCCGGCCATCGGCGGGCCGCGCAAGGACGACATCTGCTACGCCACGCAAAATCGCCAGGATGCGGTCAAACAGTTGGCCGACGAATGCGACGTGGTGCTGGTTGTGGGCAGCCCCAACAGCTCCAACTCCAACCGCCTGCGCGAACTGGCCGAGCGTATGGCCACTCCGGCGTACCTGATCGATGGTGCCGAAGACCTGCAGCGCAGCTGGTTCGACGGTGTCGAGCGCATCGGTATCACCGCGGGTGCCTCGGCCCCGGAAGTATTGGTGCGCGGCGTTATCCAGCAACTGCAGGCTTGGGGCGCCACCGGCGCTGATGAGCTGGCTGGCCGGGAAGAAAACATCACTTTCTCCATGCCCAAGGAGCTGCGGGTTCGCTCGCTGCTCTGAGCCCAAGCGTGCCGGCATAGCCCCGGCACAGCGCCTGCTCGGTCTTGTTGCTGCGCAGGCTGATGCGCCCGCTGGCGGCCAGTACTATCTGATACAGGCTCAGTTGCTGGTCCGTTGCACATACGTGAACGGTGCCGGCGCTGAATGCTCCTGCTGACAGCAGCGGTTCTCCCAGGCCGCTGAAGCGTATCTGGGTTCTGACTGGCGTATTCCCCACAATCGGTATCTGGCCGCTGTCCTGGTGTACCAGCAGCACCGGATTGTGGTCGTCCAGATGGCCGCGTCCGTTCAGGTCCAGTATCACCCTCCATCCCAGGCTCCAGTCATCGTCCAGTGCATGGATGACCACCGTGCGGTTGCGTGCGATAGCTTCTGTGCGGGCGTAACGTACCCCGCCAGCGAGGGATTCGGCGGCGCTCTGGCGTCGTTGCGACTCAAGCAACCCCTTCAAGCTGGGCACTGCCAGATTGGCCAGGATGCCACTCAGGAACAGGCCCAGTATCAGTTCAATCAGCGAGAAACCCCTTTGTTTCATGTGCCGTCCCTCCGTGGACGCGGTGTGCTTTTTCAGTGGGTGCCGGGTGGCAGACATAGTTATAGCGCCCAGGCTGATGCGTCGAATGGTGGCCATCCTGTCCAAAGTATTTCGCTTTGTTCCGGGGTGCAGCGCTCGGGCAAGACCGGCGCTAGTCTTGCGTTGCTTGGCAGATTTCCCGCTGCTTTTTGATGACCCTCGACATGGATGACGATGGTAATGAACGCTTGCCCCCTAACGATTCGCCCTCAACTGACCCAAGCCGGGATGACCCTGATCGAGGTCCTGGTCTCTGTGCTGATCCTGGCAGTCGGCCTGCTGGGCGCGGCGGTGATTCAGCTCAATGCGCTGAAATACGCCGACAGTTCCAGGATGACCAGTCAGGCCAGTTTCATTGCGTACGACATGCTCGACCGGATTCGCGCCAACTCTGGCGTGGATTACTCATGGGGGCAGAATGAGCGCGCGTCTTCCGGCACTTCGGTTGCAAGTGTGCGTGACCTGGACCTGCACGACTTCGAAGCCAACATCGCAGGGTTTGCCGGGGAAAGTGCCAAGGGGTCGGTTTCGGTCAGTCAGCGAGAGGTGACCATCAGCATCAGCTGGGATGACTCCCGTGGAGCGAAGGCTCAAGGCGCCCGGGAAACGTTCACCCTGACCAGCCGGGTTGCCGTCGATCCGAGGGTGTTGCCATGAAAGCGCCTGATCGGGGTTTCAGCCTGGTGGAGATGCTGCTGGCATTGGCCCTCGGCCTGGTGCTGATCATGGGCGTGACCCAGATTGCGCTCAGTTCCCGAATCACCTATGCCAGTCAGAACGCGGCTTCGCTGTTGCAGGATGATGCACGGTTTGTGCTGGGCAAGCTGATTCAGGAGATACGCCAGGTGGGTATGTTTGGTTGCCTGGCCACTGCCTCAATCAGTAATGCCCCCGTGGAGTTTGATCGTCCCATCGGCTGGAGTGCCATGGGCGGCTCCCGGTCCCTGACACTCATAACCGCTGACGTGGGCGAGGGCGGCAGCAAGCCTGACTGGGCGGTGCTTTCCGATTGCACCGGTACTGCCCACGCCTACGCGGGCGGCCCGCCAACACCGGCGCCCGGGCAAGTGCGCTTGCCACTGCGCAAGCTGACTTACACCTTTGAGGGTGATCAGTTGAAGTTCAGCACACTGGCGGCCCCGAGCAGGGCGGTGCTCGTGGATAACGTTGCGGCATTCGACATCAGCTTCGGCGTGGCCGACAAGCAGGGCTCAACGGTTGTCACCCGATATGACCCCAGCCCCGGCGATGAGTCGTTGATACGCAGCGTACGGATTCTACTGACACTTCAGGATCCAAAAGGGTTGGTTAAAGACCAGACCTACAGTGTTGTAGCGGCGCTGCGCAATCGTCTGGAGTAGCACCCATGGGTTATTACCCCTCTCGTTCAAGTCAGGCAGGCATGGTGTTGCTGATCAGTCTGGTGTTCCTGCTGCTGTTGGCGCTTCTCGGGCTGGCTTCGATGCGCGGAGCAATTTCGCAAGAAAAAATTACTGGCAGCACCCGGCAGCGCAACCAGTCGTTTCAGGTGGCCGAAAGCGGCCTAAGGCTCGGCGAGTCTGTGGTACAGGCGCCTGGGTTTGCGCGGCTTCCCTGCCGCTCGACTGCCGCGTGCGCGCCACCTGCCGAGTCGGTTTCGGTGGTTGGGCCTGGAACGAACCCCGTCTCTACGGTCACCTGGGTCGGGATGAAAAATGGCCTCTACGGTATTCAAAATCTGGGGCAGGCCAAGGGGCTCGCCCATCTTCCGGCAGAAACCCAGGCAAACCTTTATCGCGTGACCTCGGTGGGAGTCAGTGGCCACTCGCGTTCCGTCCTGGAGTCTGTGTATGCGCGAGTGGGCAGCGGACCCGGTGAGCGTTTTCGACGAATCATGTGGCGGCAACTTCAATAGGTGAGCAGCACGATGGGCAAGGATTGCACTGGTTTCACCCTGATCGAATTATTGATCGCCGTGGCGATCGTCGGGCTCCTGGCGGGCGTCGCCTATCCCGGATATACCAGCCATATGAAAAAGGTCTATCGCGCGCAAATCGCCGGGTTGCTGACCGAACAAGCCCAGCAGCTTGAGCGTTATTACGCGAGGAACGGCACTTTTATTGATGCGACTGGCGTCATCGCCGGCAATGATCGCTATAGAATCACTGCTGCATTGAACCCTCAGGATTTCGCTCTGCTTGCCACGCCTGCAAGTGACTCGGTGATGGAAGGTGATTCCTGTGCCGCCTTCAGCCTGAGCAGTACCGGCTTACGAAGCAATCCGGGAGCCGCGCCTGAAACGTCGCGCACGGCGTGCTGGGGGCAATGATGGCGACGCTGCATGATTGGGCGCCGGGCGTGCCTTTTTCTTTTATCGGCTGGATCGAACAATGGCTAAACAACAGCAAATAGTGGTTGTGGGTGGTGGGGTAATCGGATTGTTGACGGCGTTCAATCTGGCATCCCAAGGGCAGTCGGTTGTACTGCTGGACCGCTCGGCGGTCGGGCAGGAGTCTTCCTGGGCAGGTGGCGGCATTGTTTCGCCACTGTACCCGTGGCGTTACAGCCCTGCGGTGACTGCATTGGCGCATTGGTCCCAGGACTTCTACCCGCAACTGGCTGAACGTTTGTTCGCGGCTACCGGCGTCGATCCGGAAGTTCACACCACCGGCCTGTATTGGCTGGACCTGGAAGATGAAACCGAGGCGCTCGCCTGGGCCGCCCGTGAAAGGCGCCCGTTAAGCAAGGTGGATGTATCAGCTGCCCATGATGCTGTGCCGGTCCTGGGGGCCGGGTTTTCCCAGGCGATCTACATGGCGGATGTGGCCAATGTGCGCAATCCAAGGCTGGTCAAATCCCTCAAGGCAGCCTTGCTGGCCCTGCCAGGCGTGACGATTCACGAACAATGCGCGGTTGAGGGCTTTATTCAGGAGGGCGGTAAAGTTGTCGGGGTGAATACCGCACTCGGGCCGATACGTGGCGATCACGTAGTACTTGCGGCCGGTGCCTGGAGCGGTGAGCTGCTGGGTAGCCTGGGGTTGGCGTTGCCCGTGGAACCGGTCAAGGGGCAGATGATCCTGTACAAATGCGCGTCGGACTTTTTGTCATGCATGGTCCTGGCCAAGGGCCGCTATGCAATTCCCCGGCGCGATGGGCACATTCTGATCGGCAGCACGCTGGAGCATGAAGGCTTCGACAAGACGCCCACCGATTCCGCGCTGGCAAGCTTGAAAGCCTCTGCCGTGGAGTTGATTCCGGCCCTGGCCGATGCTGAAGTGGTGGGGCATTGGGCTGGCTTGCGGCCCGGGTCGCCAGAAGGCATTCCCTATATCGGCAAGGTGCCCGGGTTTGAAGGGCTGTGGCTCAACTGCGGGCATTACCGCAACGGCCTGGTACTGGCGCCGGCGTCCTGCCAGTTGTTTGCCGATTTGTTGCTGGAGCGTGAGCCGATCATTGACCCGGCGCCTTACGCACCCGCAGGCCGAATCAACGCTGGATAGACTTCGGGCCCTGCTCAAGATGCGCCTGGGTGCAATACCAGTCCTGGCGTTGGCTCAAGGCCCGATCCTGCGGCAGGTGAAGGCCACAGTGGGCGCAACGAACCATCTGGATAGTGCCGGGTTCGCTGGGCCGTTGCTGTTTGGCGGCCGGGCTTTTGAATTTGCGCCAAAACCATACCGCGGCGGCAATAACGGCAATCCAGAACAGTAGACGAACCATGGTGGGCAGCTTCTCGACAAGGAATTCGGCAGTTTAGCCAAGGACGTGACACGCGCACAGCGGAATTAAATCGCAGACAAAAAAAGGGAGACCCGAGGGTCTCCCTTTTTGCATCGCGGCGAACAATCAGTCGAATACACCGAAAGTCATGTAGCTGAACCACGAGCGATCTTCATTGTTGCCCAGGGCTTGAGGGCCTTGTTCTTCAATGATGTCGCCGTTTTCGTCACGCGGCTTGAGGTCCGATGGAATCGAATCCTTGGCATCCTGGTACTGCTTGATGATGTCCTGGTTGGCGCGGGTTTCGCCCGGCGGCAGCGGTGGACGGGACTCGATCAGGCCCAGGGTGTATTTGCTCAACCACGAACGGTTGTCGGCTTCGGCAACCTGAGGCACGAACTGACCGTCCTTCAGGCTTGGGTGGTCGGGGTAGTTCAGCTTCAGGGTTTCCAGGCTGGTTGCAGCCAGGGCGTCCAGGTGCAAGCGCTGGTAAGCCTCGGTCATCACGGCCAGGCCGTCACCCACGGATGGGGTTTCCTGGAAGTTTTCCACTACATAGCGGCCACGGTTGGCGGCTGCGACATAGGCCTGACGGGTCAGGTAGTAGTGGGCTACGTGGATCTCATAGGAAGCCAGCAGGTTGCGCAGGTAGATCATGCGCTGCTTGGCGTCCGGCGCGTAGCGGCTGTTTGGGTAGCGGCTGGTCAGCTGCGCAAACTCGTTGTAGGAGTCGCGGGCAGCGCCCGGGTCACGCTTGGTCATGTCCAGCGGCAGGAAGCGCGCCAGCAGGCCAACGTCCTGGTCAAACGAGGTCAGGCCCTTGAGGTAGTAGGCATAGTCGACGTTCGGGTGCTGCGGGTGCAGGCGGATAAAACGCTCGGCGGCGGACTTGGCAGCTTCCGGTTCAGCGTTCTTGTAGTTGGCGTAGATCAGCTCAAGCTGGGCCTGGTCGGCGTAGCGCCCGAACGGATACCGCGACTCCAGTGCCTTCAGCTTTGCCGTGGCGCTGGTGTAGCTGTTGTTGTTCAGGTCGGTCTGAGCTTGTTGGTACAGCTCGACCTCGCTCAGGTTTTCGTCGACGACTTCCTTTGTTGACGAGCAAGCAGCAGTCATGGCGAGGATGGCGATCAGCAGCAGGTGTTTCACTTGCATGGCGGCTTGCGTCCCTATGACGGCCGCTGTCTTGGGCGGGGCCGTCCTGTTATGATGAGCGCCCCTTGGAAAGCCTCGGGGCAAAAGACGCCGTATTTAACCACAAGCGCGCAGCCGAAACCAAAGGCTGTGCCACGCCTAGTCTGAGCATGTCCGATAAAATTGAACTTCGCGCAGAGGTGCCGTCCGAATTGGGCGGCCAACGCCTCGATCAAGTCGCCGCACAATTATTCGCTGAGCACTCGCGCTCGCGCCTTTCCGCCTGGATCAAAGACGGCCGCCTGACTGTGGATGGAGCGGTTATCCGCCCGCGAGACATAGTTCATGGCGGTGCGATTCTTGAGCTGACTGCCGAGCAGGAAGCCCAGGGAGAATGGATCGCCCAGGATATTGAACTGGACATCGTCTATGAAGACGACGACATCCTGGTGATCAACAAACCCGCAGGCCTGGTGGTTCACCCGGCAGCCGGGCACGCTGATGGCACCTTGCTAAATGCCTTGCTGCACCACGTGCCGGACATCATCAACGTCCCGCGCTGCGGCATCGTGCACCGTCTGGACAAGGACACCACCGGCCTTATGGTGGTAGCCAAGACCATTCAGGCGCAGACGCAGTTGGTCACACAACTGCAGAGTCGCAGTGTCAGCCGGATCTACGAATGCATCGTGATCGGTGTGGTCACCGCCGGTGGCAAAATCAATGCCCCTATCGGTCGCCACGGCCAGCAGCGCCAGCGCATGGCCGTGATGGAAGGCGGCAAACAAGCTGTCAGCCATTACCGCGTGCTTGAGCGTTTCCGCTCCCACACCCACGTGCGGGTGAAGCTGGAAACCGGTCGTACCCACCAGATCCGGGTGCACATGGCGCACATCAACTTCCCGTTGGTCGGAGACCCGGCCTACGGTGGCCGCTTCCGTATTCCGCCTGCGGCCAGTGCAACCATGGTTGATTCGCTGAAAACCTTCCCGCGCCAGGCGCTGCATGCACGCTTCCTGGAACTGGATCATCCGACGAGCGGTAAGCGGATGAGCTGGGAATCGCCACTTCCAGACGATTTTGTCTGGTTGTTGTCGCTGCTCAAGCAAGACCGCGAGGCGTTTATCGGATGAGTGACTGGCTGATTCCTGACTGGCCCGCGCCGGCCGGGGTGAAAGCCTGCGTTACCACCCGTGCGGGCGGCGTCAGTTTGGCGCCGTTCGACAGCCTCAATCTCGGTGATCATGTTGAGGACAGCCTTGAAGCCGTTCTCGAAAATCGCCGTCGCCTCAACGATGCCTTCAATATCCAGCCTGCCTGGCTGCGCCAGGTCCACGATGTTGGCGTGGTTGAGGCCGATCCCGGCCAGACTGCCGAAGCCGATGGCAGTTGGACCAGCACCCCTGGCATCGCCTGCACATCAATGACGGCGGATTGCCTGCCTGCCTTGTTCTGCAATCGTGCCGGCACCCGCGTTGCGGCAGCCCATGCCGGCTGGCGTGGCTTGGCCGCTGGCGTATTGGAAGCGACCGTCGAGAGCATGGCCACCGAGCCTGGCGAAGTACTGGTGTGGTTGGGGCCGGCCATTGGCCCGCAAGCCTTTGAAGTGGGGCCGGAGGTGCGTGAAGCTTTTATGCAGCAACTTCCGGCAACGATTGAGGCGTTCATCCCCAGTCAGAACCCGGGCAAGTTCATGGCCGACATCTACCAACTGGCCCGCCTACGTCTCGCCGCCTGCGGTGTCACTGCTGTTTACGGTGGTGGTTTGTGCACCGTGACCGATCCCCGCTTCTATTCTTACCGGCGCAGCCCGCGCACCGGTCGATTTGCCTCCCTTATCTGGCTTGAACGCTAGACTCTCCTGACCTGCGTCAACTATTGGCCGCTTGAATCTTCCAGAATCGACCACATCTATAGGGGTATCTGGCAGGTTTCTTCATTCAGGATGTGTTTACAGCTCCGGCCTGCTCAAAAGGAAGGTGACTAATGCGTATTGATCGTTTAACCAGCAAATTGCAGTTGGCTTTATCTGATGCCCAATCCCTGGCGGTTGGCCTCGACCATCCGGCCATCGAGCCCGCGCACTTGATGCAAGCGCTCCTGGAGCAGCAAGGCGGCTCCATCAAACCCTTGCTGATGCAGGTGGGCTTTGACGTCAACAGCCTGCGCAAGGAGTTGAGCAAAGAGCTCGACCAACTGCCGAAAATCCAAAATCCCACTGGCGACGTGAACATGTCCCAGGACTTGGCACGCCTGCTGAACCAGGCAGACCGCCTGGCCCAGCAGAAGGGTGACCAGTTCATCTCCAGTGAAGTGGTGTTGCTCGCCGCGATGGACGACAACAGCAAGCTCGGCAAATTGTTGCTGGGCCAGGGCGTGAGCAAAAAGGCCCTGGAAAACGCCATCAACAATCTGCGTGGCGGCGAAGCCGTAAACGACCCCAATCATGAGGAGTCGCGCCAGGCCCTGGATAAATATACGGTCGACCTGACCAAGCGTGCCGAAGAGGGCAAGCTCGATCCGGTGATCGGCCGTGACGACGAAATTCGTCGCACCATCCAGGTCCTGCAACGCCGCACCAAGAACAACCCGGTGCTGATCGGCGAGCCTGGCGTGGGTAAAACCGCGATTGCCGAAGGCCTGGCCCAGCGCATCATTAATGGTGAAGTGCCAGACGGCCTTAAAGGCAAGCGTCTGCTGTCCCTGGACATGGGGTCGCTGATTGCCGGCGCCAAGTTCCGCGGCGAGTTCGAGGAGCGTCTGAAATCCCTGCTCAATGAACTGTCGAAGCAGGAAGGGCAGATCATTCTGTTTATCGACGAACTGCACACCATGGTCGGCGCCGGTAAGGGCGAAGGTTCGATGGATGCGGGCAACATGCTCAAGCCGGCACTGGCGCGTGGCGAGTTGCATTGCGTCGGTGCGACCACATTGAACGAATACCGCCAGTACATCGAGAAAGACGCCGCCCTTGAGCGTCGCTTCCAGAAAGTACTGGTGGAAGAGCCGAGCGAAGAAGACACCATCGCGATCCTGCGTGGCCTGAAAGAGCGGTATGAGGTGCACCATAAAGTCGCGATCACCGACGGCGCGATCATTGCGGCGGCGAAGTTGAGCCATCGCTATATCACTGACCGGCAGTTGCCGGACAAGGCCATCGACCTGATCGACGAAGCGGCCAGCCGTATCCGGATGGAGATCGATTCGAAGCCCGAAGTGCTCGACCGCCTGGATCGGCGCCTGATTCAGCTGAAAGTTGAATCCCAGGCCCTGAAGAAAGAAGAGGACGAGCCGGCGAAGAAGCGCCTGGAAAAACTCCAGGAAGAAATTGTTCGCCTGGAACGCGAGTATTCGGACCTCGAAGAAATCTGGACCTCGGAGAAAGCCGAAGTGCAGGGTTCTGCGCAGATCCAGCAAAAGATCGAGCAGTCCCGTCAGGAACTGGAAGCCGCGCGCCGTAAAGGCGACCTGAACCGCATGGCCGAGTTGCAGTACGGGGTGATCCCGGACCTGGAACGCAGCCTGCAGATGGTCGACCAGCACGGCAAGCCGGAGAACCAGTTGCTGCGCAGCAAGGTGACCGAGGAAGAAATTGCTGAAGTCGTGTCGAAGTGGACCGGTATTCCCGTGTCGAAAATGCTCGAAGGCGAGCGCGACAAGCTGCTGAAGATGGAAAGCCTGTTGCACCAGCGCGTGATTGGCCAGGACGAGGCGGTGGTTGCGGTGTCCAACGCGGTGCGGCGTTCCCGCGCCGGGTTGTCCGACCCGAACCGTCCGAGCGGCTCGTTCATGTTCCTCGGCCCGACCGGCGTGGGCAAGACCGAGTTGTGCAAGGCCTTGGCCGAGTTCCTCTTTGATACCGAAGAGGCGATGGTGCGGATCGACATGTCCGAGTTCATGGAGAAACATTCCGTGGCTCGTTTGATCGGGGCACCACCAGGCTATGTGGGCTACGAGGAAGGCGGTTACCTGACCGAAGCGGTACGGCGCAAGCCTTACTCGGTGATCCTGCTGGACGAGGTCGAAAAGGCTCACCCGGATGTGTTCAACGTGTTGCTGCAGGTGCTGGAAGATGGCCGCCTGACCGACAGTCACGGGCGCACCGTGGACTTCAAGAATACGGTGATCGTGATGACCTCCAACCTGGGCTCGGCGCAAATCCAAGAACTGGTGGGTGATCGTGAGGCCCAGCGTGCAGCGGTGATGGACGCGCTGACCAGCCACTTCCGGCCGGAGTTCATCAACCGGGTAGATGAAGTGGTGATCTTCGAGCCTCTGGCGCGGGATCAAATCGCGGGCATCACCGAGATCCAGTTGGGCCGCTTGCGCAGCCGTCTGGCGGAGCGTGAGTTGTCGCTGGACCTGAGCCGCGAGGCGTTGGATAAGTTGATCGCCGTGGGTTATGACCCGGTGTATGGCGCACGGCCGTTGAAGCGTGCGATCCAGCGCTGGATCGAGAACCCGTTGGCACAGCTGATCCTGTCGGGCAGCTTTATGCCGGGCACCAGTGTCGAGGCAACCGTGGAAAACGACGAAATCGTCTTCCATTGAGCCCAAGCTGCTGCGCTATAAGAAGGGGCCCCGCTTTGCGGGGCCTTTTTTTTCGATAGGGCGTTGAACTGTAAGGCAAAGGCTTGTAAAGTGCGCCCCGCAGCAACGTCAGCCCAACGGTTTCTTCTCCCCAAGGAGAAATCAGAAAGAAGCGCAAATCATTGTCTTAAAAGCAATTTAAAGGGTTGACAGGGGTTTTTAAGATTGTAGAATAGCGCGCCTCAGAGGCACTAACGTAGCGATACGGAAGGGTTGAAGAGAACGTAACAAGCAACAACGTAACACTTTGAAATATGTAGTTCCGTGATAGCTCAGTCGGTAGAGCAAATGACTGTTAATCATTGGGTCCCAGGTTCGAGTCCTGGTCACGGAGCCAATTTCAAACCGGGGTATAGCGCAGTCCGGTAGCGCGCCTGCTTTGGGAGCAGGATGTCAGGAGTTCGAATCCCCTTACCCCGACCATATTTGGGTCGTTAGCTCAGTTGGTAGAGCAGTTGGCTTTTAACCAATTGGTCGTAGGTTCGAATCCCACACGACCCACCATTTTTGAGACCAGATTAACGCTGGAATCGAATCTTAAGATCAGAGGCCAAAAGCACTGATCGAAGAAGGCGACTGAAAGGTCGCCTTTTTTTTACCGGGGTATAGCGCAGTCCGGTAGCGCGCCTGCTTTGGGAGCAGGATGTCAGGAGTTCGAATCCCCTTACCCCGACCATATTAAAAATCCTCGTATCGAAAGATACGGGGATTTTTTTTGTCTGAATTTTAAGCTTCACCGCGAAACAAATGTGGGAGCTGGCTTGCCTGCGATGACATTGCCTCGGTCTGAAAGATACATCGAGGTGTCTGCATCGCAGGCAAGCCAGCTCCCACAGAAGCTTGGCCCAATATGGCGTTGCGGTATCAGTGCAATTTAAGGCGTGGCTCGGTGCCTCGCCCAATCTTGCTCCCCAGCATCAGCATCGCCGTGCGGAAGAAGCCATACAGCGCCATCTGGTGCATGCGATACAGCGACACATAGAACATCCGCGCCAGCCAGCCTTCCAGCATCACGCTGCCCGTCAGGTTGCCCATCAAGTTACCCACCGCCGAAAAACGCGACAGCGAGATCAGCGAGCCATAGTCGGTGTACTTGTACGACGGCAGGTCCTTGCCCTCGATCCGCAGTTTCAGCGACTTGGCCAGCAACGACGCCTGCTGGTGAGCCGCCTGGGCCCGTGGTGGCACATTACGATCGGTGCCAGGTTGCGGGCAGGCTGCACAGTCACCAAAGGCAAAAATGTTCTTGTCGCGCGTGGTTTGCAGGGTCGGCAGCACTTGCAGTTGGTTGATACGGTTGGTTTCCAGGCCGTCGATGTTCTTGAGAAACCCTGGCGCACGAATCCCGGCGGCCCAGACCTTGAGGCTGGCCGCAATCACCTGGCCGCTGCTGGTGATCAGGGCGTCGGCAGTCACCTCACTCACGGCGGAGTTGGTCAGCACCGTCACCCCGAGTTTTTCCAGGGTTTTATGCACAGGCCCGCCAATACGCTCCGGCAGGGCAGGCAACACCCGGGGGCCGGCTTCGATCAGGGTGATGTGCATGTTTTCCGGCTTGATCTTGTCCAGGCCATAGGCGGCCAGTTCATGCGCGGCGTTATGCAGTTCGGCCGCCAGCTCGACGCCCGTGGCACCGGCGCCGACGATGGCAACGCTGATCTGCTCCACGACGTCCGTTTGCCCGGCATGAGCGCGCAGATAGTGATTGAGCAACTGCTGATGGAAGCGTTCAGCCTGCTTGCGGGTGTCGAGAAACAGGCAGTGTTGCGCCGCGCCCTCGGTGCCGAAGTCATTGGTGGTACTGCCGACGGCGATCACCAGGCTGTCGTAGCCCAGCACGCGCGCAGGCACCAGTTCCCGGCCTGCTTCGTCGAGGGTGGCGGCCAGCTGGATTTTTTTCTGCTCACGATCGAGCCCGCTCATGCGCCCCAACTGGAACTCGAAGTGGTTCCATTTGGCTTGGGCAACATAATTGAGTTCGTCTTCCGACGAGTTCAGCGAGCCCGCCGCCACTTCGTGGAGCAAGGGTTTCCAGATGTGGGTGAGGTTGGCGTCCACCAGCGTGATGCTGGCGGTGCCGCGCTTGCCCAGAGTCTTACCCAGGCGGGTAGCCAACTCCAGGCCGCCGGCGCCGCCGCCGACGATAATAATACGATGGGTCATGGGGATATCTCGCAAGGCTAAAAGAAATCGGTGCGGTTACCCGAGCGAGCGCAAGGCAGCTCATAGCGTCAGGTAACTCAAAAGGCGGCTCAACAAACCGAGGCCGATCACCGCAACCAGTACCACGGCAAGGAGCAGCCAGGGCCGGAAAGGCTTGCGCTCGACTTGGTTCTGGGACAGTTGCAGGTACTCTTCGACATGCTGCTGGTCGTCGGGGTTCAGGCGGCTGGTCATAAAGGCCTCGTCAGGTAGACGTTGCTAAAGGGCGCCACGTTACAGTCGTGGGATTGGCGGCAATGCCAGAAGCATAGTCGCCAGCCCGGTCACAGGCTGATACCCACATCAAACACTATGCTGCGCCCCAGATTGTTGCGCAAGAAGTCCGGAGCGTCCGGATGGGCGAATAATACCCGGGCAAACGTCGGGCCCACGAGGGACAACGAGCGCCAGCCCTGGCGCAGGTATTCGGTGGGTGGCGGAAAATGACTGTTGAGGTCCAGCACTTCGCGCTTGAGGCTGGCGAAGGCGATGAGGTCCAGCTCCCCCAGGTCCATGCCGCGCTCTTTATAGTTGTGCGCCTTCTTGCGCAGGGTAGGCGCCAGGCGCAGCAGGAATTCGTGGGCGGGAATGCGCCGGGGCTTGGCTTCTCGGCGAACCAGTTGGCTCAGGGAAAACGCGCTGCGCCGGCGCAGCAGTTCGTCGCGCCACTCGTCATTCAGGCGCCGGCCCTCATCGAGAACGAAAAACACCTCGAAGCTGGCATCGCGAAACAGCACGTCTGGCGGCTCTTGCCCGGCCGCGTGGAATTCTTCGGCGCGGTAGGGCACGTTCAGGCCTTGCAACAGGCGCTGGCACACCCAACGCTCACGCTCCCATTTGCGGGCATTGGACAGGAATGCGTTGGCTTGTTCGGCCGCTACGGTGAGCAGGCGCAAATAATCTGAGTCATCCATGTCACCAGCTTAGCGCCCAAATGTGATCTTAATAAAGTCTGTCGAGGGTTTCTTGCCGCTGATCTTCCGATCTTTAAAGCAAGATCAAACGATCGCGGCCTCTGGCAGCGCCTAAATATCAGTCCTGCTGCAATGCACCATCGAACTCGGGCGTCAGCCCCGACAATTCCAGCTTGCGGACAAAGGCTGCAAGGCGTTGCTGCTTGTAAGCGTCCACGTTCAGGTCGCGGTAATCGTAGAAACCCTGGCCGTCTCGCAGGCCATTACGCGCGTTTTGCATGTTGTCGGCAATCACCTGTGGCGACTCGAACCGCGGTGACAGCGCGTCGCTGAGGTAACGCGATGCGTAATAGAGAATGTCGCCTCCCCCCCAATCGATGAACTCCAGCAGCCCCAGCACCGAAAAGCGCAGACCAAAGCCAACGCGCACCGCAGTGTCAATGTCTTCGGCGCTTGCCACGCCTTCCTCGACCATCCGCGCCGCTTCATTCATCGCCAGTGCCTGGATGCGTGGGACGATATAGCCAGCCACCGGATTGCATACCACGGGCACCTTGCCGATACGCTTGAGCAGTTGCAGCAGGCGCTCGACCACCCGTGGGCAGGTTGCGTCGCTGCGGCTGACTTCCACCAGCGGCATCAGGTGCGCGGGATTGAGCCAGTGCGCGTTAACGAAGCGCTGTGGCTCACGGACCATATCTGCCAGTTCAGTGACCAGGAAGGTCGAGGTGGTCGAAGCAATAATAGCTTCAGGGCCCACATGCTCACTGACCCAGGCAAACGTCTGCTGCTTGACGTCGATGACTTCCGGCACCGCCTCAAACACCAAGTCACACATACCCAGCGTCGCGCCCGCCGCGGACCTGGATTGCACCACCAGCCGGGATAACGCCACGTCGGCCTGATCCGCCTGGAGCAACCCGAGGCGCACCAGGGTCTGCAGTTCACCGCGAAGGTTGTTGCGCACGCGCTCGAAGTAGCCGTGCCGCTCATCTTCGGTGCGATCCTTGATGTCGATAAGGCTGACCGGCAGGCCCGCATAGATGAACGCCAGGGCAATGCCCTCGCCCATACGCCCGGCGCCCACCACGCTGACGTGGGGCAGCGCGGCGTTCATCAGTTGTAGCCTCTGGTCAGGAGTTCGGTCATCTGTGCCCGGCTCAGGTCCGCCAGCCCCAGGTTTTCCAGTGTTCGGCCTTCGGCGTATAGGTCACGTGCTGCGACCACCGAAGCGATGCTCAACAAGCCCTGTGCCACCGGGGTCGGCACTCCGGCCCAACGGCCGACGGACACCAGGAAGGACAGGCCCAGGCGAGTGTCTTCAAGCATGTAGCGATGCTTTTGCAGGTCGATGTCTTCGCGCCAGTCGCCGCTGTCGGTCAGCTTGCCGTGGGCACCGCGACCATACATCCACTCGTCGCCTTCAGTGGTGTTGTAATGGTCGGCCAACGGGAAATGCGGCGCGCCATAGGTCAGTGCTTCGCGCAGGGCAATGCGTTCGGCATCCAGTTGGCTGGTCACGCGGCGGATCGACGGCTGGGTGCCTTCGTTGTGGATGTCCCAGGCCTCGAAGTGCTCCAGGGGCCCGGCGTTCATCATGATCAGCGGCGGATGGATGATGGGGCCGGCGTTCATCAGTGCGCCACTCAGGGCGTCTTCGATCGGCTCGACGCTTGGGTAGGCCTCGCGTAATACCGCAAAGGCGCGCTCGGACAGATTGCTGGGGAACACGCCCGTCGGCAGGCGGGTAGCGTAGCCGCTGATTATCAGGTCGCTGGCGCCGTGCTTGCGCACCAGATACGGCAGCGTGCCGGTTTCCGCGAAAGCCACGTCGCTGTGGTTGCCTGCATCGGCCATGGCCCTGGCGAACACATAGCTGCCGAACGTGCCCGGCGGCAGAAACACCACCTGACCGTCTTGCAGATACGGCGCCACGTGTTTGGCCAAGTCTTCATGGGAGGTGGACGGCAAAGGGATGATCACCAGTTGTGCGTCGTTCAGGGCTTCGCCGAGGTGGTCGGTCAGCGACAGCTTGTCACCCGCTTTGCCGACGGACAACTGGCGAGTGCCATGATAGTCCTTGATGGTCAGGCTTCCGATCGCCAGCAACTCATTGAGTGCTGCGCCGTCGCGACGCCACAGGCGAGTCGGATGCCCATTTTCAGCCATTTCGACAGCCGCGGCATAACAACCGTGCCCACCGCCCAGCACCGTAATATTCATGGAGTCGCTCCTCTTGTAAGAGACTCGATGCTATCGGGCGCCAGCCTCACGCACTTATCCGATTGCGCAGCCGACCTACGAATTACGCAGAAGCTTCAATGCTTCTATCGGCGCAGAGTGTCCGACGGCAGGCAGCCATAGCGTTGCCGATAGGCGCTGGAAAAATGCCCGAAGCTGTTGATGCCGTGGCGCAACAGAATGTCGGTGACGGTTTCTCCAGCCTTGCCTTGTTTGAGCGACTCGTGGATCGCCGCCAGGCGCCGGTCGCGAATGTACTCCACCGGCGCCTGTTGCAGGAACTGATTGAAACCATTTTGCAGGGTGCGGACCGAGACGCCACACAGCTCACTCAGGGTCGCCAGGCTGATCGACTCGTCCAGGTGCGCCTCGATGTAATCCCGTGCCTTCTTGACGTGGTGCGGCAGCGGCGCGCGAGTGTCGATCAGAAGGTCGGCGGAGTAATTGTGCGGTAGCTGAGTCAGCAACAGTTGCATCAGGTATTCGGACAGGGCCCCGCCAATGCGCGAACCGTCCACACCGCTGCCGTACAACCGGCAGATGTAGTCCAGGGTGTGATAAAGGCTGACGACGCCGACGCCTAGATGATCGACGCTGATCTCGAAGATCACCGAATGGCGCAAGCTGCGGCCTAGCAGGCGCTGCAACTGCATCTCCAGGGCGTCACGGTCGACCCGCAGGATCAGGTTACGGCATTGCCCGTCGGTGACGATGCGGCTTTGCGCGAAGGGCGAGGAAACGCTCAGGGAGCCCGACTGCATCGCCGCGCTGCGCTTCCCGTGGGCCACCTCGCAATGGCCCTGCAAGGTAATGCGGAACAGGTACTGGTCGGCGATATCGCCGATGGTCACCTCTACCGGCGCGCCATAGCGCAGGTCGAGCAGTGCCGAATCGCCGAAAAATATCCCGTTGAGCCGGGTATGCATCGGCTCGTCCCGCAGCACGTTGAAGCTGTGGGGGCACAGGTAATGGCTGACTTTGTCCTTGATCTCACAGTAGTCGGCCGAACTCAGCAGGCTGTGCCGTTCCAGCAGGTGTACGTCATTCAACATCAAAGGGGTCTCCTGATCTGGAGCATGTCGGCCCCGCCCCTTGAACAGGAGCGAGGCCGAGTCGTCGATCATGGATCAGCAAAAATCAGGCCGGGGTCGGATATTCCCGGGCATAGCTTTCACGGAAGCGACCGCAACCGCGCCACAGCAGAAGCACCGTCAACAAGGAAGCGCTGGCGATCACCAACGACATCGATGAGCCCACCGCCGCGGGCGATCCGAAATAACGGTCGGTCAACAGCGCAACCAGCGTAGTCCCCAGGCCCAACCCCAGCAGGTTGCTTATCAGCAGGAATACCGCCGAGACCTGCGCCCGTACCTGGTTCGGCGCGAGGATCTGCATCGCCGCCGTGGAGGCCGGCATCGGGAACGAAGCGAAGAACATCGCCGGCACCAACAGGGTTACCGACAGCCACAGTTGGTCCACCTGCGAAAACAGTACGGCCGGCACCGCCATGCCCAGGGCACCGATCACCCCGGTACGCATGGCCGCGTCCTGATGGCCTTTTTGTGCCAAGTAGTCAGTGAGCCAACCACCAAACAAAACGCCGGCGGTGTTGGCCACCAACAGCACGGTGCCGAGCATGTAGCCCGCCTCCACCGGCGACAGGCCGAACTTGCGGATATAGAGCGCCGGGCTCCAGCTCATCAGGCAGAACAGGGCCATGGCATAGAACGAAAAGCCCAGGTAATGGCAGGTGAAGGTCGCCCGGTGGCGGCCGAGGAAGCGCAAGCCATCGCCCAGCGCAACCTTCCTGGCCTGGCCCTGGGCATTGACTTGCAGACCTTTACGCGCCGGATCGCGCACGGTGAGCCAGATCAACAGGCCCACCAGGATGCCGGGCAGGCCGACAATGAAAAACGCCAGTTGCCAGGCTTTCACCGCGCCCACAATGGCGACCTCGATGGTGTTCATGTCCTTGAGCATGTCGATTACATAGCCGCCCACCAGGAACGCCAGGCCGCCACCGACGAACGAACCGATCGAGTAGATGCCCACGGCGCGGCCAAGTTTTTCTTTGGGGAACATGTCGCTGAACATCGAGTAGGCCGAAGGCGACAGCGCCGCCTCACCGACGCCCACACCGATGCGGGCGAGGAACATGTGCAGAAAGCTTTTGCTCAGGCCGCAGGCGGCGGTCATCAGGCTCCAGGCCACCACCCCGACGGCGATGATCTTCGGTCGCGAAAAGCGGTCGGCCAGGTACGCGATGGGCATGCCCATGAACGCGTAGAACAACGAAAAGGCCATACCGTGCAACAGGCTGAACTGGGTATCGCTGATCTGCAGGTCGGCTTTGATCGGCTCGATCATTAACGCCAGGATCTGGCGGTCCACGAATGAAAAGATGTAGGCAACCATGCACAGGGCCACCACGTACCACTCGTAGACGTAGGTTTTCTTCTTTTGCAGGGCTGCGTTGTCGACCTGGATATTCACTGGTAGTTGCTCCTCTAGGAGTCTGCTCATGGACGTAGTGCGCCGTAGAACAATGAATGGAGAGTTGTGAGGCAGAGGCAGAGGACAATGGGTTCGAGCATGGTCAAGCCTCTTATTGTCATGGGTTAGTTGCCTACCAGAACTTCCAGGTATAGGTCGTGGCGAAACGGAACTCGTCGTAGTCGTAGCCGTACTTCTGCTTCACGTCGATGTTGCGCAGGTCCAGCCCGAGGCCTTTTAGCGTCCCGCTCTGTACCACGTAGCTGATGCCCAAAAAACGTTCGCTTTCTTGGTTGTCGCTCAGGTTGCCACCACGGTTCCAGTTGGTGCCCTTGGTGTAGCGGCTGTAGAACTTGAGCCCCGGTATGCCCATCCCGGCGAAGTCATAGCCGTAGCGCGCCGACCAGGATTTTTCACCCGGGCGGACGAACGCCAGGGAAGACCAGTTCACCAGGTAGGGTTGCGGGATATAACCGTTCAGGGTCGGGAACACACTGTCACCGAGCATGCGCTGGTAACTGGCGCCAAACTGGTGGGCCCCCTTGAGCAGGGTGAACAAAGCACCCCAGGAGCGGTTGTCAATCTCACCGTTCAACGCCTTGCCGTCTTCATTGTTATTGAAGTAGCGCAAATCGGTCTTGAGTCTGTAGCCATCCCCCAGATCCGCGTTGTGCATCAGGCCGACGTAATGCTGCTGATAGATATCGTGCAGCACGCCATAGAAGTAACTGGCTTGCAGGTTTTTGGAGATATCGTAGGTAGCGCCGCCAAAATCCAGGCCGCTGCTGTCGAGATTATCGGTGGCGCCGTACTTGTAGAGCTTCTCGTGGTTGGAAGACTCCCGGGTCGCCGCCGACCAGAAACGGCCGGCGGTCAGAGTCAGTTTTTCGACCTCCCTGGACTCGACCACAGCTCCCTGGTAGATGGTATCCAACTGCCGACTGGTGTCATCGAAAGCCACCGGCAATTGCGGGCGAAGATCGCCGACTTTCAGCTCAGTCTTGCTGTAACGCATCTTGAACGTCGCACCGGCGCGACTGTAGTCATGGGCCGTCTGTCGGTCACTCACACTGTAGGGCAGCGAACCGTCGTTGCCTGACGAATCCAGACGCACGGCGTATTGCGCATCGACATCCAGGCCGATGGCCAAAGCTGTGTCGGTGTACCCGGAGGTGAACTGCGCATCGAAACCCTGGGACCAACTGTGCACTTCGGGAACCGGTGCATGGGTGTTGGTGTAGTTACGGTGCAAGTAGAAGTTGCGTGCATCCACTTTGAAGTGACTGTCATCGATCACATCGGCCTGGGCTGCCAAGGGTGCACAGATCATTCCCAAAACGCCGGCAATACTTCGCCCACGGCAAATTTGCTTTACCTGAACCATCCAACCTCTCCACGTCTGTATGTGCCTGGGCACTGTTTTTATAGGAGCAGAATCAAACCAAATACCTGGAAGTCGCGCGGTGGATGGCCGCGGGACTTAGGCGCAGTGCATGGGAGCTGTCGCGTGGGCGCTCCCTCTTTTTGTTATGGCGCAGCTTCGGGCGGCTTCGACAAGCAGTCCGCTGCGACGATACGTTTGCTGTGTACCCAAGGTAAGTCAGCAGATGCCGCGACGGTATCGAGATGAACAGCATCCGAAGGGGGGAAAACTCCATGCCGGATAAAGGTTTCCCTTAGTCGGGCGGCAGCGCTGCAATCGCAAGGTCTTGCTTGGGTCGGCCCTAAACTAGCGACTGCGCTGCCAGGCAACTTCCCCGATTGCGCAGGTGGCTCTCCAATTGCGCAGCTGGATGCCGGAACCTGCGCAGGAACTTCAGCGGTGAGCTTGTGAGGGCGCAGAAGCAGCCAGCAGCGCGCCGGCCACTGGCATTGATCGTTCCTGCTTTCCTTGTGTCGACAGACTTCCTTCTTCAGCCAATGATGACTACAGGAAGTCCCGCGTCAAAAGGTCGGTGTAGACTGGCCACTCGAGCGTTTTCGGGCAAAGAGGTGTGTGCAGTGAAGTTTTTTGTGGTGCTTTTCCAGGCCCTGGAGCAGGTGCAGCCGTGATCAGCGCAGCGGTGCTGGCGCCGGAAACCCTCAGCATCGGCTGGCTGCTGTATGCGCCGGTGGTGATGTGGGCGCTCCTGCGTTCGCCGTGGGTCGAGCTGTTTGCCGACCGGCGGCGCCAGCATTTGCTGTTCGGCACGGTGTTCGCGTTGTTTATGTTGTGGTTGGTGCGCCGGGATTTCGATACAGGCGTGTCTTACCACTTCATCGGTATGACCGCCGTGACCTTGCTGCTCGATTGGCCCCTGGCGATCGTCGGCGGCTTTGCCGCACAGCTCGGCCTGGTGTTGCTCGGTCGCCAGGACCTGGCGGCAGTGGGCATCAACGGCATGCTGCTGGTCCTGTTGCCGGTGCTGGTGACCGAAGGCTGTGCGTTGCTGGTGGAGCGGGCGAAGCCGCGTAATCCCTTTGTGTATATCTTTTGTTCGGGCTTTTTCGCCGCCGCGCTGTCGGCCTTGTTGTGCCTGCTGGCGGGCCTGGGCTTGTTGTGGTTTGACGGGCGCTTCGCGATGCCCGAATGGATCGAGGATTTTGTCGGCTACCTATGGCTGATCATTTTTCCCGAGGCCTTTATCAATGGCATGGTGATCAGCGCCCTGGTGGTGTTTTGCCCGGAGTGGCTGGAGACGTTCAACCGCACACGCTACCTCTCGGCGCCCTGGAAGGACGACGATCCACGCCGTTGATCCAGGTCAAATCCTGCTCACACGAGTGGTCGCATGCTCTGCGAAATTTCCAGGAGCACGGAATCATGAGTGTGTACGAATGGGCACGGCAGGAGTTACGCAGAAGCCAGGACGCAGCGCAGGAAATCGGCTTTGACCCGGGGTTGACCCTGCGCGCCATGCTCAGTGCGGTGGTGCAGCAGAGCAAAGGCGTGCGCAGCTTTGAGGACCTGGCCGACGAGCTGCAATACCTGGCAGAGAATCTCGACGACCAGCAGGACTATGGCTTTATGCGCCCTTAGTGGCGCGGCAAGAGGTCGTCGGAGAACAGATCGTCTTCGGCGTCCGGGCTGACCGGGATCTTGTGTTCTTCTGACGCCCAGCCGCCCAGGTCGATCAGTTTGCAACGGTCCGAACAGAACGGACGATTGACGTTTTCCGCTTTCCATTCCACAGGTGCGCCGCAGGTTGGGCATTCGACGTTCAAGGGTTGGCTCATGATCGGCCTCCACGCAAAGTAAGGTAAAAGTGGTGCAGTCGCTCGACCTCGGCGTGCAGCCGGGCCAGGTCCTGGTCATTGACCAGCACGTCATCGGCATGGAGCAGGCGGTCTTCACGGGTGGCCTGGGCCTTGAGAATCGCCTGCACCTGCGCTTCGCTGATGCCGTCGCGCTGCAGGGTACGCTGAATCTGCAACGATTGCGGCACGTCGATCACCAGCACGCGTTGGGTCATGGTGTACTGGCCGGACTCGATCAGCAACGGTGACACCAGGATCGCATAAGGCGACTGGGCGCGGGCCAGGTGGCTACGAATCTCCTCGGCGATCAGTGGGTGCAGCAACGCTTCCAGCCAAAGACGCTCGTCGGGTACCTCGAAGATCAGCTTGCGCAACGCGCCACGGTCCAGTTGCCCGTCAGGCTGCAGCACGCCCGCACCGAAATGCGCGGCGATCTGCGCCAGGGCAGGGCGCCCGGGTTCGACTACCCAGCGGGCGGCGTGGTCGGCGTCAATCAAGTCCACGCCAAGCTTCACAAAGTGTTCGGCTGCCGCGCTTTTGCCACTGCCGATGCCGCCAGTGAGGCCAAGAATCCAGGGTGTTGCAACAGGAGTGGTCATCTGAAACCGACAGACTGCAAATAGAAGTCGGTTATTTGACCACCCCAGAGCAATGCAATCCAGCCGGCAATTGCCAGATACGGACCAAATGGCATTGGCGTGGAGGCTTGGGCTTTGCGCAGGCGCAATAGAATCAGGCCACCCATCACGCCCACCAGGGACGACAGCAGCAGCGTCATCGGCAGGATCTGCCAGCCACCCCAGGCGCCAAGCATTGCCAGTAGCTTGAAATCACCGTAACCCATGCCGTCCTTGCCGGTGATCAGTTTGAACAGCCAGAACACCGACCACAGGCTCATATAGCCGGCCACCGTGCCCCATAACGCATCGGGCAATGACACAAAAACGCCAAAACTGTTGAGGATCAGCCCCAGCCACAGTAACGGCAGCACCAGCGCGTCCGGCAGCAGTTGGTGATCGATATCGATCAGGCTCATCGCCAGCAAGCCCCAGCTCAACAGCATCGCTGCGCCGGCTGCCCAGCCGAAGCCGAAGTGCCAGGCGACATACGCCGAGATCAGCCCGCATGCCAGCTCAGTGGCGGGATAGCGCACGCCGATCGGTTGGTGGCAACTGGAGCAGCGGCCGTTGAGCAGCCAGTAGCTGAACAGCGGGATGTTCTCCCAGGGGCGAATCGGATGGTTGCAGTGCGGGCAGCAGGAGTTGGGCCGTATCAGGTTATAGGCTGCGGCCACGGGCTCGGCCGGAAGGCCAAGCACTTCGTGGGCCTGGGCTCGCCATTCGCGCTCCAGCATCTTCGGCAGGCGCCATGCCAGTACATTGAGAAAGCTGCCGACAATCAGGCCCAATACCAGCGAGACGGATACAAACCCCCAGGGCTGATGAACAAAGAGTTCAATCAAGGGCGTGCTCAAAAGGCTGTACCAAGCTGGAAAATCGGCAGGTACATGGCGAGCACCAATGCCCCGACGATGCCTCCAAGTACCACCATGAGCAGAGGCTCCATCAGGCTGGTGAGGTTGTCTACCAGGTTATCGACGTCCGCCTCGTAGTGGCTGGCGACTTTTTCCAGCATGTTGTCGAGGGTGCCCGATTCCTCGCCGATAGCGGTCATCTGGACCGCCATACCGGGAAACAGACCGCTCACGGCCATGGATTCATTCAGTTGGATTCCGGTGGATACGTCATGCCGCATACTATTGATTGCCTGTTTGAACAGCCCGTTGCCGGTGGCGCCTGCTACTGAGTCCAATGCTTGCACCAACGGTACGCCCGCCGCAAAGGTGGTCGAAAGCGTACGGGCATAGCGGGCGACCGCCGACTTTTTCAGCAGTGTGCCTGCCACCGGGGTTTTCAACAAACTGGCATCGAGCCAGTGGCGAAAACCTGTGGATGAGCGATAGGCTTTGCGCAGTCCTGCAAAACCGGCCCCTGCGGCCAGCACCAGTACCCACCAATTTTGCTGCATGAACCCCGACAGGCTGATGACCCCCAGGGTAAAGCCCGGCAACTGCGCATCGACACCGGCAAACAGGCCCTGGAACTGCGGCACCACGTGAATCAGCAAGATCGCGCTGACGACGGTGGCGACTGCCAGCACCGTCAGGGGATAGGTCATGGCTTTCCTGATTCGGGCTTTGAGCTGTTCGCTTTTTTCGAGGTGCGTGGCGACCCGTTCCAGTAACGCTTCAAGTGCACCTGCCTGTTCTCCCGCAGCAATCAGGTTGCAGTACAGCTCATCGAAATAGCGTGGCTGTCTCTGCAGCGCGCCGGACAGGCTGCTGCCGGCGGTGATTTCCTGTTTAACGCCTTGTACCAGCGCACGCATAGGCCGGTTGTCGAAGCCTTCGGCGATGATATCCAGCGCCTGTAAAAGCGCGATGCCGGCCTTTGATAACGTCGCCAGTTGGCGGGTAAAAAGGGCGATTTGCGCCGGTTTGACTGGTTGGGCGAAGCTCGGCCAACCGGTGAGTTTTTTCCTTACGCGCCCGGGGCTGATCCCTTGCTGGCGCAACAGTGCCTTGATCAGGGCGCGATTGTGACCGCTGGTTTCTCCCGATACTTTGCGCCCTTTGCGGTTGACGCCTTCCCAGGCATAGATCGCTGAAACCTCATTCATTTCGTAGTTCCGCACACAGTCGAAGATTTATAGCGTAGTCAGGCGACGGCTTCAGGCCGGGGGAGCTTGAACGAAAAAATGTCAGTTTGTGCGTCTTGTACAGGATTGGCTGCGTGGGGATGAGTACACTGGCGCGGTTACCGAGACGGGGTGCAGGATGCGCCTTGCGACAGGTTTTATTCTGGAGAGTGAATGTGATGCGTCAAAAAGGTTTTACCTTGATCGAATTGCTGATCGTCGTGGCGATCATCGGCATTTTGGCCACCATCGGCCTGCCCATGTACACCAAGCACCAGGCCAAGGCCAAGTTCACCGCCGGGCTGGCTGAAGTTTCCGCGTTGAAGGCCGGCTTTGAAGACACGCTTAACCAGGGTACGCCGCCGACCCTGGCGTTGATTGGCGGGACCAGCCCGACGGCCAACTGCAAGATTGACGTGACCGGTGATGTCGCCACGGGCGCGGGCACGATTGCCTGCGAGATTCTTGATGCGCCCGCGCCCGTCCTTGGCAAGATCATCACCTTGACCCGTGGGGCCACGACCGGCTGGAAATGCAGCACCACCGCAGAAGACCAATACGCCGCCAAAGGTTGTGCCTCCGGCGGCGCTTGAGCCTAGGGTCGTCTACTGTCTATGCAACAGTGGAGAGCGTCTGCATCAATGGCGCCATACCCGTCACAAGGAAGTAGAGGTTGCCGATGACGTTGTCCGTTCAGCAGCGGGGGAGCACCTTCCTCATCGTGGCTATGTGTTTGTTGACGCTGGCTATCTGTGCGCCATTCAGTAGCCACGACTGGCAGCGCGTGGTGCAGATATCGGTGGCGGTGTGTGCAGTGGTATATGGGCTGTGCCTGCCTCAGGCAGGCCAATGTGTCGACCGGCCGACCGCGCTCGGTGTGGCGCTGATCGGCGGGGCAGGCCTGGTTTCTGCCGTGTTGGCGCATCAGCCACTCTGGGCCTTGGCCGAGTTGGCGCTGGCTATCAGTTGCGCCGCCATTGCCGTTACTTTCAGCCGAGTCAGGCGCGAGGGTGGTGAGCCCCTGGATCGCGTGTTGATCCTGTTCGTAGTGCTGTTGTGCCTGATTAAAAGTGTTCAGTACCTGCACGCCGGCATCCTCGCGCTGACCAGCGGCAACCCGGTATTGAATACCGACTTGTTGCTGTCCGGGTTCTCCAACAAGCGCTTCTATGGTCAGTTTCAAACCTTCACCCTGCCGCTGCTGGCGCTTCCCCTGCTGCTTGCAAATGTCTCGCGAACCGCGCGGGCGTTGCTGTTTGCGCTGCTGTGTGTCTGGTGGCTGATCGCAATCAGTGGCGGCACTCGCGGCACCTGGCTGGGCATGGGCGTCACCGGTTTGGCTCTGGTGTTCATGGGGGCTACAGGTCGGCGCTGGCTGGGTTGGCAGTTGGCAGCGCTGGCCTGCGGGTTGCTGCTGTATTGGTTGGTGTTCACCGTGCTGGCAGGGAACTTGGGCATTAGTATCTCCAACGGTGCGGCAGACCGCCTGACGACCAACCTGTCGGCGCGCGGCCCTATCTGGTGGCAGGCCTGGGGCATGATTGTCGAGCGGCCTTGGCTGGGCTTCGGGCCGATGCATTTCGCCGACATCCCCAACCACATTGCCGCTCACCCTCACCAGGCGATTCTGCAGTGGGCCAGCGAGTGGGGCGTGCCGTCGACGTTGTGTGTGATCGCGCTGGCTACGCGGGCGGGTTGGGCAACCGTGGGTGTGCTGCGTGAGCGTGCAGTGTCGTTGGCGCCCGTGGACGTGCTGCGCCTGTGCCTGTTTGCCTCGCTGGTCGGCGCAATGACCCAGGCCATGGTGGATGGCGTGATCGTAATGCCGGTTTCGCAACTCTGGTTGGCGCTGGTGGTCGGGTGGCTGATGGCGTTGCATGTGTGGCGAACGCCATCGAGCAGTCCGGTGCCAGCGTTGTACACAGTGCGGATGATGGCGAGTGTCGTGGCCGTCGCCTTGTTGGTGTTCGTCGCGGTTCGTGATGTACCGGGCCTCACGGAACGTATCCAGCACTATATGGACTCCGGCAACGATCACCTGCAGCCGCGGTTCTGGGCGCAGGGTGTGATTGCCCTCCCAAAGCAGTGAGTTGCCGGACGCCCAAGGCAGTGCTAGCTTTAGCCCACCGCCCGTGTAGCTCAGTCGGTAGAGCAGCGCACTCGTAACGCGAAGGTCGCAGGTTCGATTCCTGTCTCGGGCACAAAGGCAACACAGTTTTCAGATGATCCCAGAATGGTTCTGAAGGCCAGACGAACCGGTATTCATGCCTGTTCTTTTGTATCTGCGCGACCTTGATGACCCAGATGCATCCCCATTCCTCGATCTAAGAGAACGACAAATGACCACACAAGAAATGACCCAGGAAGCGCGGCACGAAGCAGCCCTCAAAAAGTACGTCGCGGAGTCGCCGGAACTGCTGGATGAGATCAAGGACCTGAGCGCCGATGATCAAAGGGACCAGATCCAATGGTCATTTGAGGATGAGGCCGAGGCCCAGGGCCTGCAGCCATGGGAACTGACCCTCAAGTACACCTCCACCCCCGAAGCGTTCGAAGCGGCGCGCCTGGCTTTGCACAAGGAGGCCGCCGAGGTGCTGGGTGTGGACTGGAACGAGTATTGCGGGATGAATAATCTCGCGATCTGACACAAGTTTAATGTGGCGAGGGAGCTTGCTCCCGCTGGGTTGCGAAGCGACCCCAAAAACCTTGGGAGCGCTGCGCACTCCAGCGGGAGCAAGCTCCCTCGCCACAAAAGCAGGCGCTTACATTCAAGGGCGTTTTAGAGACTAAGCCGCATCGACAAATCCACCGCCTTCACATCCTTGGTCATCGCCCCAATGGAGATGTAGTCCACGCCGGTTTCAGCGATGGGCAGCAAGGTGCTTTCGTTGATCCCGCCACTGGCTTCCAGCTTGGCTTTGCCGCCGTTCAGGCGCACCGCTTCGCGCATGTCATCCAGGCTCAACTCATCCAGCATGATGATGTCGGCGCCCGCCGCCAGTGCTTCGCGCAGTTCATCCAGGCTTTCCACTTCGATTTCCACCGGCTTGCCCGGGGCTATCTTGTGGGCAGCACTGATGGCCTGGGCAATGCCGCCGCAGGCCGCGATATGGTTTTCCTTGATCAGAAACGCGTCATACAGGCCGATGCGATGGTTGTGGCAGCCGCCGCAGGTCACGGCATACTTTTGCGCCAGCCGCAGGCCGGGCAGGGTCTTGCGGGTATCCAGCAGCTTGACCTGGGTGGCCGCCACAAAATCCGCCAAATATTGCGCACGGGTGGCTACGCCTGACAGCAGTTGCAGAAAATTCAGCGCGCAGCGCTCGCCACTGAGCAGCGAACGGGCCGGACCTTCGAGATGAAACAATGCCTGGTTCGGGCTGACACGTTCGCCGTCGCGCACCTGCCAGTGCACCGCGACACGCGGGTCCAACTGGCGAAACACCGCCTCCACCCAGGCCGTACCGCTGATCACGGCGGCATCCCGAGTGATGATCGTAGCCTTGGCCAGGCGCTCGGCCGGGATCAACTGCGCGGTGATGTCACCGCTGCCGATGTCTTCCAGTAGTGCGCGACGCACATTGGCTTCGATTTCGGCGGTCAGGTCGGCTAGACGAAGATTGGGCATAACAGGCTCCACAAACAAAGTGCCTCGATTATAGGGGCAGGTCGGGCTTGAACCCAAGGTAACCGGCGCCACCGGCACGGCTCGCGGCGCTCATTTACACAGCAATCTCAGAGTTTGCTGGCGCAACAACCCCCATTTGCAAGATAATCTCGCGCCTTGCAATTGGCGTCATAGCTTTGACGTCGCAGTGATAGCCCGATTTCGCAGTGCTCTGGGGTACGTTCCCCTGTTGCTGCACCGATCTTTCACACAATCGAATACCGCCGTTTCAGGAGGCCAGGATGCACAATGACGGGAAGGTGGTGCCGATCAATACGGCACGGGCGATGCCATCGCCGCTCGCCCGCCTGCCGGTGGTGTTGCTTCAGGTCCGTGACAAGGCGGCGCAGCAACTCAGGCAAGGACTGCAGGAGTTGTTTGATAACGCCGACGACACCCTGTTCGAAATGGCCGACAAGTCCCGCAGCAACGTCGACCACGGTATTTTCTTTGAAGCCATGCGCGACTTGCGCCTCAAGCGCAAGAATTTCGAGCGCGGCTTCATGGAACAACTCTTTGAGGCGTTTGCCAATCTTGGCAACGTGGAGCGCGGTGAGCTGCAACTGATTCCGGTGGTGTCCTACGCGGCGGTGCCCGGCGCCTCCAGTGACGAGCTCGAAAAAGCCGTCGCCCTTGAAGCCATGCTAGGCAAGGTGCTGCGCCGTGATGGCCTGGCCCTCGGGCAGTTGACGGCCCGCCTGAACGCGTTGCTCGACAAGCGCCTGGATGATCGCGACAACCCTTTGGGGCCGGCGATGCTGTGCGCGTTCTTTCTGCAGGCGGGGCGTAGCCTGGGTGTCGAAATACGAGTCAAGCTGATCGTTCTGAAGCTGTTTGAGAAATACGTCCTCAGTGACGCCGACCTGTTATACGGCGAAGCCAATCAATTGCTGATTGCCACCGGTGTGTTGCCCGAACTCAAGGCCGTTCCTTCCCGTCGTGCTGTCGCTGCTGCCGATTTGCCCGAAGACATCCCGCCCATCGCCGGCCATCCCGCGGATGACAGTGGCCAGGAAGTTTTCGCGGGCCTGCAGGAATTGCTGTCTGCGGTGCGCGGCAGTGTTGCGCCAACCCTTGAGGCCAGTGCCGAGACCCAACCCATCTCCACCCGCGACCTGCTGCGCCTGCTCTCTCATTTGCAGCAATACGTGCCTGCACCCGAGGTCGAAGATGATTTTGACCTGCGCAGCCAGCTGGAACAACTGCTGACCCGGGTCAGCGTCAAGAGCGGCAAGTCGCGGGTGGTGGAGGATGCAGACGAGGATGTGATCAACCTGATTGCCATGCTCTTTGAATTCATCCTCGATGACAGCACGGTGCCAGAGTCGCTCAAGGCATTGATCGCGGGCTTGCAGATCCCGATGCTGAAAGTGGCGGTGCTGGACAAGAGCTTTTTCAGCCGCGGCAACCACCCGGCGCGACGCCTGCTCAATGAAATCGCCGCGGCGTCCATGGGCTGGGGCCGGCGCGACGATTATCAGCGTGACAGCCTGTACCTGCACATCGAGCAGGTGGTGCAGCGATTGCTGAATGACTTCGTCGATGACCCGGCGATTTTTTCCCAGTTGCTGACGGAATTTACCGCGTTTACCCATGACGAACGGCGTCGCAGCGAATTGCTGGAACAGCGCACCCGTGATGCGGAAGAAGGCCGTGCCCGCACTGAAATTGCCCGTCAGCGGGTGGCCGAGGCACTCAATTCGCGCCTGCTGGGCAAAGTGCTGCCCGAGGTCGTGGTGCAGTTCCTGCAACAGGCCTGGAGCCAGGTGCTGTTGCTGGCTTGCCTCAAGCATGGCGAGCGCTCGCTGCAATGGGCGGCGGGGTTGCGCACCATGGACGAATTGATCTGGAGTGTCGGCCTGAGCGAAGACACCGAGGCAGGCCGGCACCTGCTGGAGCAGTTGCCCGACCTGCTCAAGGCCCTGCGCGACGGGTTGAGCGGTGCCGCGTTTGACCCATTCCTCACTCGGGAATTTTTCAGCCAACTGCAAACCCTGCATGTCCTGTCTTTGCGGGGCAACGCTGATGGACCGGCTTCGCTGTCCCGGGTCGAGGTCTGCGAAGCTTTCGTCCTCAGCCACACCGCACCGGCCATTTCGGTGAGCCTGCCGGAAGATGACGCCGACCTGCTCAAGGTCCGCCAACTGCGGATCGGTTGCTGGGTCGAGTTCCAGGAAGACACCGAAAACACCCTGCGCTGCAAGCTGACAGCGATTGTGGCGCCGGGCAATACCTGTATTTTTGTCAATCGAACCGGCCTCAAGGTCCTGGAAAAAAGCCCGGTTGAACTGGCGCTGCAGTTCAAGCGTGGCGCGGTGCGAACCCTCGATGACGCGCTGTTGTTTGACCGTGCCCTGGCCTCGGTGATTGGCAACCTGCGCCAACTTCATCGCGCCAAGTGATCGCAACCAGACAGCGGAACGCGGCATACTGAGCCACCCCAGCCTCGTTCAAGGAACCTGTATGCAGTTGGACCCCGCCAGCGGTTGGTGCCAAGGCATTCGCCATTGCCCCTCGCCCAACTTCAACGAGCGCCCCGGTGGCGAGATATCCCTGTTGGTGGTGCATAACATCAGCCTGCCACCGGCGCAATTCGCCACCGGCAAGGTGCATGAGTTTTTCCAGAATCGCCTGGATGTCACGGAACACCCCTACTTTGAAGGTATCGCCGACCTACGGGTCTCTGCGCATTTTCTGATTGAGCGTGACGGCGCGGTGACGCAGTTTGTCTCCTGCCAGGACCGGGCGTGGCATGCCGGGGTATCGAGCTTTGAGGGCCGTGAGACGTGCAACGACTTTTCCCTGGGGATCGAGCTGGAAGGTACCGACGACTTGCCTTTCACCGATGCCCAGTATCAATCCCTGATCGCCCTGACGCGCCAGTTGTTGGCGGCGTACACGGGCATTACTCGCCAGCGCATTTGTGGCCATAGCGATATCGCCCCGGGACGCAAGACCGATCCCGGACCCGCTTTTGATTGGGCGCGCTTTCGCAGCGCCTTGCAGGATGGAGGACACGCACGATGAGTTTCCTGGTGTTGGTGTTGGCAGTATGGATCGAGAAGTTCTCGGCCCTGCGCCACCGTATACAACGTGATGGCGGTTGGTTGCGGGAGCTGGCCAAGCTGGAATCGAGCGCCAGTATGGGCAAGCAGCCGTGGCTGATCCTCGCACTGCTGGTGCTGCTGCCGGTGGCCTTGCTTGCGCTGTTGCTGCTGGTGCTGGAGCCAGTGGCTTATGGCCTGTTGGCGCTGCCGGTGCATTTACTGGTGGTGATCTACAGCCTGGGCCGTGGCGATCTATTGGCCGGACTGGGACCGTTTCGTGATGCCTGGCGCCGGGGTGACCTGCAAGCCGCCGAGCATGTGGCCGAACGCGACCTGGGCCTCAGCGCCGACAGTGGTGAACAGTTGCTGGAGCGGGTCCAGGGCCATCTGCTGTGGCAGGCCTACCAAAGTTTCTTTGCGGTGATTTTCTGGTACTTCCTCCTCGGACCAGTGGCTGCCCTGGCCTACCGCCTGCTGGCGTTGGCGACCGAGAACAGCAAGAACCCGCTGGTGGCCGAGCGTGCCGGGCAGTTGCGCCATGCCTTCGACTGGTTGCCGGTGCGCTTGCTGGCGGCCAGTTTTGCCTTGGTGGGCAACTTTGTGGCGGTCGGCCGTGTGATGCTTCACGAACTGTTGAGCTGGGATATCAGCGCGGCGCAGTTGGTGGACAAGGTTGGCCTGGTGGCTGCTGAAATCCCGCCCCCGGTGGTGGGCGCCGAGGGTATCAACAGCCTGGATCGAATCTGGGAATTGCTACTGCGCGCCGCCGTGCTGTGGTATGCCGGCTTCGCTATCTGGACCGTGCTGCCCTGATCTGCACCGGCAGGCGCGAGCAACTCGCGCCTGCCGTTAACCTTAAGTTACAAACCTCCTTTTCGAATTGAGCTATACAGACAGAGCGCCAAATAGTGGCTATCTGCCGCCGCCCTGCGCCCTCAATAAAAATAAAAGAAAAGGGAGTTCACCTGTGAAGCGCTTGCTCTATCCCGCCGTCGCGTTCATGAACCGCCTGACCTTCGGCATGAAGTTCAGCCTCATCAGCGTGCTGTTCCTGCTGCCCATGCTGGCCACCAACTACTACCTGGTGCGCGACTCCTGGCGCGAATTCCAGGGCACCCGCATCGAGCTGCAAAGCCTCGACCTGCTGGGCGCAAGCCTGGCCCTGCGCCGCGACCTGGAAACCCTCAACAACCAGGTGCAGATCAACGCCACCCTTGGCCAATCCGGCAAGGCCGGTGATATCGAAAGCCAGATCACCGCCCTCGAACAAAGCCTGCTACAGCGCCTGCAGAGCTTTCAGGCCCTCACCACCGACCCCGAACAAACCGCCGCATTCGAAGCCAAGCGCGACGAGATGATCGCTGCCTTCAAGGCCCAACAGCAGGAAACCTCGCTGTTGAGCAAAAGCGCACTGATCGGAAAACTGTTGAACAAGGCACACATCCTCAGCCAGATCATCGCCAGCCAATCAGGCTTGAGCCGCGACCCCCAAGGCGACCTGCGCCAACTCAGCGAACTGATCACCAGCGTCACCCCGCAAGTCACCCAGACCTTGGGCGAAGGCCGTGCAATGGGCGCGTATTCGTTGGGCCAGGGCTTCCTCAATTCCTCTTCCAGCACCCGCTTTGATGAGTTGCTGCAGCAACTGGAAAAGCTCCAGGCCGAATATGGCCTGAAACTGCAAGACGCCCTCGGCTCCAGTAAACCTGCCCACGCAGCGCTGGCGAGCCTTGCCGACGCGAGTAAGGCCAGCCTCAAGCAAGGCAGTGAGTTGTTCGAAGAGCAGGTGGTAATGGCCCAAACCCTCGACGCCCCGTGGCAAGGTTTCTACGACGAAGTCAGCACATTGATGGCCAGGACCTACCAGCTCAACGAAGCCACCCTGACCTTTCTCGAACAGCAGTTGGAGCAGCGCCTGTCGGAGAACCGCACGCACATGATCGGACTGGTGGCGGCCCTGGTGTCGGTGTTTTTGCTGATCTTCTATCTGTACGCCGGTTTCTACGCCTCCACCCGCACCACCTTGCGCCGCCTCGGGGCAATGATGGACAAGGTGGCTGCGGGCGACATGACCGTCACCTTCGTCGCGCACAGCCGCGATGAGTTGGGGGATTTGGGCCAGGTGTTCAACGGTACCGTGGCAAAAATCCATGACCTGATCGAGCGGGTAGGGCACACGGTCAACGAGGTCGAACGCCAGGCCGGGCAAGTGGAGTCGGTCTCGGCCAGCAGCAACCAGGCCGTATCCGGCCAGCGCAGCCAGATCGAGCAAGTGGCGACCGCCATGAACCAGATGTCATCCACCGCCCAGGAAGTGGCGCGCAGTGCGGCGGCGGCGGTCAGCAGTGCCCACAGTGTCAACGATGAAACCGTCAGCGGTCGTGGCCTGGTGCAGTCCCAGCAAGGCAGCATCGCGGCATTGGCCTTGGAGATCGATCAGTCGGTGCGGGTGATCAACCAGTTGGCCATCGACAGCCAATCCATCAGCCGCGTGCTGGAAGTGATCAAGAGCATCGCCGAACAAACCAATCTGCTGGCGCTGAACGCCGCCATCGAGGCTGCGCGCGCCGGTGAGCAAGGACGCGGTTTCGCCGTGGTGGCGGATGAGGTTCGCACCCTGGCCCGGCGTACCCAACACTCCACCGAGGAAATCGAGCAGATGATCGCCAAGCTTCACAGCGGTGTCGGCGCGGCGGTGAAGGCCATGGGCACCAGCCACGAGATGGCTAATGGTACGGTGGGGCAGTCGGAAAAGGTCCAGCAGGCCCTGGAAAATATTCTTGGCGCCGTAGGCATGATCGTCGACCAGAACCAGCAGATTGCCGCCGCCGTCGAGCAGCAGACCGCCGTGGCCCATGACATCGACCAGAACATCGTGGAAATCAACCGGGCCGGTGAGCACGCGGCGCAGGGTGCGCACCAGACCGAGGAAGCCAGCCGGCAGTTGTCGTTGCAAGTGGTCGAGCTGAAGCAGTTGATCGGAGCCTTTCGTGTGTGAGTTTGGGTTGTAGGATTATTTCGCGCGGTACGTAGTGTGTGTCCTGTTTTTGGCGCTGATCTTTTTCTGATGCCAAAATGGGTGAGAATTTGTTTCATCCATTTTCGCGCAGGTTCTGTCATGACCGCTGCAATTGTTGGCGTACGAGGCCATTGTGCCCATTGCGCCATTTCATTTGAGCTCAAGCCTTGGCAGCTCAACGCTATTTCCATTGGCGTACCGTTCGATTGCCCGTACTGCCATAAGGGCGTGCGGCCGACTTGTGCCAAACAGTTAAAGCAGTTCAAGTCCCTGGACAATCTGGGCTTGCTGCGACCGAGCATGATCTTGCTCACCAGCGCGGCGTTGCTGGTGGCGTTGGTAGCGGAGTGGATAGGGCTGATCAGTGTGGCTGGGCAGCTCAATGTTTCGCTGATGGCGGTACTGATTTACTTCGCGACCTTGCGCTACGCCCGCCACCGGCAGCGGATGACGCTGACATTGCGTTAGGTAAAAACTACCAGTTGAACAGCTCGCAGGTATTGCGAGTGCTCGCCTCGGCCAACGCTGAAGGGCTGATACCCATGCGCTCGGCCAGGGCTGCACAGATGTCTGGCAGGTGTTCGGGGCTGTTGCGCTGGCCGGGGAACATCACCGGCGCCATGTCTGGCGAATCGGTTTCCAGGACCACGGATTCCAGCGGCAGCCGGGCAATTACCTTGTGCATGCGCAAGGCTTGCGGCCACGTGGCCGCGCCGCCCAGGCCCAGTTTGAACCCAAGCTTGATGTACTCGCGGGCTTCTTCCTGGCTGCCGGCGAACGCGTGAATGATGCCGCCCCGTGGCAGGCGGATACGCTTGAGGGTGGCGATCACGGCGGCATGGCTGCGTCGCACATGCAGCAGCGCTGGCAGCTGGAAATCCACCGCCAGTTTCAGTTGGGCTTCAAACAGGCTTTGCTGGCGCTCGCGGTCCAGCTGTTCGAGGAAGTAATCCAGGCCGATTTCGCCCACTGCACACAGTTGCCGGTGGCCGTTCAGGCGGGTCAGCCAGTCAGCCAGTTCCGTGAGGTCGGCGGGGCGGTGCTCATCGAGGTACACCGGGTGCAAGCCGAAGGCCGCGAATAAACCTGCGTCCTTTTGCACCAGGTCCCACAGCCGTTGCCAATTTTGCTGATAGACGCCCAGCAGCACCATCCTGCGCACGCCCAAATGGCGGCTGCGGTCCAGGACTTCTGCGCGGTCGGCATCGAAGTCCGGAAAATCCAGATGGGTGTGGCTGTCGATCAGCTCCACACCGCTTACTCCGAATGAATCCGCTGCTTGAACGTGCGGCCGATGGCATGCACGCCGGGCGCGTAATGCTGGTCTTCAATCGCCGCCAGCGCCAAACGCAGCGCGGTGTCGGCGATCAATTGATGCTGTTGGGCCATGGCATTCACCGGCAGCGGCAGGAAATCCAGCAACTGCGTGTCACCAAAAGTCCCCAGGCGCAGCGGGCGGGATTTGAGCGGGAAGTCATGCAGCGCATCAAACACCCCTTGCAGCAGGACGTAGGACGTCGTCACCAGCGCGTCAGGCAAATGCCCCAGGCTTTGCAGCAACTGCTCCATCAGTTGTCGGCCACAGTCGCGGCTGAACGACTCGCCCTGTTCGATCAGCACTTCGCCGTTGAAGTCTTTCAGCGCTTCCCTGAAACCTGCAGTACGTTCCTGGCTGATGCTCAACTCGGGCCGTGCGCCGATCAACACGATCTGCTTGGGCAGCGGTTGCAACAGGCTGCTGGTTAATTGCTGGCAGGCCTGGCGATCATCACTGACCACCGAGCAAAACTGCGTAGACTCCATCACCCGGTCGATGGCAATCACCGGCAGGCCCTTGGCTTGCAGTTCGCGGTAGCTGTCGTCGCTGGCCGGCAGGCAACTGGCAACAAACAGTGCATCGCAACGGCGGGCGCGGAACAGTTGCAGCAATTGCCGCTCGCTGTTGGCGTCGTCGTCGGAGCTGGCGATCAGCAGTTGATAGCCACGGGCCCGTGCACCTTGTTCCAGCAGCTTGGCGATGCGGGCGTAACTGGGGTTTTCCAGGTCCGGCAGGATAAAACCCAGGGTACGGGTATGCCGGCTGCGCAGCCCGGCGGCCTGAGGGTTTGGCGTAAAGCCATGTTCTTCAACCACGGCGCGCACCCGTTCGACGGTTGCGCTACTGATCCGTTGCTGTTCGGCCTTGCCATTGATGACGTAGCTGGCGGTGGTCACAGACACACCGGCAATGCGCGCAATATCACTGAGTTTCAAACCGGGATTTCCTTGTTTTTTAGAGCTTGCCCCGACACTTTGTCCAATCGTAACCGATTACTGCAGGCGACCAGCGTCGCAACTCAACAGCCGAGTGGCGCTTCAATCATGCTTAATTAACGCGTAATCTGCCATAAATTCTAGATTAAACGTTTCAGCAAGCGTATTTTTACGATTATCGCGACGAACGTGGTCCTGCCAACTGACCACTCAGTCAATTTTTTCGAACGCCTTTGCATTGATTTATTCAAAATAATACCTAGTGCGCCTGCCGCACTAACTAGGAGAACGGCATGCTTGAGCTCACCCACGAGCAGATATCCATGGGCCAGACGGCGGTGGATAAGTCTGCTGCCTTGCAACTGCTGGCTGAAAAACTGGTGGCCGATGGCCTGGTCGCCGAGGGTTACCTCAGTGGCTTGCAAGCGCGTGAAGCCCAAGGCTCGACCTTTCTCGGCCAGGGCATAGCAATTCCCCACGGCACTCCCGAAACCCGCGACCAGGTGTTTGCCACCGGCGTGCGGCTGCTGCAATTCCCCGAAGGGGTGGATTGGGGCGATGGCCAGATCGTCTACCTGGCGATTGGTATTGCCGCCAAATCCGACGAGCACCTTCGCCTGTTGCAACTGCTGACCCGCGCCCTCGGCGAAACCGACCTGGGCCAGGCCCTGCGCCGCGCCAGCTCCGCCGATGCCTTGCTGAAACTGCTGCAAGGCGCGCCGCAAGAGCTGGCGCTGGACGCACAGATGATTGGCCTGGGTGTGTCGGCTGACGATTTCGAAGAGCTGGTGTGGCGCGGCGCACGCCTGCTGCGCCAGGCCGATTGCGTAAGCAATGGCTTTGCTGCGGTGCTGCAACAAGTCGATGCGCTGCCCCTGGGCGACGGCCTGTGGTGGCTGCACAGCGAGCAGACGGTGAAGCGTCCGGGCCTGGCCTTTGTCACGCCGGACAAACCGATGCGTTACCTGGGCCAGCCATTGAGCGGCCTGTTCTGCCTGGCCAGCCTCGGCGAGGCGCACCAAACCTTGCTCGAACGCCTGTGTGCCTTACTGATCGAAGGTCGCGGCCAGGAACTTGGCCGCGCCACCAGCAGCCGTGCGGTACTGGAAGTACTCGGCGGTGAACTGCCGGCCGATTGGCCCAGCGTACGCATCGCCCTGGCCAACGCCCACGGCCTGCACGCGCGCCCGGCGAAGATCCTCGCGCAACTGGCCAAAAGTTTTGACGGTGAAATACGGGTGCGTATCGTGGACGGCGACGTCAGCGCGGTATCGGCAAAAAGCCTGAGCAAATTGCTGGGCCTGGGTGCGCGTCGTGGCCAGGTGCTGGAGTTTGTCGCTGAACCTGGCATTGCCGGTGACGCCTTGCCCGCCATGTTGGCGGCGGTGGAGGCAGGCCTTGGCGAAGAAATCGAGCCGTTGCCGGCGGTAAGCACCCAACAGCCGGTGGTCGACATCGAGCCGGTGTTCAGCGCACCGGCATCCGGCAGCCTGATCCAGGCCATCGCCGCCGCCCCCGGCATCGCGATTGGCCCGGCGCATATCCAGGTGCTGCAACCTTTCGACTACCCGCTGCGCGGCGAATCGCCGGTGATTGAGCGCCAGCGCCTGCACACGGCATTGACCGACGTGCGCCAGGATATTCAGGGCCTGATCGAGCGCAGCAAGTCCAAGGCCATCCGCGAGATCTTCATCACCCACCAGGAGATGCTCGACGACCCGGAACTGACCGACGAAGTAGAAACGCGCCTCAAGCAAGGCGAAAGCGCGCAAGCGGCCTGGATGAGCGTGATCGAAGCCGCCGCTAAACAGCAGGAGTCGCTGCAGGACGCTTTGCTCGCCGAGCGCGCCGCCGACCTGCGTGACATCGGCCGCCGCGTGCTGGCCCAACTGTGCGGCGTCGAAACCGCCCAGGAGCCCGACGAACCCTACATCCTGGTGATGGACGAAGTCGGCCCTTCGGACGTTGCGCGCCTGGACCCGGTGCGCGTCGCCGGCATCCTTACCGCCCGTGGTGGCGCCACCGCCCACAGCGCCATCGTCGCCCGCGCACTGGGCATTCCCGCCCTGGTGGGCGCAGGCCCAGCGGTGTTGCTGCTGGCTTCGGGCACGCCGTTATTGCTCGATGGCCAGCGCGGCCGCCTGCACGTAAATGCCGACGCCGCGACCTTGCAGCGCGCCACCGTCGAGCGCGACACTCGCGAACAACGCCTGCAAGCCGCTGCCGCGCAACGCCATCAACCGGCCCTGACCCGCGATGGCCATGGCGTCGAAGTGTTCGCCAATATCGGCGAGAGCGCCGGGGTTGCCAGCGCAGTAGAGCAGGGCGCCGAAGGCATCGGCCTGCTGCGCACCGAATTGATTTTCATGGCCCATAAACAGGCGCCCGATGAGGCCACCCAGGAAGCCGAATACCGCCGCGTGCTTGACGGCCTCGGCGGTCGGCCACTGGTGGTGCGTACCCTTGATGTGGGCGGCGACAAACCGCTGCCTTACTGGCCGATCGCCAAGGAAGAAAACCCCTTCCTCGGCGTGCGCGGTATTCGCCTGACCCTGCAACGCCCGCAGATCATGGAAGCGCAATTGCGCGCACTGCTGCGCTCGGCAGACAACCGCCCGCTGCGCATCATGTTCCCCATGGTTGGCAGCGTGGACGAGTGGCGCCAGGCCCGGGACATGACCGAGCGCCTGCGCCTGGAAATCCCGGTGGCCGACCTGCAACTGGGGATCATGATCGAAGTGCCATCGGCCGCCTTGCTGGCGCCGGTGCTGGCCAAGGAAGTCGACTTCTTCAGCGTCGGTACCAACGACCTGACCCAATACACCCTGGCCATCGACCGTGGCCACCCGACGCTGTCGGCCCAGGCTGACGGCCTGCACCCCGCGGTGTTGCAACTGATCGACATCACCGTGCGCGCGGCCCATGCCCATGGCAAATGGGTCGGCGTGTGTGGCGAGTTGGCGGCCGACCCGTTGGCCGTTCCGGTGCTGATCGGCCTGGGTGTGGATGAGTTGAGCGTGTCGGCGCGCAGCATCCCCGAGGTCAAGGCGCGGGTGCGTGAATTCAGTCTGGCCGAGGCTCAAGGCCTGGCCCAAAAAGCCCTGGCGGTGGGTTCTCCCGCCGAAGTGCGTGCGCTTGTGGAGGCCGTGTAAATGGCAAGGATTTTAAGCCTGACGCTGAACCCGGCGTTGGACCTCACGGTGCGTCTGGCGCGCCTGGAACCGGGTGAGGTCAACCGCAGCGAAGCGATGATCACCCATGCTGCCGGCAAGGGCGTGAACGTTGCCCAGGTGCTGGCAGACCTTGGCCATCAGGTGACCGTGGGCGGCTTTCTTGGCGAGGACAATCCCCAGGCATTCGAGATGCTGATTGCCCGTCGTGGTTTTACCGATGCGTTTATTCGCGTGCCGGGAGAAACCCGCAGCAATATCAAGATCGCCGAGCAGGGCGGGCGGGTGACGGACGTCAACGCACCGGGCCCGGTGGTCAGCGAGCAGGCGCAACAAGCCTTGCTTGAGCAACTGGCAAGGATTGCTCCGGGATATGACGCCGTGGTCGTGGCCGGCAGCCTGCCACGTGGCATCACCCCGCAGTGGTTCCAGGGCTTGCTGCAGCAACTGAAAAACCTCGGCTTGAAAGTCGCCCTCGACACCAGCGGCGAAGCCTTGCGCGCCGGGCTGAACGCCGGCCCGTGGCTGATCAAGCCCAACACCGAAGAGCTGGCTGATGCCTTGGACTGCCCGACAGACTCTGTCGCCCAGCAGGCACAAGCGGCGGCCCGTTTGCACCACCAGGGCGTCGAACACGTGGTGATTTCCCACGGCGCCGATGGCGTCAACTGGTTCAGCCCCGGCACTGCGCTGCACGCCACGCCGCCCAAGGTCAGCGTCGCCAGCACCGTGGGTGCCGGGGATTCGCTATTGGCCGGGATGCTCCACGGTTTGCTGACTTTCGATGTGCCCGAAACCACCTTGCGCCGAGCCACCGCGATTGCCGCGATGGCGGTTACGCAGATCGGCTTTGGCATCACCGACAACGCACAGCTTGAGTCTTTGCAGAGCGGCGTCCACGTGCGCCCGCTGACAGAACAATAAGAGGGTTGGTCATGAAGTTAGCCATTGTTACTGCCTGCCCGAATGGCATGGTCACCAGCGTACTGTGCGCCCGTTTGCTGGATGCCGCCGCGCAGCGCCAGGGCTGGAGCACCAGCGTCGAAGTGGTCGATGTGCAACACCCGGAGCGCCAGTTGTCGGCGGCCACCCTTGAAGCCGCCGAGTGGGTGTTGCTGGTCAGCAGCACCCCGGTGGACATGCAGCGGTTTGTCGGCAAGCGCGTGTTCCGCAGCACGCCGGCCCAGGCGTTGCAGGATGTTGACGCGGTGTTGCGTCGCGGCACCGAAGAGGCGCAGGTGCAATTGGCTGATACCGGGCCGGCGAAAAGCACGCCGCGCATCGTTGCGATCACCGCATGCCCCACCGGTGTTGCTCATACCTTCATGGCCGCCGAAGCGTTGCAGCAAACCGCCAAGCGCCTGGGGTATGACCTGCAGGTGGAAACCCAGGGTTCGGTGGGCGCTCGCACGCCGTTGAGCCCGGAGGCGATTCGTGACGCCGACGTGGTGCTGCTGGCGGCAGATATCGAAGTCGCCACCGAGCGGTTCGCCGGCAAGAAGATCTACCGTTGTGGCACCGGGATCGCGCTCAAGCAATCGGAGGCGACCCTCAATAAAGCCCTGGCCGAAGGCAAGCAGGAATCCGCCGCCAGCGGTGCCGCTGCCAAGTCGGAAAAAACCGGTGTCTACAAACACCTGCTTACCGGCGTGTCGTTCATGCTGCCGATGGTGGTGGCGGGCGGCCTGCTGATCGCCCTGTCGTTCGTGTTCGGCATTCATGCCTTTGAAGAAAAAGGCACCCTGGCCGCCGCGCTGAAAACTGTCGGCGACCAGGCCTTCATGCTGATGGTGCCGCTGTTGGCCGGCTACATCGCCTACTCGATTGCCGACCGCCCGGGCCTGGCTCCCGGCATGATCGGCGGCCTGCTGGCCAGTACCCTGGGCGCGGGTTTTATCGGCGGGATCTTCGCCGGTTTCCTGGCGGGCTACTGCGTCAAGTTCATCAGCCGCGCGATCCGTTTGCCACAGAGCCTGGAAGCCCTCAAGCCGATCCTGATCATCCCGTTGCTGGCGAGCCTGTTCACCGGCCTTGCGATGATTTACCTGGTGGGGCCGCCGGTGGCGAAGATGCTCACCGGCCTCACGGATTTCCTCAGCACCATGGGCACCACCAACGCCGTGCTGCTGGGCATCTTGCTGGGCGGCATGATGTGCGTCGACTTGGGCGGGCCGATCAACAAGGCGGCCTACGCGTTTTCCGTCGGCTTGCTGGCGGCGCAAAGTGGCGCACCGATGGCCGCGACCATGGCCGCCGGGATGGTGCCGCCGATTGGCATGGGCATCGCCACTTTCCTGGCGCGGCGCAAGTTCGCCCAGACCGAGCGCGAAGCCGGCAAGGCGGCGCTTATCCTCGGTATGTGCTTTATCTCCGAAGGCGCGATTCCGTTTGCCGCCAAGGACCCGCTGCGGGTGATCCCGGCAAGCATCGCCGGCGGCGCGTTGACCGGCGCGCTGTCGATGTATTTCGGCTGCAAGCTGATGGCGCCCCATGGCGGGTTGTTTGTGATGCTGATCCCGAATGCGATCAACCATGCGCTGTTGTATCTGTTTGCGATTGTGGCGGGGAGTTTGTTGACCGCTGTGGTGTATGCATTCCTCAAGCGCCCGGAGGCGGTGGAGCTCTCTGTCGCACCCGCCCAGGCCTAACGCGGTTCATGTAGGAGCTGGCTAGCCTGCGATGCAGGCACCTCGGTGTATCAGCGCAACCGAGTTGAGGCTATCGCAGGCAAGCCAGCTCCCACATTTGACCTCCGTGAGCAATAAGGCCGGTGTCATAACCCGTTCATCCCGGCGTGTTTAAGTTTCCCTTTTGCTGCTCAAGAGGGAATCTGCATGAGCCATTTCAACCTCGGCCGCCGCCGCGTGATGCAAGCCGTCGGCGCCGGCCTGTTGCTGCCGGGCCTCGCGCCGGCGGTGATCGCCTCGGTTAAAGACCGCCCGCAACTCACCGACGGCGTGCAGTCCGGCGACCTGCTGGGCGACCGCGCGATGATCTGGAGCCGCAGCGATCGCCCGGCGCGGATGGTGGTGGAGTGGGACACCCGCAGCGTGTTCAGCAACCCGCGCAAATTCGTCTCGCCCCTGGCCGACAGCCGCACCGACTTCACCGCCCGTGTAGAACTCACCGGCCTGCCTGCCGACCAGGCGATTTTCTATCGTGTGCACTTCGAAGACGCCCAGACCGGCGTGGCCAGCGAACCCTGGTTCGGCCACCTGCGCAGCGCGCCGCAACAACGTCGCGATATTCGCTTCGTGTGGAGCGGCGACACCGTCGGCCAGGGCTTTGGCATCAACCCCGACATCGGCGGCATGCGCATCTACGAAGCGATGCGCCTGCGCCTGCCGGACTTCTTTATCCACAGCGGCGACACCATCTACGCCGACGGCCCGGTGCCCGCGCAATTGCCCACCGAAGACGGGCGCATCTGGCGCAATGTCACCACCGAAGCCAAAAGCAAAGTCGCCGAAACCCTGAATGAATATCGCGGCAACTACCGCTACAACCTGATGGACGAAAACGTGCGCCGCTTCAACGCCGAAGTGCCGCAGATCTGGCAGTGGGACGACCACGAGGTGATCAACAACTGGTCGCCGAGCAAGCAACTGGATGAGCGCTACACGACCCGCGACATCAACACCCTGGTAGGCCGTGCGCGCCAGGCCTGGCTGGAGTACTCGCCGATGCGCCGGCAAAGCGCCGACCAGGGCGGGCGCATCTACCGCAAGCTTAACTACGGCCCGCTGCTGGATGTGTTTGTGCTGGACATGCGCAGTTATCGCGGGCCGAACGATGACAACCTTGGCGGCGAAAAACCGTTTCTTGGGCGTGAGCAACTGGACTGGCTCAAGCGCGAACTGAAGGCTTCCCAGGCGCAGTGGAAAGTCGTCGCCGCCGACATGCCCATTGGCCTCGGCGTGCCCGACGGTGAAGTCAGCCCCGGCGTGCCGCGCTGGGAAGCGATCGCCAACGGAGACCCGGGCCCGGCCCAGGGACGCGAGTTGGAAATCGCCGAATTGCTCGCGTTCCTGCGGGCACAGCAGGTGCGTAATCACGTGTGGCTGACAGCGGATGTGCATTACTGCGCGGCCCATCACTATCATCCGGACCGGGCGGCGTTCCAGGATTTTGAACCGTTCTGGGAGTTTGTCGCCGGGCCGCTGAATGCCGGGAGTTTCGGGCCTAACCCGCTGGATAAGACCTTTGGTCCCCAGGTGGTGTTCGAAAAGGCACCGACGGTGCAGAACAGCTCACCGTTTGCCGGGTTCCAGTTTTTTGGCGAGGTACAGATTGACGGGCAGACGGCGGAGTTGACCGTGATTTTGCGGGACCTGGACGGGGTTTCAGTGTTCGAACAAAAACTGCAGCCCAGTTGACTCAGGCGGTGATCAAAACCTGTAGGAGCTGGCTTGCCGGCGATAGCGCGGTATCAGTCAATGATTTATCAACTGATCCACCGCTATCGTCGGCAAGCCGGCTCCTACAGTTGTTTTTTATAGCCTGGGGGCATCAGTAAACGTCCCGGCGATAGCGGCCCTGCTCAATCAACCGCTCGACCGCCGCGCTGCCCAACACATCGTGCAGCACCTGATCCACGCCCGTCGCCATCCCCTGCAAACTGCCGCAAACATAAATCGCCGCACCATCCGCCACCCACTTACGCAGCACATCAGCTGACTCGCGCAGGCGATCCTGAACGTAGATTTTCTCGGCCTGGTCCCGCGAAAACGCCAGGTCCAACAGCGCAAGATCACCGCTGGCCAACCAGCCTTGCAGCTCGTCCTGGCAGTGATAGTCGTGGGCGATATTGCGCTCACCGAACAGCAGCCAGTTACGCTGTTGGCCGTCGGCGATGCGCGCCTTGAGCAAACTGCGCAACCCGGCAAGACCAGTGCCGTTGCCCAGCAGAATCATCGGCACCGGTTCGCTCGGCAGATGGAAACCACTGTTGCGCCGCAGGCGCAGGCTGACGGTCGAACCCAACGGGGCATGCTCGGTCAGCCAGCCGGAACCTACGCCTACGCTGCCATCCGGGTGACGTTCCTGGCGCACGATCAGCTCCAGCACACCATCGCTGGCAATCGAGGCGATGGAGTATTCGCGCATGCTCAACGGCACCAGCGCATTGACCAACGCCTGGGCATGCAGGCCCACCAGGTGCGCGCGATTGTCCGGCAGTTGGCGACTGGCCAAGGCTTGATCGAGGGTGTGCGCCAGGCCATCGATGACGACGGCTTCGCTGCCAGCCAGTCCCAGGCCTTCAAGGAAATGTTCGATGGCCCACGGGCAATGGCGCGGCAGCACTTCCACCAGGTCGCCGGCCAGCCAATCCGTGGGCGCAGGCGGGGTGAGCCCGAGCAAATAGACGCCGGAGCCACTGCTGTCCGGGTTGAGCAGGGCGCGTTGCTTCAGGGTCCAGTTTTCATAGGCTGCGCTGGCCCATGCGGCAGCGGGTGCATGGCCGGTCAGTTGGCCCAGTTGTTGTTGCCAGTGCAGCAAGGCGTCGGTGTCGCCGCTGTCGACTTCCACCGGGGCGAACAGCGGGTTGCCGCCCTGGTTGGTCAGCCAGAAATGCAAACGCCGGGCGAAGCCGCAGAAATGTTGGTACTGGCGATCACCCAGGGCCAACACCGAGTAGTTCAGGCCCTTGAGGGACAGATCCTGGCCAAGCACGCTGCGCTCGAAACCCCGGGCGCTGTCCGGCGCTTCGCCATCGCCGAAGGTGCTGACCACGAACAGCGCATGGCTTGATTGGCGCAAATCCTCTTGGCTGACGCTGGCTAGCGACCGCACGTTTACCGGCAGGCCGGCGGCCTGCAATTGCCCGGCGGTCTGCCAGGCCAGTTGCTCGGCAAAGCCGCTTTGGCTGGCAAAACCGATCAGCCAGGCCGACGCGTCGTCGGGGTTGTCGGCCAGGCCTTTGCGCGCGTCGCGTACCTGGCGTTTTTTACGCCGACGGTCCAGGTACAGCAGCCAGCCGGTGATAAAGAACAGCGGCATAAGCAACGCGCTGAAGGTCAGGATGACCCGGCCCGCCAGGCCGAAGTAGCTGCCGGTGTGCAACGCGTAGATGCTGGTCAGGATCTGCGCCTTGAAGCTCTTGCCGGCGTAGGTGTCGTGGGACTTGACCTCGCCGGTGGCCGGGTCGAGGTTGATCTGATTCAGCGCGCGGTTATGCGGCGATGTTTTCAGCAAGTAGTAGACAGTCGCGGGTTGCCCGGCGACCGCCGGCATACGGATGTTGTAGCCGCTCAAACCGGGCCCGGCGTTGCTGTAGATGCTGCTCCAGATCGCGTCGTAGTTGGCCACCGGCATAGGACCTTCCGGCGCCGGGCCGCGCTTGCGCACGCGTTCGTTTTGCGGGGCGTCGGACAGCAGTTTGGTCATGCCGTCGCTGTACCATTCGTAGGACCAGAACAGCCCGGTCAGCGCCGACAATAGATAGAACAGCAGGCACCAGGTGCCGAACACCGAGTGCAGGTCCCAGTTGAAACTGCGGCCTTTTTTGCGCCAGTCCACGGCCAACCACGCGCGCCAGCTTGCCACCTGGCGCGGCCAGCGCAGGTACAGGCCCGAGAGGCAGAAGAACACCAGGATCAAGGTGCAGGCGCCGGTGATTTGCCGGCCGGTGTCACCGATGGCCAGGAAGCGGTGCAGTTGCAGCACGAAGCCGAAGAAGTCCTGGCCGACGGCGTCGCCCAGGTAATCGCCGGTGTAGGGGTCGAAGTAACGCATCTGGCCGCGACGTTCACCGGGCGGCGGGGTGAACCAGACCTTGGCGGCGTCGGTGCTGTCGGGTTGCACCGTAAGCATCGACACGACTTTGCCTTCCCGGGCTTCCAACAGGCGCACCAGTTCAGCGGGCGGCAGGACACCGGCCGGGCGCTTTTGTACCGTCAACACCGTCGGGTTCAGTGCCTCGATGATTTCATCCTGGAACGACACCGTCGCGCCGGTGATCCCCATCAAGGCCAACACCAGCCCGGCGGTAATGCCGAAGAACCAATGCAACTGGAACAGGGTTTTCTTCAACACGTCGTACGGCCTCGTCATCAGGTTAGGTGGCTCACGGCGCGCATTATGCCGCGAGTAGTCGAGAAAGATTCTTTTTTACACGCAAAAACCCCACGCATCCGATGCGTGGGGTTTTGGGCGGGACTTTGTATCGGTTTAGAAATGGAAGCTGGTGGTCAACATGGCTGTGCGACCTGCCGCCTGGTTGGCGAAGTGGGCCGCGTAGGCCTTGTCGTAGTAGGTCTTGTCGGTGAGGTTTTGCACGTTCAACTGCAGGTCGACGTTCTTGGTCAGCTTGTAGCTGGCCATGGCGTCGTAGCGGGTGTAGGACGGCACGTAAACGGTGTTGCCCGCATCGCCGTAGACCTCGTCGACATAGAACGCGCCGCCGCCGATGGTGAGCTTCGGTGTCACGTCATAGGTTGTCCACAGGCTGAAGGTGTTCTTCGGCGTGTTGGGCATCTGGTTGCCTTTGTTGGAGCCGGCACTGACGACGCCGTTACGGCCGTTCAAGCCTGGGTCCACCAGTTCGCTTTTCAGGTAGCTGTAGCCGGCGAACACTTGCCATTGATCGGTGAGCTTGCCGCTGGCGGACAACTCCAGACCATCAACGCGGGATTCGCCGCCGTTTTCATAGGTCAGCGCGTCGACCAGGATACGTGTGTTTTTCTTCTCGGTGCGGAACACCGCGGCGGTCAGGGACAGGCGATCGTGGAACATGTCCCACTTGGTGCCCAGCTCGTAGTTGACGGTTTCTTCGGGTTTCAGGTCGCTGGTTGCGGCACCGGCAGACAGCGGGTTGCCGTCGGCGCCTTCACCCACCAGGCCGCCGGCAGGCGAGGCCGAAGTGGCGTAGGAGGCATAGATGCTGCCGTTTTCAACGGGCTTCCAGACCAGGCCGGCTTGCCAGTTGAAGAACTGGCTGTCGTTCTTGATTTTGCTGCGGGCCGGGACGGTAGCGGTCGGCACCGCGTTGGTATTGGCCACGGTGTCGAAGGTGTCGTAGCGCAGGCCAACGTTCAGCAACCATTTCGGGTCCAGCTCGATGGTGTCGAACACGTAGGCGGCGCGGCTGGTGGCCTTGGTATTGGTGCCGTTGTAGTTGCGCGCAATGCTGCCGGTCCAGGCATCGTCCGGGTTCGGGCTGCCCAGTGAGGTGCACTGGCCGCCTTTGCCGGGCACCGGGCAACCGGGGTTGCTGTTCGGGCTGACGGTGTAGCCGCTGTAGCGGGTTTCTTCGCCGGTGAACTCAAGCCCGGTGGAGTAAGTGTTCTTGAAGCCCAGCGCCTGGAAGCTGCCAAACAGATCGGTCTGGTTGGTGGTGGTCTCGGTGGTGGACACGCGAGTGTTCGCGCGGCGCCATACGGTGCCGAACTGGTTCACGTTGTGCTGGCTGTCGTCGGGTTGAGTGACGATGTAGTCCTGGCCGGTGTTGCCATGGCGCAGGGTATTTTTCAGCGTCATGTTGTCGTTCAGATCGTGTTCGATGGAGAACGTACTGATATCGGCGCGGGTCTTGCGGAAGTCGCGATCCTTGAGACCGTAGAAGTTGTTGCTGTCGCCACCGTCGGTAGGCTTGTCGTGCACGTGGGCAGCTTTTGCGCCGCTGTTACTGTACCCATACGGAATGCCCGAATCCGGCAGGTCGTTGCTTTCCATGTGGTAGTAGCTGAGGTTGACCCGGGTCGGGGTGCCGAGGCCGAAGGTCAGCGACGGCGCCACCCCCCAACGGTCGTAGTTGACAGCATCACGCCCGGCGACGTTCTGTTCGTGGCTCATCAGGTTCAGGCGAAACGCCGCGCTGTCGAGGAACTGCCGGTTGACGTCGAGCACATAGCGGCGCGTCTGGTCGGAGCCGTAGGTGAAGCCACCGTTGGTGAAGTCCCGCGCCTGTGGCGTCTTGCTCACCAGGTTGAGGCTGCCGCCGGCCGAACCACGCCCGCCAAAGGACGAGTTGGGGCCTTTGCTGACTTCGATCGACTCGATGTCGAAGATCTCGCGGCTCTGGCCGCCGGTGTCGCGCACGCCGTCGAGGTAGGTGTCGCCCTGAGCGTCAAAACCGCGAATGAACGGACGGTCGCCCTGTGGGTTGCCGCCTTCACCGGCGCCGAAGGTAATCCCCGGCACGGTGCGCAAGGCATCCTGCAACGAGGTGGCGGCGGTGTCCTTGAGGACTTGCTGTGGCACCACGGTGACCGAGCGCGGGGTGTCTACCAGCGGCGCGGTGTATTTTTGCGAAGAGGCTTTTTCGACCTGGTAGGACGTGCCGTCCTGTTCCTGGCCGGTGATGCTGGTGGCCCCCAGGGAAATGCTGTTGCGCTCGCCTTTCTGCCCGGTTTCTTCGGCTGCTTGCGTCATTTGGGCGGCAGCGCTGGCACTGATGGCAACGCCAATGGCCGAAGCCAGCAAACGCGGTGAACTGGCGGGTGTTTTTATCGAAGTGCGCGACATGGCAGTGTCCTTTCCCCAAGGAGGTGAGGCCGCGGAATATAGGGAGAACAAGACTCCATATCAATTGCGATACATTACTATTCGCACTGAATTTACGTTCTTTACACTTTTGGCTTACGGTTTTTACATTCTCATTCGTCCTTTGAGCGGGAGTAGGGTTGTACACAGTCAATAAGAATCACTACCATTGGCATCTCACTGTCTCCAGGTAACGCTTCCATGTTGCTGCACGTTCCCGGCCTGTTCTCTCGCGAGGAAGTGCTGCGCATCCGCGAAGCCCTGGCGCACACCGATTGGGCCGACGGAAAAATCACCGCCGGGCATCAGTCGGCCAAGGCCAAACACAACCTGCAACTGCCGGAAGGCCACCCGCTGGCAAAGGAAATCGGCGCGGCGATCCTTGATCGCCTGTGGAAAAACCCGCTGTTCATGTCGGCGGCGTTACCGCACAAGGTCTTCCCTCCGTTGCTCAACTGCTACACCGCCGGTGGCAGTTTCGATTTTCATATCGACAACGCCGTGCGCCAGTCCAGGGGCAGCCCCGAGCGGGTACGCACCGACCTCTCCTCCACGGTTTTTTTCAGCGACCCTGAGGATTACGACGGCGGCGAGCTGGAGATCCAGGACACTTTCGGCTTGCAACGGGTCAAGTTGCCGGCGGGCGACATGGTGCTGTACCCCGGCTCCAGCCTGCACAAGGTCAACGCCGTGACCCGTGGCGCGCGGTATGCCTCGTTTTTCTGGACCCAAAGCCTGGTGCGCGAAGACAGCCAGCGCACCTTGCTGTTCGAGATGGACGGCGCGATCCAGCAGTTGAGCCGCGACGTGCCCGACCACCCGGCGCTGATCCAGCTCACCGGCACTTATCACAACCTGCTGCGCCGCTGGGTCGAGGTTTGAGCGTGGGCTTTTTACTGCGTCGTGAAGAAGTCCTCAACGTTGAGCAACTGCAGAGCATGCTCGACGACTCCCCGGTGCGCGCCGCCCAGGCGATTCTGATCGCAGCGAAAGAGGGCGTTGTGGATGCCCAGGCGCTGCTCGGGCAAATCCTGCTGGAAGGGCGCGGCATAGAGCGCGATGAAGCACTGGCGCTGCGCTGGTTCCGGATCGCCGCCCAGGGCGGGCATCTGATGGCGCGCAATATGCTCGGGCGTTGCCTGGAGCATGGCTGGGGTTGCGAGGCGGATGCCGTGGCGGCGGCGCGGGAATATCGGCTGGCGGCAGAGGGCGGGCTGGATTGGGGGTTGTACAACTACGCCAACCTGCTGGCGACCGGGCGCGGGGTGGCCGAGGATCAACCACAAGCGCTGGCGTGTTATCGACAAGCGGCGCAACTGGGCCATGCCAAATCAATGAACCTGTTGGGGCGCTACCTGGAAGAAGGGCAGTTTTGCCCCCGAAACCTGGAGGCTGCGGTGGAGTGGTATCGCCGGTCGGCGCAAGGCGGGGATTTTCGCGGGCAGTTCAGTTACGCGGCAGTCCTGGCGGACCGGGGCGAGATAGAAACGGCACTGGAGTGGTTGCGCAAGGCACTGGCAGGCGGGAATTTGAAGTTCCTGCGGGTGGCTTACAGCGCGTTGGTAAACGCAGCACAGCCTGAAATCAGGCTTCTGGCTCGGGACTATCAACTGCGTACGATTCAACTAAGCGATGGGCGGCAGGATACTGAGGTTGCTGCACAAGTTTAAATCACTATGATTGGCTCTGATTCACTCTTAATCGGCTGTGTGTTACGCACCTGCGAGGAGATTTTATGGGCGCCGATACTAAAGTCCTGACAGCTCACGTTCCAGCGGCGCTGGCTCAAAAAGTTGATCAGATGGCAGCGCGAATGGACCGCTCACGCGGTTGGATCGTCAAGCAGGCGCTTGCTGACTGGGTTGATCAGGAAGAGGAGCGCAGCCGCCTTACACGAGAGGCAATGGCGGATGTCGATGCCGGTCGCGTAATAGATCAGCATGCGGTGCAGGCTTGGGCTGACAGCCTGAGTACGGATACTCCGCTTCCTGTACCGCGCTGATGGAGTTGAAATGGACGAGTAAGGCCTTATCGGATCTGGCTCGGCTTTTCAATTTTCTCTGCGTTGTAAATCGGCCGGCAGCTGCTCGTACTGTGCAATCACTTTCTCAGGCTCCCATCAGTCTGCTGAGTAATCCGCGAATCGGTGAACGCATTGAAGAGTTCGAACCAAGAGATGTGAGAAGGCTGTTGGTCGGACGTTATGAGATGCGCTACGAGATTCAGCAGTCGACGATTTATATTTTGCGCTTATGGCACGTTCGCGAAGATCGTTGAAAATTGAGACCCACAAAAAAACCCATGACACGTCATGGGTTTTTTGTTTGCAGCCGGCTTACAGGTAGAACGATTTCAGCGGCGGGAAGCCATTGAACTCAATCGCGCTGTAGCTGGTGGTGTACGCACCGGTAGACAACCAGTACATCCGGTCACCAATCGCCAGGTTCAGCGGCAGGCCGTACTTGTAGTTCTCGTACATGATGTCGGCGCTGTCGCAGGTGGGGCCTGCGATAACCACTTCTTCCATCTCGCCTTTCTTCTCGGTCCAGATCGGGAACTTGATGGCTTCGTCCATGGTTTCGATCAGGCCGGAGAATTTGCCCACGTCGGTGTACACCCAACGTTCGACGGCGGTGCGCGATTTACGCGCAACCAGTACCACTTCACTCACCAGGATCCCGGCGTTGGCGATCAACGAGCGGCCTGGCTCCAGGATGATTTCCGGCAGGTCATCACCGAAGTCTTCCTTGAGGAAGCGGATGATTTCCTGGGCGTAGGTTTCCAGGCTGTTGGTGCGGGTGATGTAGTTGGCCGGGAAGCCGCCGCCCATGTTGATCAGCTTGAGGTGGATGCCGTCTTCTTCCTTCAGGCGCTCGAAGATCACTTTGACCTTGGCGATCGCTGCGTCCCACACGCTGATGTCACGCTGCTGCGAGCCGACGTGGAAGGAGATGCCGTAAGGCACCAGGCCCAGGTCGCGGGCGAGGATCAGCAGGTCCATGGCCATGTCGGTCTGGCAGCCGAACTTGCGCGACAGCGGCCAGTCGGCGGTGGTCGAGCCTTCGGTGAGGATGCGTACATACACTTTCGAACCCGGGGCGGCCTTGGCGATGTTGCGCAGGTCGGCTTCGGAGTCGGTGGAGAACAGGCGCACGCCTTTCTCGTAGAAGTAGCGGATGTCCTTGGATTTCTTGATGGTGTTGCCGTAGCTGATACGGTCGGCACTGACGCCGCGGTCCATGACCTTGTCCAGCTCATAGATCGACGCGATGTCGAAGCTCGAACCTTTATCTTTAAGCAGGTCGATGATCTCGACGGCCGGGTTGGCCTTGACGGCGTAATACACCTTGGCGAATTCGAAACCGGCGCGCAGGTCATCGTAGGCCTGGCTGATCATCGCGGTGTCAATCACCACGAACGGGGTTTCCTGGGTATCGGCGAACGCCTTCATTTTGTCAAAAGTGGCGCGCGCGAAATAGTCTTCGACCTGGATCGACATGCTGGGAACTCCTACTGGCAAACTAGATTGATCAATGGGTGCAAATGAACGTCCTCCGTATCCCCACTTTGGTTCGCCTACTTCCCAAGGCATGTCGCCGAAAGCAAAAAGGCCATGGGATCAACCGCTTCCCTTGGCCTTGCTGTCTCGTCGTCAGTACTTGAGCCGGATGGATCGTTTCCAGCATGGACGTTCGGCGCGAACTTTAGGACGTGAGGGGCTATAGATCAACTAAAAATGTCGCGTTTTTGCACGCGTTCGTCGTGAGGCCGTGTGCAGCTACTTATGTAACCGACCGGTATGACGGATTGATGTTCCCCGGATGGGGCCAATCAGATGGATTTGCGGTGTATTCATCGCAGGCAAGCCAGCTCCCACAGGGGAATGCATTCCAACATAAGAATGCAGTTCAAATGTGGGAGCTGGCTTGCCTGCGATAGCGGGCTGTCAGGCCAAAGCAGTTTCGGCAGGCGACACAATACTGGTCTTGCCCCCACGCGACTTACCGGAACTCAGGTACTCGGCAATCGACTCCTGGGTCACTTCCCCGAGGAATACCCGCTCCGCATCCATCACCGGCAACCATGAGCGGTTGAACTCGTACATGCGCGACAACAGGATACGCAAATGCTCGTCGTACGCCGCCGTGGCGTTGAACTCGCGCAGGTACTGGCCGCAGGTACCGGCCTGACGGTGCAGGTCGCGACGTCGTACATAACCCAGCGCCTTGTTCTCGGCATCGGTGACCACCACGTAGCGACGGTCGAGTTCGTCCATCTGCTCCAGGGCATCCGCCACTGGCGTCTCCGGGCTGACCGACGGTGCGTTGTCTGCCGCATCTTCGGCCTTTACCAGCAGCAGGCGCTTGAGGGTGCTGTCCTGGCCCACGAAGTTGCTGACGAACTCGTCGGCAGGGTGCGCCAGCAGGGTGTCCGGGTGGTCGATCTGCAGCAGCTTGCCGGCGCGGAAGATCGCGATCTTGTCACCCAGCTTGATGGCTTCGTCAATGTCGTGGCTGACCATGATCACGGTCTTGTTCAGCGCGCGCTGCATCTCGAAGAACTCGTTCTGGATCATCTCGCGGTTGATCGGGTCGACCGCGCCGAACGGTTCATCCATCAGCAGCAGCGGCGCATCGGCCGCCAGCGCACGGATCACGCCGATCCGTTGCTGCTGGCCACCCGACAGTTCACGCGGGTAGCGGTGCAGGTACTGCTTGGGCTCCAGCTTGATCATGCTCATCAGTTCGCGGGCACGGTCGTGGCATTTCTGCTTGTCCCAGCCCAGCAACTTGGGCACCACCACGATGTTCTCTTCGATGGTCATGTTCGGGAACAGGCCGATCTGCTGGATCACATAGCCGATGTTGCGACGCAGGGTCACTTCATCCAGGTCGGTGGTGTCTTCGCCGTTGATCAGGATCTTGCCCGACGTGGGCTTGATCAGGCGGTTGATCATCTTCAGCGTGGTGCTCTTGCCGCAGCCCGAGGGGCCGAGGAATACGCAAATTTCGCCTTCATTGACGGTCAGGCTTACGGAATCAACGGCGGTGATGGTCTTGCCGTTGCTTTGGAAGGTCTTGGTCAGGTTTTGAAGTTCGATCATTTGAGCAGTCCTTTTGGAGTCAGCGTGCGTTGCAGCCATTGCAGAAGCAGGTCGGCGAAGATGGCCAGGAGACTGACCAGCACGGCGCCAACGATCAGCATCGACATGTCGCTGCGGCTGATGGAAGCCAGAATAAGTACACCCAGGCCACCGGCGCCGATGGTGGCGGCGATGGTCATCACACCAATGTTCATGACGACGGCGGTGCGCACACCGGCGAGGATCACCGGCACGGCAATCGGCAGTTCGACCATGCGCAGGCGCTGGCCGAAGGTCATGCCGATGCCTTTGGCGGCTTCGCGGATGCCCGGTTCCACGCCGGTCAGGGCGAGGTAGGTGTTACGCATGATCGGCAGCAGGGAGTAGAGGAATACGGCGGTGATCGCCGGCATCGGCCCCAGGCCCTGGCCAAATTTGGAGTAGAACGGCAGCAACAGGCCGAACAGCGCGATGGACGGCACGGTCAGCAGCACCGTGGCGCTGGCCTGCAACGGGCCGGCGAGGGTCGGGAAGCGGGTCATCAGCACGCCCAGCGGCACGCCCACGACGATTGCCAGGATCACTGCGATACCGACCAGGGTGATGTGCTGCCAGGTCAGTTGCAGGACGAGAGCCCAATCAAGATGGGAAAAGGCGTTCAGGAATTCCATGTCTTCTCCTCTTAGTTGATCGGATGTTGGCGCAGGAAATCTGCGGCCACAGCGGACGGGCTTTCATGGTCGACATCGACCCGCGCATTCAACTGGCGCATGGTTTCGTCATCGAACAGTGCGGCCAGCGGCGCAAGGTCGGCTGCCAGTTGCGGGTGGGCGTCGAGGTAAACCTGACGCACCACGGGGGCTGCGGTGTAGTCCGGGAAGTAGTGCTTGTCGTCATCCAGCAGCTTCAATTTGAAGGCATTCAGGCGACCGTCGGTGGTGTAGACCAAGCCGGCAAACACCTGGCCGTTACGCAGCGCGGTGTACACCAGGCCGGCGTCCATCTGCCGGGTGTTTTTGCGGGTCAGGTTCATGTCGTACAGCTTGACCATGCCGGCCATGCCGTCGGAACGGTTGGCGAACTCGGTATCGAGGGCTACCAGGCGGTTTTCCTTGGTTTTCTCGGCCAGGGCCGCGGTCAGGTCGCTGATGCTGTTGATCTGCGGGAATTCCTTGGCCACGTTCTCTGGCAGCGCCAGCGCGTAGGTGTTGCTGAACTTCGATGGAGAGAGCCAGACCAGGCCTTTTTTCGCATCGAGCTCTTTCACCCGGGCGTAGGACTGTTCACTGTCGAGCTTCTCGTCAACGTGGTTATAAGCCACCAGCGACACGCCGGTGTATTCCCAGATCAGGTCCAGTTGCCCGCTTTCCTGGGCACTGCGCGCCAGGTTGCTGCCCAGGCCGCCGGTCACACGGGTGTCGTAACCCTTGGTGCGCAGGTACTGGGAGGTGATTTCGGCGAGCAGGGTCTGTTCGGTGAACACCCGGGCGCCGATACGAATGACCGGTTTTTCGGCGGCTTGCGCAAACCCTGCGAACAGCAGGACGCAGCTCAATATCAATGTCAGTTTTTTCATGTGAATTCCTGTTTCAGGCCTAAGACGGGGCCGACCCTTAAGACGGACGCAACCCGCGTTCCAGCCAGAGGCGGCTGGCCATGGTCACCAGGCCGTCGAGCAGCAAGGCCAGCAGCGCGGTGCACGCGGCGCCGAGCAACAGTTGCGGCTGATTGTTCAGGGCGATGCCGGGGAAGATCAGGCTGCCCAGACTGTTGGCGCCGATCAGGAAGGCCAGTGGCGCGGTGCCGACGTTGATCGCCAGGGCCACGCGCACACCGCCGATGATGATCGGCACGGCGTTGGGCAATTCCACGCGAAACAGCACCTGGCGCGGCGTCATGCCAATGCCCACGGCGGCTTCTTTCAGGGAGCCTTGTACGTTTTTCAGGCCTTCATAGGTGTTGCGCACAATGGGCAGCAACGAGGCGAGGAACAGCGCGAAGATTGCGGGGCCGCTGCCGATGCCAAGGACACCGAGGGCGATGGCCAGTACGGCCAGGGGAGGGACGGTATTGCCGATGTTGAAGATCTGCATGAAGCGTTCTGCGCGCCCGACCATCGTCGGTCGGCTGAGCAGGATACCGGCGGGAATCCCTACGATCAGGGCGGCCAGCATCGAAACAAGGACGAGGATCAAGTGAGCTTGCAGGTAAAACAACAAATCGTCGCGGTACAGTTCGATCGTGTTGATGCCGATCCAGTGGACCAGCAGGGCCAGGAGAGCGACGACAACCGCTCCTCCTATCAGCCCTTTGCCATAGCGAATAGCCACAGGCGGACTCCTTTTTTCTTCTGTCGGCGAACACATTTCCGAGCGGCAGTGCCATTCCTGGCTGTCGGCAAATATGGTCGCGAAATGCAGCTCGCCAATACCGGCAAAACGGTATGAGGTCGAGCCATGAGCGCAGCCTCGTCAGGCTAACTTGCTGATTTTTCAGCCCCTGTTACGAGTGCGATAGCAGGGGAGTGGACGTCTCTACCTTTTAAAAGGTTCCATACTTGGCAGCATTTAGCCACCCCCAATGGGGTGAACGGTGGTCCGTCACCCCGGGTTTGCGCTATACTCGCCGCCCTTTTTTGACTCACCTGCCAGGCGATTTCCCATGACCCACCAGGCCGCCGAAGTCGCGAAACGCCGCACTTTCGCCATTATTTCCCACCCCGATGCCGGTAAAACCACCATCACCGAAAAGCTGTTGCTGATGGGCAAGGCGATCGCAGTGGCCGGCACGGTGAAATCCCGTAAATCCGACCGCCATGCCACCTCCGACTGGATGGAAATGGAAAAACAACGGGGTATTTCCATTACCACGTCGGTCATGCAGTTCCCGTATCGCGACCACATGATCAACCTGCTCGACACCCCGGGCCACGAAGACTTCTCCGAAGACACCTACCGCACCCTGACCGCGGTGGACTCGGCACTGATGGTCCTCGACGGCGGTAAGGGCGTTGAGCCACGGACCATCGCGCTGATGGACGTCTGCCGCCTGCGGGACACGCCGATTGTCAGCTTCATCAACAAACTCGACCGTGACATCCGCGACCCGATCGAACTGCTGGATGAAATTGAAGCCGTCCTGAAGATCAAAGCCGCGCCGATCACCTGGCCGATTGGTTGCTACCGCGACTTCAAGGGCGTGTACCACCTGGCTGATGACTACATCATCGTGTACACCGCCGGCCACGGCCATGAACGTACCGATGTGAAAATCATCGAGAAGCTCGACTCCGACGAAGCGCGCGACCACCTGGGTGACGAGTACGACCGGTTTGTCGACCAGTTGGAACTGGTGCAGGGCGCCTGCCATGAGTTCAACCAGCAGGAATTCCTCGACGGCCAGTTGACGCCGGTATTCTTCGGTACCGCTTTGGGCAACTTCGGTGTCGATCACGTGCTCGACGCCGTGGTCAATTGGGCACCCAAGCCGCTGGCCCGGGTTGCCAACGAGCGTACCGTGGAGCCTGTGGAAGAGAAATTCGCCGGCTTCGTGTTCAAGATCCAGGCGAACATGGACCCCAAACACCGCGACCGCATCGCCTTCATGCGTATCTGCTCCGGCAAATACGAAAAAGGCATGAAGATGCGCCACGTGCGTACCGGCAAGGACGTGCGCATCGGCGACGCCCTGACCTTCTTCTCCTCCGAGCGTGAGCAGCTGGAAGAAGCGTTTGCCGGCGACATCATCGGCTTGCACAACCACGGCACCATCCAGATCGGTGACACCTTCACCGAAGGCGAAGTGCTGGGCTTTACCGGTATCCCGCACTTCGCGCCGGAACTGTTCCGTCGCGTACGCCTGCGCGACCCGCTCAAATCCAAGCAACTGCGTCAGGGTTTGCAGCAGTTGGCGGAAGAGGGCGCCACCCAGGTGTTCTTCCCGGAGCGCAGCAACGACATCATTCTCGGCGCCGTCGGTGTGCTGCAGTTTGATGTGGTGGCCAGCCGCCTTAAAGAAGAATACAAAGTTGAATGCTCTTACGAGCCGATCACCGTCTATTCGGCGCGCTGGATCGATTGCAGCGATAAGAAGAAGCTGGAAGAGTTCAAGGTCAAGGCGGTGGAAAACCTTGCGATTGATGGTGGTGGTCACCTGACCTACCTGGCCCCGACCCGGGTCAACCTGGCGCTGATGGAAGAGCGCTGGCCGGATGTGAAATTCCGAGCGACCCGCGAGCATCATTAACGGTTGGCGGTACACAAAAGGGCGGAGCTGTCATGGCTTCGCCCTTTTTTGTGGGCTGTTGGCATGGTACCTACACATAGTGAGCGGGGGGGCTGGGGTTTATATCCGTTATTCAGATAACGGATATACACCCAACCCAATCCAGAAGACCCCCGCCGCCCAAGGCCTATTGGCGAAACACGCGCATTAAGGCTAGCTTCTTGGGTACGGTATCCAATCGCCGGCAGAAGGAAAATGAGCATGCGTGTTTTGCCGAAAGTCATGTTGTTGTTAAAAGTGATGGTACTGGCGTCCCTGGGCGTATCGTCCGCCTGGGCGCATCAACCGATGCAGGGCGAGGTGCTGTTGGCCGCTACAGGAGACCAAACCTGGAAGGACACAGGCAAGGCCAGCGGCACCAAAGAGAGCAATTCCGGAAGCTGGAAGCCGCAAAGCAACACCACCAGCGGTGATGACGCCGAAAACCCCGACAACGACGGCGAAGACAGCCAAACCTACGATGATGGTGATAGTTGAGCCCGTCGCCTGACTTCGCTGGCGAAAACCCTTCATTGGGGCTAGCTTCAAGGCTAGCGGCGGTAAAAGGCTGTCGTGCGGGATTTACTTACTGACTGGACGGAAATCGACCATGAGTATCTTTCAACGTGTGGTGCTGTTGCTCAAAGTGCTGGTGATGTTGTCGCTGGGCATGTCCTCCGCGTGGGCCACGACGGCCGTACAAGGCCATGCCACGGGGTTTGTGGCGGCGAAGACGGTGCAGGCGGGTGGTTTGCAACTGGCCAAGAGTGAAGCCGAACCTGGTGACGAGGACCAGGGCGGTTCCAAGGATGATGATGATCAGCAAGCGCCCCCGGATGACGATGACAGTGATGCGGGTGACGGTGACAGCGATACGTGAAGTGGGCTAAAAAAAAGCCCCTCCTGCCGGACAGATGCGCTATCCGGCAAGAGGAGCTGTAGAACACAGTCGATGCCCTGGCTTTAACACCGGGGCATTTTTTTGCGTGTCAGACCACGAACTGTTCCGCGTAGTGGCAGGCCACCTGACGGTTGTCGAGTGGCCGCAATAGCGGCTCGTCGGTGCTGCACAGTTGGGTCGCGTACGGGCAGCGCTTGTGGAACGCGCAGCCAGACGGCGGGTTCAGCGGGTTGGGCAGTTCACCGACGATCTTGATTTTCGGCTTGTTCGGGTCCGGATGAATGGTCGGGGTCGCCGACAGCAACGCCTGGGTGTACGGGTGCAGCGGGCGTGCGTAGATGTCTTCCTTTGGACCGACTTCAACCGGGCGGCCGAGGTACATCACCATCACGTCGTCGGCAACGTGTTGCACCACCGCGAGGTTGTGGGAGATGAACACGTAGGCGGTGTTGAATTCCTGCTGCAGGTCCATGAACAGGTTCAGCACCTGGGCCTGGATCGACACGTCCAGCGCCGAGGTCGGTTCATCCGCCACCAGCACCTTGGGTTGCAGCATCATCGCCCGGGCCAGTGCGATCCGTTGGCGCTGGCCACCAGAGAACATGTGCGGGTAGCGCTGATAATGCTCGGGGCGCAGGCCCACTTGCTTCATCATCGCCTGGACCTTTTCGCGGCGCTCGGCGGCGGACAGGTTGGTGTTGATCAGCAGCGGCTCGCCCAGTTGGTCACCGACCTTCTGGCGCGGGTTCAACGAGGCGTACGGGCTCTGGAACACCATCTGCACGTCTTTGCGCAGTTGTTTGCGCTGGGCCTTGTCGGCGCCGGCAACTTCCTGGCCGGCGATTTTCAGCGAACCCGAAGACGGCTCTTCAATCAAGGTCAGGGCGCGGGCCAGGGTGGATTTGCCGCAACCGGATTCGCCCACGACCGCGAGGGTCTTGCCGGCTTCCAGTTCGAACGACACACCATTGAGCGCGCGCACCAGGGCGTGGCCCTTGAACAGGCCACGGGACACTTCATAGTGACGGGTCAGGTCGCGGGCGGTAAGTACGACGGCCATTACGCCACCTCCTGATTCAGCGGGTAGAAGCAGCGGGCGAGGCTGTTGCTTTTCGGGTCAAGGCCCGGGCGTTGGGCGCGGCAGGATTCCTGCACGTACGGGCAGCGTGGCGACAGCAGGCAACCCTGCGGGCGGTCATAACGGCCCGGCACGATGCCCGGCAGCGTGGCCAGGCGCGTGGCGCCCAGGCTGTGCTCGGGAATCGCCTTGAGCAGCGCTTCGCTGTACGGGTGCGCCGGGATGTCGAACAACTGCGGCACCTGGCCGACTTCAACGGCTTGGCCGGCGTACATCACGCATACGCGCTGGGCGGTTTCCGCCACCACCGCAAGGTCGTGAGTGATCAGCACCAGGCCCATGTTCTGCTCTTTCTGCAAGGCCAGCAGCAGTTCCATGATCTGGGCCTGGATGGTCACGTCGAGTGCCGTGGTCGGTTCATCGGCGATCAGCAGCTTGGGCTCGCCGGCGATGGCCATGGCGATAGCCACACGCTGGCTCATACCACCGGACAACTGGTGCGGGTAGGCATCCATACGGCTGGCTGCGCCCGGGATTTCCACCTTTTCGAGCAGTTCGATGGCGCGCTTGCGCGCTTGCTTGCCAGACATTTTCAAATGCAGGCGCAGCACTTCTTCGATCTGGAAACCCACGGTGTAGCTGGGGTTCAGCGCGGTCATCGGGTCCTGGAACACCATCGCCAGGTCTTTGCCGACGATCTGCCGACGCTGGCGGTTGCTTAACTTGAGCATATCCTTGCCGTCGAAGTTCAGGGCGTCGGCGGTGACGATGCCGGGATGCTCGATCAGGCCCATCAGCGCCATCATGGTCACGGATTTACCCGAACCCGATTCGCCAACGATCGCCAGTACTTCGCCTTTGTCGACACAGATGTCGAGGCCATCAACCACCGGCACGGCGGTCTTGTCGCCGAAGCGCACATTGAGATTCTTGATTTCTAACAATGACATGGGAATCTCCTCAGGCGGCGTTCTTGAGTTTCGGGTCCAGCGCATCGCGCAGGCCGTCGCCCATCAGGTTGATTGCCAGCACGCTGAGCAAAATGGTCAAGCCAGGCAGGCTCACGACCCACCATGCACGTTCGATGTAGTCGCGGGCCGAAGCCAGCATGGTGCCCCACTCAGGGGTTGGCGGTTGTACGCCAAGGCCCAGGAAGCCAAGGGCGGCGGCATCGAGAATCGCCGAAGAGAAACTCAAGGTAGCCTGAACGATCAACGGTGCCATGCAGTTGGGCAACACGGTGACGAACATCAGGCGCGGCAGGCCGGCGCCAGCGAGGCGGGCGGCTGTTACGTAGTCACGGTTCAGTTCGCCCATCACCGCAGCGCGGGTGAGGCGCACATAGGACGGCAGTGACACGATCGCAATCGCAATCACGGTGTTGATCAGGCCAGGGCCGAGGATCGCCACAATGGCCACAGCCAGCAGCAGCGACGGCAGGGCCAGCATGATGTCCATCAAACGCATGATGGTTGGGCCGAGCATGCGCGGGAAGAAGCCGGCGAACAGACCCAGCAGGATCCCCGGGATCAACGACATCACCACCGACGACAAGCCGATCAGCAAGGACAGGCGCGAACCCTGGATCAGGCGCGAGAGCAAGTCACGGCCCAGTTCATCGGTGCCCAGCAGGAACTGAATCTGCCCACCTTCCAGCCAGGCTGGCGGGGTCAGCAGGAAGTCTCGGTATTGCTCGCTCGGGTTATGCGGGGCTACCCAGGGGGCGAACAGCGCGCAAAACACCACCAGCAACATGAACAACAGGCCGGCGACGGCGCCCTTGTTCTTGGAAAACGCTTGCCAGAATTCTTTGTACGGGGACGGGTACAGCAGGCTTTGATCGACTGCTACCGCGGGAGTAGGTGTGGTCATGGTCATGATCTCAGCGCTGGTGACGGATGCGTGGGTTGGCGAAGCCGTAGAGGATGTCCACTACGAAGTTCACCAGGATCACCAGGCAGGCGATTAACAGGATGCCGTTTTGCACCACGGGATAATCCCGTGCGCCAATGGCTTCGATCAGCCATTTGCCGATGCCGGGCCACGAGAAGATGGTTTCGGTCAACACAGCACCGGCCAGCAACGTGCCGACTTGCAGGCCGACGACGGTGAGAACCGGGATCAATGCGTTACGCAGGCCGTGAACGAATACCACGCGCGCCGGCGACAGGCCTTTGGCCTTAGCGGTGCGGATGTAGTCTTCGCGCAGTACTTCGAGCATCGACGAACGGGTCATCCGCGCGATAACGGCCAGCGGGATGGTGCCAAGCACGATGGCCGGCAGGATCAGGTGGTGCAACGCATCCCAGAACGCGTCCGGCTCGTCTGCCAGCAGGGTGTCGATCAGCATGAAGCCGGTGCGCGGCTCGATGTCGTAGAGCAGGTCGATCCGTCCGGAGACTGGCGTCCAGCCCAGGCTTACCGAGAAGAACATGATCAGGATCAGGCCCCACCAGAAGATCGGCATCGAATATCCCGCCAGGGAGATGCCCATCACCCCATGGTCGAACAGGGATCCTCGTTTCAAGGCCGCGATCACCCCGGCCAACAGGCCCAGAATACCGGCGAACAACAGGGCGGCCATGGACAGTTCCAGGGTCGCAGGGAAGAGGGCGGTGAATTCGGTCCACACGCTGGTGCGTGTGCGCAGCGATTCGCCGAGGTCGCCATGGGCGAGCTTGCCTACATAGTCAAAGTATTGCGCGTACAGCGGCTTGTTAAGGCCAAGGCGTTCCATTGCCTGTGCGTGCATCTCGGGGTCGACTCGTCGTTCGCCCATCATGACTTCGACGGGGTCGCCGGGGATCATGCGAATCAACGCAAACGTCAGCAACGTGATGCCGAAAAACGTGGGGATCAATAACCCCAGTCGGCGGGCAATAAAACTAAACATCTTGTTGTGTACCTCAATCAGCCGGTTAGGCAGGTTCGGCACCGTCAATGTCGACGGTGCCGAGCGTTTCTCTTATTTACTTCACCTGGGTGGTGGCGAAGTTATTTGTAGTCAGAGGGCTTTGGGTAAAGCCTTCGACGTTCTTGCGCATGGCGGTGAACATTTTCGGGTAAGCCATGGGAATCCATGGTTGGTCCTTGTCGAAAACGTCCATGGCTTGTTCATAGAGTGCAGCGCGCTGGGTGGGTTCAGCGATAGCGCGCGCCTTGTCGATCAAGTCTTGAAACTCTTTGTTACACCAGCGGGCGTAGTTTTCGCCGTTTTTCGCTGCATCGCAACTCAAGTTCGGGGTAAGGAAGTTATCCGGGTCCCCGTTATCCCCCGCCCAGCCGGCAGAGACCATGTCATGTTCGCCATTCTTGGCGCGTTTGAGCATTTCGCCCCATTCCATGACCTTGATGTTCACTTTCAGGCCGATTTGCGCCAAATCCGCCTGCATGCGCTGGGCGCCGAGCATTGGGTTGGGGTTGGTCGGGCCGCCGCCGTTACGGGTGAACAGGGTGATCTCGGTGCCTTCCGGTACGCCGGCTTCCTTGAGCAGGGCGCGGGCCTTGTCGAGGTCACGGGGCGGGTTTTTCAGCTTGTCGCTGAAACCCAGCAGCGTGGGCGGGTACGGGCCGGTGGCGTCGATCGCGTTGCCTTTGCCGTACAGGGACTCGTTGTAGCCTTTCTTGTCGAACGCGATGTTGATCGCGTGACGCACCCGCGCGTCGCTCATGTACTTGTGGGTCGTGTTCAAGGCGGTGTAGGCGGTGGTCATCGCGGCCAGTTCCGCCACCTTCAGGTTCGGGTCAGCCTTCATGCTCGGCACGTCATCCGGTTTCGGATACAGCGCGATCTGGCATTCGTTGGCCTTGAGTTTTTGCAGGCGCACGTTGTTGTCAGTAGTGATGGCCAGGATCAACGGATCAGCCGGTGGCTTGCCACGGAAGTAGTCCGGGTTGGCCTTGAAGCGCACTTGGGCGTCTTTGGCGTAGCGAGTGAAGATGAACGGGCCGGTGCCGATAGGCTTGGCGTTCAGGTCATCGGTCTTGCCGGACTTGAGCAACTGGTCGGCGTATTCGGCGGAGTGAATCGAGGAAAACGCCATGGCCAGGTCGGACAGGAACGGTGCTTCAGGACGGGTCAGGGTGAAGACAACAGTATGCTCGTCAGTCTTCTCTACGCTCTTGAGCAGTTCCTTGAAGCCCATGCTTTCAAAGTACGGGTAGCCCACGTTGGACTTGTTGTGCCACGGGTGATTCGGGTCCAGCTGGCGCTGGAAGCTCCAAAGCACGTCGTCGGCGTTCATGTTGCGCGTGGGTTTGAAGTAGTCGGTGGTGTGGAACTTGATGTCGTCACGCAGGTGAAAAGTGTAGGTCAGGCCATCGGCGCTGATTTGCGGCAGATCCTTGGCGAGCGCCGGGATCACTTCGGTGGTGCCGGGCTTGAAGTCCACCAGGCGGTTGAAGATGGTTTCAGCCGCGGCGTCAGCGGTGACGGCCGTGGTGTACAGGACCGGATCGAAGCCTTCCGGGCTGGCTTCGGTGCAGACGACCAGCGGTTTGGCCGAGATGCCGACGGCGACGCTCAACAGCGCAGCGGCAATGGCAGCTTGTAACGGGAGCATTTTCATCTAAGAGCCCTCTGCAATCGATTGGACCAGACAAGCGTAGGCGGCGGGCTCGTCCTGAGCCCGCCGCCGACCTGGCGCTAGTTAAAGGATGTTGAACGGGATGGTGGTCACCAGGCGGAACTCACGCAGGTTGCCGTCAGCCTGGTTTTCGCTGGCGCGGTGAGTCACGTAGGTACCACGGAAGGTAGTGGCCTTGAGCGGGCCGCTTTGGACCGCGTAAGCCGCGCCTACACCGTATTCCTGGTGTTTTTCGCCGTCTTGGGCCTGAATGCCGTTGTAAGCAAAGCCAGCACGGCCGCCGTCGCCGGTGTAGTGAGTGCCGTCGATGCCCCAGCCGCGAGCCGAGTAGATGTTGAACTTCAGGCCCGGCACGCCGTATTCGGCCATGTTGATGCCATAGGCAATCTGGAAGGACTTCTCGTTCGGACCGTTAAAGTCGGACGTCAGGGAGTTGGCCAGGTAGATGCCGTTGGTTTCGTGCAGGTAGTCGAAGTACTCGTCACCGTTCACAGCTTGGTACGAGAAGGTCAGGCTGTGAGCCTGGTGGGTCAGGCCGAACGACAGCGAGTAGGTGTCGTTGTCGATCTTGCCCATCAACTTTTTGCCTTCGTCGACGGTCTTGTAGTAGTTCAGGCCAGTGGTCAGCGACAGGGTCTGGCTGTCACCCAGCTCGTGGGTAGCGCCGAAGTAGTACTGGTTCCAGAAGTCTTCCACGTTAGCGGCAAACAGGCTGGTCTTCAGGCTCTTGAATGGCTGGTAGTTGACGCCAAAGGTGTTGACCTTGTCGGTTTCCTGGCGGCCATTGCCATATTCACTGCGAAATTTCGACAGGCTCTGCTCGGTCCGTGGCGAAACGCGGTCAAACACGCCGCCCTGGAACGACAGGTTGCTGAACTCTTCGCTGTTGAAGCTCACACCTTCAAAGCTCGAAGGCAGCGCACGGTTACCGATGGTGTCGATGATGCCGCTGCTGAAGTTCTGGCGACCGGCGGTCAAGGTGGTGTTCGAGACACGCAACTTGACGTTGGCCAGGCCCAGTTTGCTCCACTGGTCTACAGCGTCGCCGTCGGAGTCGGCCAGGGTACGGTTGGAACCGCCCTTGATGTCGCGCTTGCTACGGTCCAGGACCACAGCGTTGTAGACCGCCACTTCAGTGCTCACGCCCACGGTGCCTTGGGTGAAGCCCGAGGTAGCGTTGAGGATAGTACCTTGCACCCAGTTGGTACGGTAATTGTCAGTACGGGCTTCGCCGTGCTTCTGGTAGGTGAACTTGCTGCCGCGGAAGCGTTGTTCGTTGGAGAACCAGTTACGGGTTGTACCGCCCAGGCTGAATCCATCGATAAAGCCTTTGGCCTCGCTTTGGGCGCTGGTGCCGGCCAATGTGGTTGGAACGAAGTCCTGGCTTGCAGGTTCAGCGTAGGCCGTGGCCGTGATGCTGCTGATGGCCAGGGCCAGTAGCGCGGTGCTGCTCAGTTTCATGGGTGAAGCTCCTTTGGTTCTCTTTTTAATGCCGGTCTTTTTAGGTGAACCGGCTATTGGGTGTGTAACTCGTTCAAGCCTTTGCAAACGTTTGCCCTTGGCTAAAAGCCGAAATAAGGCTGCACGTTTGCAGCAAGGTGAATTCTCACCCTGCGCAATCCGGTTATTTTTTTATGGGGTAATGCTGACGCCCGAGAACACGTTGCGGCCGAAGGGGCTCACTTTAAAACCTTCGACTTTGGCGCTTAACGGCTGGTTGACCGTCGAGTGGGCGACTGGCGTGATGGGCACCTGTGTTTTAAGCAGTTGCTGCGCCTGTTTGTACAGAACAGTCCTTTGTTCGCGGTCGGTCACGACCTTGGCTTGCTTGATCAGCTTGTCGTACGCCGGGTCACACCACATCGAGTAGTTGTTCCCGCCGATGGCGTCGCAGCTGTAGAGGGTGCCGAGCCAGTTGTCCGGGTCACCGTTGTCGCCGGTCCAGCCGATCAGGCTGATGTCGTGCTCGCCATTCTTGGTGCGCTTGATGTATTCGCCCCATTCATAGCTGACGATCTTGACCTTGAGGCCAATCTTGGCCCAATCGCTTTGCAGCATTTCTGCCATCAGCTTGGCGTTGGGGTTGTACGGCCGTTGCACCGGCATCGCCCACAGGGTGATCTCGGTGCCTTCCTTCACGCCGGCAGCCTTGAGCAATTGCTTGGCTTTTTCCGGGTTATAGGCGGCGTCCTTGATGGTGTCGTCGTAAGACCATTGGGTCGGCGGCATGGCGTTGACCGCCAGTTGCCCCGCGCCCTGGTACACGGCGTTGAGAATGCTCTGCTTGTTCACCGCCATGTCCAGGGCCTGGCGCACCTCGAGCTGGTCAAATGGCTTGTGCCGCACGTTATAGGCGATGTAGCCGAGGTTGAAGCCTGGCTTGGTCAGCAGTTGCAGCTTCGGGTCGGCTTTCAGGGCTTCGACGTCGGCCGGGCGTGGGTGCAGGGTGATCTGGCATTCGCCGGCCTTGAGCTTTTGCACCCGCACCGAGGCGTCGGTGTTGATCGCAAAAATCAGTTGGTCGAGCTTCACGCGGCTCGGGTCCCAGTACTGTTTGTTGCCGGTGTAGCGAATCTGCGAGTCTTTCTGGTAGCGCTGGAATACGAACGGCCCGGTGCCGATCGGCTTCTGGTTGATGTCGCTGGGCTTGCCCGCCTTGAGCAGGTGGTCGGCGTATTCAGCCGACAGGATCGAGGCGAAGCTCATGGCGATGTTCTGGATAAACGCGGCGTCGACCGTATTGAGGGTCATCACCACGGTGTGCGGGCCGGTTTTCTCGACCTTCGCGATATTCTTGTTCAGGCTCATCCCGTTGAAGTACGGGAACTCGGTGGGGTAGGCCTTGCGGAACGGGTGTTCGGGGTCAAGCATGCGATTGAAGGTGAACAGCACGTCGTCGGCGTCGAAATCACGCGTGGGCTTGAAGTCTTTGTTGCTGTGGAATTTCACCCCTTCACGCAGGTGGAAGGTGTAGGTCAGGCCGTCTTCGGAAATATCCCAACTGGTTGCCAGGCCCGGTACGACATTGGTCGCGCCTTTTTCGAACTCGGCCAGGCGGTTGTAGATAGGCTCGGCAGCGTCGTTGTCGGTGGCCGCCGTGTATTGAGCAGTGTCGAAGCCAGCCGGGCTGCCTTCGGAGCAAAACACAAGGCTCTTTTTATCGGCTGCCTGGCCCATCGAGGCCACAGCCAACAGGCTGGTGCCGAATATCGCGGATAGAACGGTGGTATGGCGCATGACAATCCCAATCCTTGTTTGTTGTTTTCGTCAGTGAGCAATCGCAAGGCCTGGGCCTTGCGACATCACTGATCCCACAACGGCAGTTGCCATACAGAGACGATGCTTCTGCCGTACCACGACGTTATGAGTCGGGAGCCTGGCAGTAAATGCAACGAATCTGACAGACCTTGTAGGCAACGGAGCCGCAATTCGCAGTTAACGGCCGTAGGACGGCAGCTAGTGCGAATGTGGTCTGTTTCCTACGGTCTTGGCGGATGCAATAACGGCGACCTTATGAAACGTCGCCGCCAGAGATCTTTACTTGCCGCTTACGCTCACGCCGTAGAAGGAGTTCAAGCCAAATGGGCTGATCTTGAAGTCCTGCACGTTGTTGCGCATGGGTTGATACACCGTCGAGTGCGCGATAGGTGTCATCGGGACTGCATCTTTGAGGATATGTTGCGCCTGCTTGTACAGCTCGGTGCGTTTGGCTACGTCGGAAGTCGCCTTGGCTTCTTTCACGATGCCGTCGAATTTCTTGTCGCACCACTTGGAGAAGTTGTTGCCGGCCAGGGAATCGCAGCCGAACAGCACGTTCAGCCAGTTGTCCGGGTCACCATTGTCGCCGCTCCAGCCAATGATCATGGCCTGGTTCTCGCCGCCTTTGGAGCGCTTGATGTACTCGCCCCACTCGTAGCTGACGATGTTCACTTTCAGGCCGATCTGTTTCCAGTCGTTCTGCAGCATCTCGGCCATCAGCTTGGCATTCGGGTTGTACGGGCGTTGAACCGGCATGGCCCACAGGGTGATCTCGGTGCCTTCTTTAACGCCGGCTTTCTTGAGCAGTTCCTTGGCCTTGGCCACGTCGTGCGGAGCATCCTTGATGGTGGTGTCGTACGACCACTGGGTTGGCGGCATGGCGTTGACAGCCAGTTGGCCTGCGCCCTGGTAAACCGAGTCGATGATCTGCTGCTTGTTCACCGACATGTCCAGGGCTTCACGCACCCGGATGTCCGACAGCGGGTTAGGCGCGGTCTGGCCCTTGAGCACCGGCATCACGTTGTAGGCGATGTAGCCCAGGTTGAAACCGGCCTGGTGCGGCAGTTTCAGGTCCTTGTCTTCACCCAGCGCCTTGAGGTCGGCTGGACGCGGGAACAGGGTGACCTGGCATTCGTTTTTCTTCAGCTTCTGGATACGCACCGACGGGTCGGTGGTGATGGCGAAGATCAGGTTGTCGATCTTCACATCGGAAGGGTTCCAGTAATCCTTGTTGCCGGTGTAGCGGATGTTGGAGTCTTTCTGGTAGCTCTTGAACACGAACGGACCAGTGCCGATTGGCTTCTGGTTGATGTCCTGGGCCTTGCCTTCCTTCAACAGCTGGGCGGCGTATTCAGCCGACTGGATGGAGGCGAAGCTCATGGCCAGGTTCTGGATAAAGGCGGCGTCCACAGTGCCAAGGGTGAACTTGACGGTGTGGGCATCGACTTTCTCGATGTTCTTGATGTTGGTGTCCATACCCATGTCCGTGAAGTACGGGAACTCGGTTGGGTAGGCTTTACGGAATGGATCGTCTTTATTGATCATCCGGTTGAAAGTGAACAGTACGTCGTCAGCCGTGAATTCACGAGTTGGCTTGAAGTACGGGGTGGTGTGGAACTTGACGCCTTCACGAAGGTGGAAGGTGTACGTCAGGCCATCCGGGGAAACGTCCCAGGTAGTGGCCAGCCCAGGAATCACGGCGGTGCCGCCGCGCTCAAACTGGGTCAGACGGTTGAACATGGTTTCGGCCGAAGCATCGAAGTCTGTTCCGGTGGTGTACTGGCCTGGGTCAAAACCGGCCGGGCTCCCTTCGGAGCAGAACACCAGATTGCTCGCCGCTTGGGCGAAAGGTGCAGCAGCCATTAAACCGGCGCTGACTAATAACGGAATGACTGCGTGTTTAAGCATGTTGGCCTCATGATTTGTTGTCATTTTTGGTAGTGAGGGCGACCTCGTGAGTCGACCTGCGGATACTTATGCAGGGGCCATACCCATTGCAAGATGTTGAGAGCCTACAACGGCTAAACAGTGGTACGAACGTACACGAATGTCGCATATGTGTAAGTTCAGACACATTTACGCACTTTTGAAGGGTTTTTTCGGTGCAGTGAGCGCACCACAAATGCCCAGCCGAGGCGTCTGGCGCACTCGGTTGGGGCAGAGCTGTTACTTATTCAGACTGACGCCATAGAAGGGGGTAAGCCCAAACGGGCTGATCTTGAAATCCTGCACTTCCTTTCGAAGTGGCTGGAAAACCGTCGAGTTCGCGATAGGCGTTATAGGTACCTGTTCCTTAAGGATTTTTTGTGCCTGTTGATACCACTTGATCCGCTGCTCGCGGTCGCTGCTGACCTTCGCTTCCTGCACCAGCTTGTCGTACGCCGGGTTACACCATTTCGCGTAGTTGCTGCCCTTCACCGCAGCACAACTGTAGAGCACGCCGAGCCAGTTATCCGGGTCACCGTTGTCGCCCGTCCAGCCGTAGATCATCACGTCATGCTCGCCGGCCTTGGCGCGTTTGATGTACTCGCCCCACTCATAGCTGACGATATTGGCCTTGATGCCGATCTTGTCCCAATCCTGCTGGATCATCTGGGCCGACATTCGGGCGTTGGGGTTGGACGCGCGTTGAACTGTCATCGCCCACAGGTTGATGGTGGTACCTGGTGCAACCCCTGCTTCTTTTAGTAGCGCCCGAGCCTTGGCCGGATCGTAGGGCGCGTCCTTGATGGTGGGGTCATAAGACCACTGCGCTGGCGGTAATGCGTTCTGCGCCAATTGCCCGGCGCTTTGGTACACCGCTTTGATGATGGCCGGCTTGTCGATGGCCATGTCCAGGGCCTGGCGCACCTTGAGCTGGTCCAGCGGCGGGTGGGTCACGTTGTAGGCGAGAAAGCCCAGGTTGAAACCGGCCTGCTGAAGCACCCGCAGGTTGGGGTCCTGTTTCATCACGTCGATGTCGGAAGGTCGCGGGTAACCGCTCACCTGGCATTCACCGGCCTTGAGCTTTTGCAGGCGCACGGCGGCATCCGGGGTGATCGAGAACACCAGGTTGTCGAGCTTCACATCCTCAGGCTTCCAATACTGGGTGTTGGCGCTGTAGCGAATCTGCGAATCCTTCTGGTAACGCTTGAACACGAACGGCCCGGTGCCCACCGGCTTCTGGTTGATGTCGGCGGCCTTGCCTTCCTTGAGCAACTGCGCGGCGTATTCGGCGGATTGCACCGAGGCGAAGCTCATGGCCAGGTTTTGCACGAAGGAGGCGTCAACGTTATTGAGGTTGAAGCGCACGGTGTGCTCGTCGAGTTTTTCGACGCTTTTTATCGTGGTGTTCAATCCCATGTCGGTGAAGTAGGGCGATTCCGACGGGTAGGCTTTACGAAACGGGTTCTCGGGATCCAGCAGGCGCTGGAAGGTGAACAGCACATCGTCGGCGTTGAAGTCGCGGGTGGGGGTGAAGTAGTCGGTGGTGTGGAACTTGACGCCGTCCCGCAGGTGGAAGGTATACGTCAGCCCGTCTGTGGATACGTCCCAGCGGGTTGCCAGGCCGGGTTCGACTTCTGTGCCGCCGCGCTTGAACTGGGTCAGGCGGTTGAACACGGTTTCGGCGGACGCGTCAAAGTCGGTGCCGCTGGTGTACTGGCTTGGGTCGAAACCGGCGGGGCTGGCTTCGGAGCAATAGACCAGGGTGCTGGCCGCCTGGGCCATCGGCAGAAACGCCAGCAGGCCGGCGGCAAGGAGCAGCGGTTTTAAGGTGATTCTTTCCATGGAGACCCCTGAAGTGGCAGGTGAACGCTGCGCAAACGAAAACGGCGGTCACCGAGGTTACCGCCGTTCAGGTTTATCAGGTAGAGGGCAGGGGGCCAGGCGCTGTGCCTGTTAGCCCTCTATTGGCAACTGCGCGTTTTAAACATCGGTTACAACGGACAGTTGAACACTGCTGGGTGCGTGCTTCTCGATAATGTAGGGATTGCTGTCCGTGCCGATTTCATTGCTCTCCCTTATGGTAAAGGTGCGTCTGGTCGTGATCTCGACGCCAGGCACCTTCATCAGATCCTGGTCGGGATTCGAAACAGGGTTTTTGGAAACAACGCTGACCTGCGCGCTGTTATCAATGGGGTCGTATTCGATAGTGAACCTGGTCTCTCCTCCGCTGAGGTAATACCCGTCCTTGAGCCCGGAATCCCCCCCGTTTATGTACTGGGTGGCGGGTGCCAGAGAGCCTTGGTGGGCGACTTCAGAGATACGCGCGCGCATCAATGGGTTGGGAACTATCTCTTCGAATTGCTGCAGCCTTCCCGCTTTAAGCCCATCCTCGGTAGTGGCAGCGCTACTGAGCATTTTGCCGAGCCCGGGTTTTGCTTTGTTGATCACCAAGTAGTCGAAACGGTGAATGTCTTTTACAAAGCTGTCCGAGTAGTCGCCTGTGCCTAATGGGCTGGGCCTGGCTTTTTCGGCGTCCAGGACCGTGAAGTTTTCTTCTTCCAGCGCCCAGGAAACCTGGAATTTTTTTTCGGTGACCACCCCGTTCACTTGTTGGGTGTTTTGAACGGAATGCTCATATTTGACGTTTTCATCAAACCGCAAATATTCATCAATCTTTTCGGCTCCCTTGGTTTCCAGCCCGTTCACCTCGAAATTTTTCGCGATGGGTGAAGGAGGCCTCTGTTCGATCGAGGACGACGAAGACGAACTGCGGTTCCACGGCCATCCGCCCTTGCCAGTTGACCGCACCCATTCACCGTCGCGGGCATGGTTCACCGTCATCACGGGTTTGCGGGTAATGGGGTCAATAATCTGCACGTAGTTGTCACTGAGTTTGAAATCCCCCCTGATCTCGTACACCTTGCTGACGCCTGTGTCGTCGGTGTGCCGGATTAACCACTGGTCGGCGCCGTTACCGTCCTTGACCTGATAAATGCCCTTGGCGTTGGGTGTGCCAGTGGCAATTAAATGATCACCGTCTGCTACCGCATGGCCACTGATAGTGCCGGCCTGCGAAGGCTGTAGCCGATCAGGCAAGCCACGGCCTGTACGGCCCTCTTGCAGCGTGTTGATGGGGGTTGCCTGGCCGGGTAACGTCGCTGCGTTCTCGCCCGGTGCTGCAAACGGGTCTTCGACCTTCCCGCTGGCGCCGCCAGCCGAGAACAGCGTGTTAAGCGCGCCATCGAAGGCTTTCCAGGCGCCGTCGCTGCGTTCTGCCTGGTTGTCGCCCGAGGCGGCTTTTTCCGCACCCAATGCCAGTTCCGTGACACCGAGCACAGCGGCTATGGCGGCGACGGGCGCAGCGATTGGCGCCATGGGCGCGACCAACTTCGCAGCGGCGCATATGTTATTGAGCCAGGTGTCTCGGGTTACCTCGCTGTTGGATTTAATCGCGATGTCCGCATCGCTGATCATCCGTTCCTTCGTCTGGTCACGCATTTGGCTGAAAACATCACCTTCGATGCGCACATAGTTGCGATCAATGGTTTCGCCTTCCATCTGTGACCAATCACCATTGCCCAAGTGATCGAGCGAGGAGTCGACACCGAATTTTCCGAACACGCCGCCATCCTGGCGGTTGTACAGGGAGAAGTGCGAAGCGAGCGCCTCGCGTTTTTTCGGGTCCTTGGCTTGCTCAACCACCCATTCGTCCATCTTGTCCAGGGACGCAAACTTCAGGAATGCCGGCGTGGCACCTGGGATGTAGAGAATTTGCGTACCGTCACGCCGGTTGTTTTGATAGTTGTACTGCCCATCATCCAGGGCCGCGAACCGGATAATGTCGCTGGAGCCCCAGCCATTGATGTCAAACGAATAGGCCCGCAACTGGTGTTTGGCCGGTGCGTCTGCCTGCAGCTGGGCGACGGTCAGCGGTGCGTTTTCATCCTCGGGAACATTGGAGGCTGCCTTCATCACCAGTCGATAGTCATCCCGGGTGAACTGGTGTTCGGCCGGCATCAGCTTCTTTTCGAGGGCGGGCCTGGTGTCATTCGCGCTCAGTTGCTCGCGTGCCTGTTGAATAAACTGCCCTTTCAAGGCCGTGCGGTAATCTGCGCCCTTGGCGCTCCAGAAATCGTCTATTTTTGCACTCATGCGCGCCTGGAAGTCAGTTTTCCAACTGCCGTGCATCAGCGTCGAAGGGGCCAGGGGAAACTGATTGTGGGCACCGTAACCGCCCTTGGTGCTGTCTCCGCGTCCGACCTTGTAGATCCCGGCTTCGGCGTCAAGTTGGCCGGGGATTTGGTCATGTTCCGAGAAATTATCCAGTAACGCGTCCGGAAGGCGTTTGGAATAAAACGGTTCTTCATCCATGTGCATCGCGCCGGTCGCCGTGCCGGGCGAGGCATTTTGGGTGTGACGGAAGCGATTGAAATACAGGCTGTCGGGGTCTACGTGTTTCTGGCCGGTCTCTTTTTCGATCAACTCCCCAGCCCATTTTTTGGCTTCGTTGTGCACATTCGGGTAAGCCGTTGCCACCTCGCTCGTCAGGCGGGCAAAGGCCAACTTTTGCGGTGCGGCTAGATAAGATTGCCCGGCATCAGCCTTCTGTATTTCCAGGGCCTGCGCCGAGCGCAGGTTGGCAGGCCGCAGGGGGTCGTTTGGGGCAATGACATCGAAAGAGTTGTTCTGATCGAGTCGACGGATTTGCGCCCTGCCCTCAGCCAGGTTGGCGGGGAGGGGCATGCCATAGAAACCTGCGACCACCTTCACGGAGACGTCCACGGTATTTTCGCCAGAGCGTATGCGTAACTCCTGGGCGGCGCGGGGGGCAATGACTTTGCCGGACGCAAGCAGTGGCCCTGAAACTTGTCCCCAGCCAGTGCCGTCGGTGAGAGAGAAGTCTTTCTTCGTACCGTCGACTTTGGCAGACATGGCGCCGGTGGACGGGACAATCGTCAGGCTGGAGGGGTCAATTTTTTGCTCGCGCATCCAACCCTGGATAATCGGGTGTTCAAGTTGCGAGCGATGCAGTTCAAGCCATTGGCCCAACACCGTATCGGCCGCCACCTTGATAAAACCGGGCGGATGACCCTCGACCTTGCGCTGTATTGCCGCGATGTACGCCTGGAGCAGGGCGGAGTCGCCTGGCGCCGGCGCCTCAACGTGTCGCGGTTGCGCCGGTGCAGAGGCCTGCGTGTTGTGGGCGCTGGAAGGTGGATTGGGGAGCGCCGTCATTAAAGCTGTTTGCGGCGAGGAATGGCTATTTACGTTCAGCATGGACGGGGACAAATGATGGGACATGGTTGCGGTACTCGATAGTGGTTAGGACACATACCCGCAGAGCAATCCCTGTCAGCGTGGGGGGTATACATAGGTGTCGGAAAACGGATATCGATTCCGTAGTGCAGTCAGTAGTCAATTGCAGGATGTGTTGTCACTCCTAAAAAACCGTGCCTGCCCGAAGTTTCGTGGGTGGGGCGGTGCGGTTTCATACAGGCAAAAAAAACGCTGCCCGTAGGCAGCGTCATTGCAATCCAGGTACTGCTTGATCAGGGCATCTGGACTTCGATTACACCATCAGCGGTCATATTGACCTGGCTGGTACCTGCCTCGACTTCCGGCGTCGGTGCCGAATCCATCGCCGCGGCTTTCATCATCATCCCGCCGCGGGCATACGGTTGCGGGTAACCGTTGGTATTGAAGTTCAAGTTAACGATCTTGTAGCCCTTGCCGCCCAGTGCCTCGGTGGCCAGTTGTGCGCGGGCCTTGAACGCGGTGACGGCTTCCTTGAGCAACGCATCTTCGCTGGCCTTGCGGGTCGGGTTGGCGATGGCGAAGTCCATGCTGTCCATTTTCAGGTTGGTCAGCATGTCGCCGGTGAGTTTGGACAGTGCGGCAAAGTCAGCACTTTCCATGCGTAGTTCAGCGCGTTCACGCCAGCCGGTGATTTTCTGGTTCTTGTTGTCGTAGATCGGGTAGCTGTTGCGGCTGCCCTGGCGCAAGGTCACGCCTTTGACTTCGCGGGCCTGGGCCAGCGCCTTGTTCATGGTGGTGGTGATTTCGGCGGCCAGCTTGGCCGGGTCGGTGTTCTGCGACTCGGTGTACAGGGTGACGATCATCTGGTCGCGCGCCACTTCCTGGCTGACTTCGGCACGCAGGGCAATCTGGTTGTAATGCAGTTCATCAGCGGCCATGGCAGGCAGGCTGGCGAGGGTGGCGGCGCCGAGGGTGATAACGGCAGCACTGCGAATGAAACGTGACATGGAAGCTCCTTGAGATGTTCGTGTTCGGTAAGACTGTAGACGCAAGGTTTCAGTTCTTCGGGTTTACACAATCGCTACAAGTTGGCAGTTGCCGACGAACGGTCATGTTCCTGACCCCTGCGTCAAAGAGCCACACACGCCGTGCCAGGGCAGTCGCTTCGTTTATACTCCGTGCGATCCGCCTGCAGCGCTCATCGGGAGAGCTCATGCTCGCCGCCGTAAAACTGACTTCCGCCACCCGCCAGAACCTTTGGCGCCTGACGTTTATCCGCACCCTGGTGCTGGCCGCACAGGCCGGTTCGGTGGGGCTTGCCTATTGGTTCAAACTGTTGCCATTGCCTTGGTTGCAGTTGGCCGTGACCCTCGGTTTCTCCACGGTGCTGTGCGTGTTTACCGTTATCCGGCTGCGCACCACGTGGCCTGTGACCGAGCTGGAATACGCCCTGCAACTGGCCTGCGACCTGTTTATCCACAGTGTGTTGCTGTACTTTTCGGGCGGTTCCACCAACCCTTTCGTGTCCTATTACCTGGTGCCGCTGACCATTGCCGCAGTTACCTTGCCGTGGCGTTATTCGGTGGTGCTGTCGGGTATCGCCCTGACCCTGTACACCTTGCTGTTGGCGCAGTTCTACCCGTTGCAGACCTTCCCCATCGCCCGCGAAAACCTGCAGATCTACGGCATGTGGTTGAGCTTCGCCCTGTCGGCGGCGGTCATCACCTTCTTTGCCGCGCGGATGGCCGAAGAGCTGCGCCGCCAGGAAGAACTGCGCGCCATTCGCCGTGAAGAGGGGCTGCGCGACCAACAGTTATTGGCCGTCGCCACCCAGGCGGCCGGCGCGGCCCATGAATTGGGCACGCCGCTGGCGACCATGAGCGTATTGCTCAAGGAAATGACCCAGGACCACCACGACCCGGCCCTGCAAGATGACCTGAGTGTGCTGCAGGAACAGGTCAAGCAGTGCAAGCTGACCTTGCAGCAACTGGTGCGCGCCGCCGAGGCCAATCGCCGCCTGGCCGTGGAGATGCAAGACGTGACCCAGTGGCTGGACGAAGCCCTGAACCGCTGGCATCTGATGCGTCCCGAAGCCAGTTACCGTTTCCACCTGCTGGGCCAGGGCGCGGTGCCGCGCATGGCGCCGCCGCCGGACCTGACCCAGGCGCTGCTGAACCTGCTGAACAACGCCGCCGATGCCTGCCCGGAAGGGTTGGAAGTGACGCTGAACTGGGACGCGGAAGACCTCACCATCAGCATTCGCGACCATGGTGCCGGTGTACCGCTGGCGATTGCCGAGCAGATCGGCAAGCCATTCTTTACCACCAAGGGCAAAGGCTTCGGCCTGGGCCTGTTTTTGAGCAAGGCCAGCGTGACCCGCGCGGGTGGCTCAGTGAAACTCTATAGTCATGAGGAAGGCGGCACGCTCACCGAGCTGCGCCTGCCCCGTGTCGCACGAGGAGACATCGATGAGTGACGAGATCCAAGTCGAAGGCGAAGAACTGCCGCACCTGCTGCTGGTAGATGACGACGCCACCTTTACCCGCGTGATGGCCCGCGCCATGAGCCGTCGCGGCTTTCGCGTGAGTACCGCAGGCTCCGCCGAAGAAGGCCTGGCCATCGCCACGGCCGACCTGCCGGAATACGCCGCCCTGGACCTGAAAATGGACGGCGACTCCGGCCTGGTGCTGTTGCCCAAGCTGCTGGAGCTGGACCCGGAAATGCGCGTGGTGATCCTCACCGGCTATTCGAGCATTGCCACCGCTGTCGAGGCGATCAAGCGGGGCGCCTGCAATTACCTGTGCAAGCCGGCAGACGCCGACGACGTGCTGGCGGCCCTGCTTTCCGAGCACGCCGACCTCGACACCCTGGTGCCGGAAAACCCGATGTCGGTGGACCGCCTACAGTGGGAACACATCCAGCGCGTGCTGACCGAGCACGAAGGCAACATCTCCGCCACTGCCCGCGCCCTGGGCATGCATCGCCGGACGCTGCAGCGCAAGTTGCAAAAGCGCCCGGTCCGACGTTGAACGGCGACTGAACAACCTGCTTCAGGCTGCACGGAGCCCCGGATCGATCAGCTATGATCGATCCGACGCCTGTTCTTTATTTCCTACCGAGCCTGAACAATGAATCAGAACGCTGAGTATTCCGCGGTCAACGACGCGGTGCGTGGGCAATTTTTAAGGAAAGTATGGGCGCTGATCACCCCTTACTGGCGCAGCGAAGAGAAGGGCCAGGCCAGGCTGTTGCTGCTGGTGGTGCTGGGCTTGTCGCTGTTCAGCGTGGCGGTGTCGGTATGGTTCAACAGCTGGAACCGCGACTTCTATAACGCCCTGGAAAAGAAGGACTACGACGCCTTCACCCACTTGCTGATGTACTTCAGCGTGATTGCCGTGGTGGCGATTGTGACTGGCGTGTTCACCTCCTATTTGCAACAGATGCTCACCATCCGCTGGCGGCGCTGGCTGACCGAAACCTATTTCGCCAAGTGGTTGAGCCAGAAGAACTACTACCACCTGGAATACGGCGGCTACACCGATAACCCCGACCAGCGTATCTCCGAAGACCTCAACGCGTTCACCAGCAGCACCCTGAGCCTGGGGCTGGGCTTTATCAGCAACCTGGTGAGCCTGGTGTCGTTCTCGGTGATTTTGTGGGGCGTGTCCGGCAGCATCGAAGTGTGGGGCATCACGATTCCCGGCTACATGTTCTGGGCGGCGCTGGTGTATGCCGTGCTGGGCAGTTGGTTGACTCACTTGATTGGTCGAAAATTGATCAGCTTGAGTAACCGTCAACAGCGCTTTGAGGCCGACTTGCGTTTCAGCCTGGTGCGGGTGCGGGAGAACGCCGAGAGCATCGCGCTGTTCAATGGCGAGCCTAATGAACACCAGCAACTGAGTACGCGTTTCGGGCGGGTGTGGAGCAACTTCTGGAGCATCATGCAGCTCAAGAAGCGCCTGAATTTTTTCACCAGTGGTTACTCGCAGATCGCGATCATCTTCCCGTTTGTGGTGGCTGCGCCGCGCTATTTTTCCGGGCAGATAGAGCTGGGTGTATTGATGCAGGTCGCCAGTGCGTTTGGCAGTGTGCAGGGCAGCCTGAGCTGGTTTGTGGATGCGTACACCGTGTTGGCCAGTTGGCGTGCTACGTGTGATCGTTTGCTGAGTTTTGGCCAGGCGATGGAAGACAACGAAGGCCGCAACATGGGCATCGAGTTGCAACGCCAAGGCGGTGATTTGCAGGTGAGCAACCTCAATCTGGACTTGGCGGATGGTCGGCACCTGCTTGACGGCGCCAACCTGACCGTCGCCGAAGGTGAGCGCCTGATGGTCAGCGGTCGTTCCGGCAGCGGCAAATCAACTTTGCTGCGGGCCATGGGCAATTTGTGGCCAAACGGGCATGGCAACATTCGTTTGCCGGCCGAGCGTTATCTGTTCCTGCCGCAGAAGCCGTATTTGCCGATTGGCACGTTGCGCGGTGTGTTGAGTTATCCACAGGAGGAGGGCGCCTACCCGGCGGAACGTTATGCACAGGTGCTGGAAACCTGCCGCCTGGCGCATCTGATTCCGCGGTTGGACGAAGCTAACCACTGGCAGCGGATGTTGTCGCCGGGTGAGCAGCAGCGTTTGGCGTTTGCCCGGGCGTTGTTGTTTGAACCGCAATGGCTGTACATGGATGAGGCCACGTCGGCGATGGACGAAGAGGACGAGGCGGCGCTGTATCAGGCGTTGATCGATGAGTTGCCGGGTTTGAGCATTGTCAGCGTTGGGCATCGCAGCAGCCTCAAGCGTTTCCATGGGCGGCATGTGCGGATCGAGAACGGTCAGTTGGTGGAGCAGGTGCTGGTTTGAGTCTTTGGGGCATATCCGTTTCTTCGGTAACGGCGGCTTAGGGTTCCGCTCTTACAGCGGGTCACTTTTGGCAAACGCCCCAAAAGTAACCAAAAGGTCTTTGCCCCACCACTCGGTGCCTCGCTTGGGCTCGGCATGCCCGCACTCCGGCCCGGTTCCGCGGGCCGCCGCGACGGGCCATCCATGGCCCGGCGCGGCTAAATCGGCATCCTTGCCGATTTACCCGCTCCACCGTGCCTGCTTGCGGCCATCGTGGTTGACGGGGCCCGCAGATCAAGATCAAAAGCAAGAGCACGGCGGCCTGAAAGCCGACCTGAGTGTTAAAAGCCAGCTCAAAAGCTGTAGGAGCTGGCTTGCCGGCGATGCAGACAACTCGGTTTTTCAGACACCCCGCGGCGATGCCATCGCAGGCAAGCCAGCTCCCACATTTGAACCGCCGAGCACGGCGGCCTGAAAGCCGACCTGAGTGTTAAAAGCCAGATCAAAAGCTGTAGGAGCTGGCTTGCCGGCGATGCAGGCAACTCGGTTTTTCAGACACCCCGCGGCGATGCCATCGCAGGCAAGCCAGCTCCCACGTTTGAACCGCCGAGCACGGCGGCCTGAAAGCCGACCTGAGTGTTAAAAGCCAGATCAAAAGCTGTAGGAGCTGGCTTGCTGGCGATGCAGACAACTCGGTTTTTCAGACACTCCGCGGCGATGCCATCGCAGGCAAGCCAGCTCCCACATTTGAACCGCCGAGCACGGCGGCCTGAAAGCCGACCTGAGTGTTAAAAGCCAGATCAAAAGCTGTAGGAGCTGGCTTGCCGGCGATGCAGGCAACTCGGTTTTTCAGACACTCCGCGGCGATGCTATCGCAGGTAAGCCAGCTCCCACATTTGAACCGCCGAGCACGGCGGCCTGAAAGCCGACCTGAGTGTTAAAAGCCAGAGCGAAAGCAGAGCCGCTTTTCTGTAGGAGCTGGCTTGCCGGCGATGCAGACAACTCGGTTTTTCAGACACACCCCGGCGATGCCATCGCAGGCAAGCCAGCTCCTACATTTGAACCGGGCGTGCCGGCCTTTGATTTTTGCTGTTGCTTTTAACACTCAAGCCGGCCTGTAGGCCGCTGTGTTCTTGATCTGCTTGTGATCTTGATCTTAGGCGCCCCGTCAACCACGCTGGCCGAACGCAGGTATTACGGAGCGGGTAAACCGGCAGGACGCCGGTTTAGCCGCGACGGGGCAGGGACGCCCCGTCGCGGCGGCCCGCGTAGTAATGCCGGAGCTGAGGGCACACCGAGCCTAAGCGAGGTGCCGAGTGGTGGGGCAAGAGCCTTTTGGTTACTTTTGGGCTCCTTTCAAAAGTGACCCGCTGTAAGAGCGGAACCAATAGCAGCCCTGACCCCATCAACGGATATGTACTCACTCCATCCAGCGAAGCCAAACAAAAAAAGCCCGGCTGATCATCGATCAGCCGGGCTTTTCAGTGTCGCTCGAAAACGTATTACTTCTTCAAGCCGTAATGCTCATCCAACATCCCCGGGGCGTTCGGCGTTTTTGGCGCGTAGTCCCGTGGCGGTTCCTGATTTTCCCGAGGCGGGGTCAGCCGCTCCCGTGGCGCTTGCGGTGCATCGGAATGCAGCGCGGCCAGCAGGCGCTGGCGGGTGATGTCGTCCAGGGCCAGGCGGTTGGCACCCTCGGCGAGATGATCCTGTACTTCCTGATAACTCTGAGTGAGCTTTTTCACCAGGGTCGCGGTGCTGTTGAAGTGGGTAACAACTTCGTTCTGGTAACTGTCAAAACGTTCCTGAATGTCATCCAGCTGACGCTGCGTGCGGTTAGGCGCGGCATTCGGCAGCAGGCGGGCAACCAGAAATCCAATCGCGACACCGGCAACCAAGGCGAGAGTCGGCAACAACCAAACTAAGAGCGAGTGTTCCACGAGTCCTTCCTCTATAAACGGCTTTGCTTTACGTTAACGGCTCGGACCTGCGCTGTATACCGCGATTAAGCTCGCAATGATGCCATGCACAGACTTTTAGCTAGACGAGTCGACCCCTTGAGAGGTCACGGAGTTCCTTCCTTGCTCATGCGTGAAACCCCCGTTTTGATCGATGGCCCGGTAGGCCAACTGGAAGCCCTGTATCTGGATCACCCCGAGCCACGTGGCCTGGCGCTGATCTGTCACCCTAATCCGGTGCAGGGCGGCACGATGCTCAACAAAGTCGTATCGACCCTGCAACGCACGGCGCGCGATGCCGGCTTGATCACGTTACGTTTCAATTATCGGGGTGTCGGCGCCAGCGCCGGTACGCACGATATGGGCACCGGCGAAGTCGACGACGCCGAAGCAGCAGCCACCTGGCTGCGTGAAAAACATCCCGACCTGCCGATCACCCTGCTGGGGTTCTCCTTCGGCGGGTTCGTTGCAGCCACCCTCGGTGGCCGCCTGGAAGCCAAGGGCGAAAAACTCGCGCACCTGTTCATGGTGGCCGCGGCCGTGATGCGCCTGCGCGATAACGACGTGCTGCCACAAGGCTGCCCATTGACCGTAATCCAGCCGGAAACCGACGAAGTGGTCGACCCACAGCTCGTCTACGACTGGTCCGCCGCCCTGAATCGCCCCCATACGCTGCTGAAAGTGGCAGAATGCGGACACTTTTTTCATGGCAAGCTGACCGATCTCAAGGATCTTGTGCTGCCACGTCTTTCGAATTGATGACAAGCGATCACCCATGACGACCCGTACCCGCATCCTCACCGGCATCACCACCACCGGCACGCCGCACCTGGGCAACTACGCCGGGGCGATTCGCCCGGCGATCCTTGCCAGCCAGGACGCCAACGCCGATTCCTTCTACTTCCTGGCCGACTACCACGCCCTGATCAAGTGCGATGACCCGCAGCGCATCCAGCGCTCGCGCATGGAAATCGCCGCGACCTGGCTGGCCGGTGGCCTGGATGTGAACCGGGTGACGTTCTATCGCCAGTCCGACATCCCGGAAATTCCCGAACTGACCTGGCTGCTGACCTGTGTGGCGGCCAAGGGCCTTCTCAACCGTGCACACGCCTACAAGGCCTCGGTGGACAAGAACCTGGAAAACGGCGAAGACCCGGATGCGGGCATCACCATGGGCCTGTACAGCTACCCGGTGCTGATGGCGGCGGACATCCTGATGTTCAACGCGCATAAAGTCCCGGTCGGTCGTGACCAGATCCAGCACGTGGAAATGGCCCGTGATATCGGCCAGCGTTTCAACCACCTGTTTGGCAACGGTAAAGAATTCTTCACCATGCCCGAGGCGTTGATCGAAGAAAGCGTCGCCACCTTGCCGGGCCTGGATGGCCGCAAGATGTCGAAAAGCTACGACAACACCATCCCGTTGTTCACCAGCGCCAAGGACATGAAGGAGGCGATCTCGCGGATCGTCACCGACTCCCGCGCGCCGGGCGAAGCGAAGGATCCGGACAATTCGCACCTGTTCACCCTGTACCAGGCGTTTGCCACCAAGGCTCAGGAAGAAGAATTCCGCGGCGAATTGCTGCAAGGCCTGGGCTGGGGCGAGGCGAAGAACCGTCTGTTCCAGCTGCTGGACGGCCAATTGGGGGAAGCGCGCGAGCGTTATCACCAACTGATGTCGCGCCCATCCGATATGGAAGACCTGCTGTTGGTCGGCGCCACGAAAGCCCGTGCCGTGGCTGCCCCGTTCCTGGCCGAGCTGCGTGAAGCCGTGGGCCTGCGTTCGTTCGTCAACCAAACCGCCGTGGCTGCCACCACCAAGAAAAAAGCCGCCAAAGCCGCGCGCTTTGTCAGCTTCCGCGAAGACGATGGCAGCTTCCGCTTCCGTTTGCTGGCGGCCGAAGGCGAGCAATTGCTGCTGTCGCGCAACTTTGCCGACGGTAAAACCGCAGGCGCTGTGACCAAGCAACTGCAATCGGGCCAGGCGCTGGATGTACGCAGTGAAGCCCTGAGCTTCAGCGTATGGCTGGAAGGCGCGGCCGTTGCCGATAGCCCGGCATTCGCCGACAGCGCCTCGCGCGATGCGGCGATCGAAGCCTTGCGCGTTGCGTTGACCCCAATCGAGGATTAACCCGACCAAGGGTTGATTGCCATTCTTCAGGGCCGTCGTTACAGTGGCGGCCCGTTTTTGTTGCCTTGCTAACGAATATGACGCCCCTAGAACGATATCAAGCTGATCTGAAACGCCCCGACTTCTTCCATGACGCTGCCCAGGAAACTGCGGTGCGCCATTTGCAGCGCCTGTACGACGATCTGGTCCAGGCCTCGCAGACCAAGCCGGGCATGTTCAGCAAGTTGTTTGGCAAGAAAGACCACACGCCGGTCAAGGGTTTGTACTTCTGGGGTGGCGTCGGCCGAGGCAAGACATACCTGGTCGATACCTTCTTCGAAGCGCTGCCGTTCAAGGAAAAGGTCCGCACTCACTTCCACCGCTTCATGAAGCGCGTGCACGAAGAGATGAAGACCCTGCCGGGCGAAAAGAACCCGCTGACCATCATCGCCAAGCGCTTCTCCGATGAAGCGCGGGTGATCTGTTTCGATGAGTTCTTCGTGTCTGACATCACCGACGCGATGATCCTCGGCACCCTGATGGAAGAGCTGTTCAAGAACGGCGTGACCCTGGTCGCCACCTCGAACATCGTGCCCGACGGTCTGTACAAGGACGGCTTGCAACGTGCGCGCTTCCTGCCGGCCATCGCGCTGATCAAGCAGAACACCGACATCGTCAACGTCGACAGCGGTGTCGACTATCGCCTGCGTCACCTTGAGCAAGCCGAACTGTTTCACTTCCCGCTCAATGAAGCGGCCCAGGAAAGCCTGCGCAAAAGCTTCCGCGCGCTGACGCCGGAATGCACCCAGGCGGTCGAAAACGATAAGTTGATCATCGAAAACCGCGAAATCATCGCGCTGCGCACCTGCGATGACGTGGCCTGGTTCGATTTTCGCGAATTGTGCGACGGCCCTCGCAGCCAGAACGACTACATCGAACTGGGCAAGATCTTCCACGCGGTGATCTTGAGCGGCGTTGAGCAGATGACCGTCACCACCGACGATATCGCGCGGCGCTTTATCAATATGGTCGACGAGTTCTACGACCGTAACGTCAAGCTGATCATCTCGGCCGAAGTCGAGCTCAAGGACCTCTACACCGGCGGTCGCTTGAACTTTGAATTCCAGCGCACCTTGAGCCGCTTGCTGGAAATGCAGTCCCACGAGTTCCTGTCGCGGGCGCACAAGCCGTAAGTGATGTGCTTGAAATGAAAAAGGCCCGCAGCGATGCGGGCCTTTTTTATGCAAAATTTCCAGATCGACAGAAATCAACTGTGGGAGCCGGGCTTGCCCGCGATAGCGGTCTGTCAGCTAATGCATCTGGCGCCTGGCACGCCGCCATCGCAGGCAAGCCAGCTCCCACATTTTTACTGTGTATACCCTTTGGTTACGCGGCCTGCTGGAATTGCTGGCGGTACTGGTTGGGTGACAACTCGGTGTGTTGCCGGAACAGCCGCGCAAAGAAGCTCGCGTCGTCGTAACCCACTTCGTAACTGATGGTCTTGATACTTTTGCGGCTGCCCGACAGCAAACCCTTGGCAGTTTCGATGCGCAACCGTTGCAGGTAATGCAGCGGCTTGTCACCCGTGGCGGTCTGGAAGCGGCGCATGAAGTTGCGAATGCTCATGCCGTGTTCCCGGGCCACGTCTTCGAAGCGGAACTTGTCGGCGAAGTGCTCTTCGAGCCAATGCTGGATCTGCAGGATGATCACGTCCTGGTGCAGCTTCTGGCCGCCAAAACCGATGCGCCCGGGGGCGTAGTTGCGTTGCACTTCATACAGGATGTCGCGGGCCACGGCCTGAGCGATGTTGGCGCCGCAGAAACGCTCGATCAGGTAGATGTAGAGGTCGCAAGCCGAGGTGGTGCCGCCGGCGCAGTAGAGGTTGTCGGCGTCGGTCAGGTGCTTGTCCTGGTTCAGTTGCACCTTGGGAAAGCGTTCGCTGAAGGCGTTGAAGAAGCGCCAGTAGGTGGTCGCTTCCTTGCCATCGAGCAGCCCGGCTTCGGCGAGCCAGAACACCCCGGTGGCTTCGCCGCAGAGCACTGCGCCACGGGCGTGTTGTTCGCGTAGCCACGGCAGCACTTGGGGGTAGCGTTGGCAGAGTGAATCGAAATCGTCCCAGAAGGCGGGGAGTACGATGATGTCGGCGTTTTCGAGGCCGCCGTCTACCGGCATGATCACATCGCTGAAGCTGCGCACCGATTGCCCGTCGGGGCTGACCAGGCGGGTTTCAAAGGCGGGAGTAAGGCCCTGACCCAGCTGTTTGCCGTAGCGCAGGCTGGCGAGATGGAAGAAATCCTTGGCTTGCATGAGGGTTGAAGCGAATACCCGATCAACGGCCAAAATGCTGACGCGCCGCAAGGGCGTGGAGATTTGGTTAGACATAATTTCATTTATTCTTATAGGGGAAAGTGGTCACCAGACGGCTGGATCGTCTTATTTTTTGTCGCATGTGTCCAGTGTCCCGTGACGCCTTCGCGGCTTAGGCTCTGTGATCCCGGTCTTGTCCGACAATCCACGCAGGTGACCCATGATTCCCAGAACCTTGTTCAGCTCGGAGCACGAACTCTTCCGCCAGAGCGTGCTCACCTTTCTCGAAAAAGACGCGGCGCCGTTCCACGCACAATGGGAAAAGCAGGGCTACATTGACCGCAACCTGTGGAACAAGGCGGGGGAGGCGGGGATGCTCTGCTCGCACTTGCCGGAAGAGTACGGCGGCCTCGGGGCGGACTTTCTCTACAGCGCGGTGGTGATCGAGGAGATCAGCCGCCTGGGGTTGACCGGGATAGGTTTCTCCCTGCATTCGGACATTGTCGCGCCGTACATCCTGCATTACGGCAGTGAGGCGCTGAAGCACAAGTACCTGCCCAAGTTGATCTCCGGGGAGATGGTCACGGCGATCGCCATGACCGAGCCGGGTGCGGGCTCTGACCTGCAAGGGGTCAAGACTACCGCCGTGCTCGAGATCAACGGCTCCAAGACGTTCATTACCAATGGTTTCCTGGCGGACCTGGTGATTGTTGTCGCCAAGACTGACCCCAAGGCCGGCGCCAAGGGCACCAGTTTGTTTTTGGTGGAGGCCAGCACCCCGGGCTTCGACAAGGGCAAGCGCCTGGAAAAGGTCGGGATGAAGGCCCAGGACACCTCGGAGCTGTTCTTCCAGGATGTGCGGGTGCCCAAAGAGAACCTGCTGGGGCAGGCGGGTATGGGCTTTGCCTATCTGATGCAGGAGTTGCCGCAGGAGCGTTTGACGGTGGCGATTGGCGCGTTGTCGTCAGCCGAGGCGGCGTTGCAGTGGACGCTGGAGTACACCCGCGACCGCAAGGCGTTTGGCAAGGCGATCATTGATTTCCAGAACACCCGTTTCAAGCTGGCAGAAATTGCCACCGAAACGCAGATCGGCCGGGTGTTCGTCGACAAGTGCATGGAGTTGCACCTGGAGGGCAAGCTCGATGTGCCGACGGCGGCGATGGCCAAATACTGGGCCACGGACCTGCAATGCAAGGTGCTGGATGAGTGTGTGCAGTTGCATGGGGGTTACGGCTTCATGTGGGAATACCCGATTGCACGGGCCTGGGCGGATGCGCGGGTGCAGCGCATTTATGCGGGGACGAATGAGATCATGAAGGAGATTATTGCGCGGGCGCTTTGACTCTTCTGTGTTGCTGATGGCGCCATCGCGGGCAAGCCCGGCTCCCACAGGAACACTCGGTCAACTGTGGGAGCTGGCTTGCCTGCGATAGCGGTCTAGAGATCAATCAAGGTGCAGGGTTCGGATGATCCTTCTGGATCGCCTCAATCCCCGCCAGCACCTCATCCGACAGTTTCAGGTCCGCACTGGCGATGTTGCTGTCCAACTGCTCAAGGGTCGTGGCGCCGATAATGTTGCTGGTCACGAACGGCTGTTGCGTCACAAACGCCAATGCCATCTGCGCCGGGTCCAGGCCGTGCTCACGGGCCAGTGCCACATAACGGCTGCACGCAGCTTCCGATTGCGCATTGAAGTAGCGGCTGAAGCGGCTGTAGAGGCTCAGGCGGCCCTTGGCCGGGCGTGCGCCCCCTTCGTACTTGCCACTGAGCATGCCGAACGCCAGCGGCGAATACGCCAGCAACCCACACTGCTCACGGATGGCGATTTCTGCCAGGCCCACTTCAAAACTGCGGTTGAGCAAATTGTACGGGTTCTGGATCGACACCGCGCGGGTCCAGCCACGGGCTTCGGCCAGGGCCAGGAACTTCATGGTGCCCCACGGGGTTTCGTTGGACAGGCCGATGTGGCGGATCTTGCCGGCCTTGACCTGTTCATCCAGCGCTTCAAGGGTTTCTTCCAGCGGCGTCAGGTCCTCTTCGGCCTTGTGTTTGTAGCTCAGTTGGCCAAAAAAGTTGGTGCTGCGCTCCGGCCAGTGCAGCTGGTAGAGGTCGATCCAGTCGGTTTGCAGGCGTTTGAGGCTGGCGTCCAGGGCGTCGACGATGTGTTGGCGGTTGTGTTTGAGCTTGCCATCGCGGATGTAGTCGATGGTGTTGCCGGGGCCGGCGATCTTGCTGGCGAGGATCCAGTCGGCCCGGTCGCCGCGACTTTTGAAGTAATTACCGATATATCGCTCGGTGGTGGCGTAGGTGTCTGCCTTGGGCGGCACCGGGTACATCTCCGCGGTGTCGAGGAAGTTGATCCCTGCGGCCTTGGCCCGTTCGATCTGCGCGAAGGCCTCTGCCTCGCTGTTCTGCTCGCCCCAGGTCATGGTGCCCAAGGCTATCGCGCTCACGTTCAGATCGGTTCGGCCCAGCTGTCGATAGTCCATCGGGTACTCCTTGGAGGAAAACAATCATAAAAGCAGGTTGAAATTTTTTTGGCAATCTGCATAATTGCCCACCTCTTTCTGCAGTGGAAGTGATGCGCCGCCTGCCGAAGAATCTTGCCGTTGAACGGACGCGCTGACCCGAGCCCCCGATAGCGTCTGTATCCGGCTGCCTTTGACTTGTCAAAGTACGCACTATTCAGTAAGATCCGCCGTCTAATTTACAGGGCGGCCCCTGAGGCTATTAAAGAATGACAACTTTTACTGCAAAACCAGAAACAGTTCAGCGCGACTGGTTTGTCGTCGACGCCGCTGGTCAGACCCTGGGTCGTCTGGCCACTGAAGTCGCCAGCCGTCTGCGTGGCAAGCACAAGCCTGAGTACACCCCTCACGTTGATACCGGTGACTACATTGTCATCATCAACGCTGAACAGGTACGTGTTACCGGCAACAAAGCGCAAGACAAAATGTACTACCGTCACTCCGGTTTCCCAGGCGGTATCAAGTCTTCGAACTTCGAAGGCCTGATCTCCAAAAAGCCTGAAGCCCCGATTGAAATCGCGGTCAAAGGTATGCTGCCGAAGGGCCCACTGGGTCGCGACATGTATCGCAAGCTGAAAGTCTATGCGGGCGCTGCTCACCCTCATGCTGCTCAGCAGCCCCAAGAACTGAAGTTTTAACGGAATAGTTCATTATGTCGGCGACTCAAAATTACGGCACTGGCCGTCGCAAAACCGCTACCGCTCGCGTTTTCCTGCGTCCGGGTACTGGTAACATCTCGATCAACAACCGCACTCTGGAAAACTTCTTCGGTCGCGAAACTGCCCGCATGGTAGTTCGTCAGCCGCTGGAATTGACCGAGACCGTTGAAAAGTTCGACATCTACGTCACCGTTATCGGTGGCGGTGTAAGTGGTCAAGCTGGCGCAATCCGCCACGGTATCACTCGCGCTCTGATGCAATACGACGAAACCCTGCGTGGCGCTCTGCGCAAAGCTGGCTTCGTGACTCGCGATGCTCGTGAAGTTGAACGTAAGAAAGTTGGTCTGCGTAAAGCGCGTAAGCGTCCGCAGTACTCGAAGCGTTAATTCGCTTTTACGTTCCAGAAAACGCCCAGCCTCCTCACGGAGCTGGGCGTTTTTTATTGCCTGCTATTTATGTAAAAAAATCTGTGTGACAACTTGCCACATCCGTAGAGCCCCTATACTCAAAGGCTTGGAGCCAGTGCCGGGGGCAATTACCTTGTCAGACGTGTGGCTTTTCATTACCATTCGGCAAAATTTTTATAAGTTCAGATTTAACACTTAGTAGACGCCTGATTTAACAGGCCACAAAGCTGATGGGAGAGGACTGAATGAGCAATGACGGCGTGAATGCAGGCCGGCGTCGCTTCTTGGTAGCAGCCACATCCGTGGTGGGTGCTGCAGGAGCGGTGGGGGCTGCGGTCCCGTTCGTGGGGTCATGGTTTCCCAGTGCCAAGGCGAAAGCCGCAGGTGCACCGGTGAAGGTGAATATCAGCAAGATCGATCCAGGCCAGCAAATGATTGCTGAGTGGCGCGGTCAGCCAGTGTTCATCGTTCGTCGTACGGAGGAAATCCTGGGGAATCTAAAGAAGATCGAGGGCCAACTGTCTGACCCCGACTCGAAGAATTCCGACCAACCCGCTTACGTCGATAAGGAAAATCGCTCGATCAAGCCGGAGATTCTGCTGCTGATCGGTATCTGCACCCACTTGGGTTGCTCTCCCACTTTCCGCCCGGAAGTTGCGCCCGCAGACTTGGGCAAGGACTGGGTCGGGGGCTATTTCTGCCCGTGCCACGGTTCGCACTACGACCTCGCTGGCCGCGTCTACAAGTCACAACCCGCACCACTGAACCTGCCAGTTCCGCCACATCACTACGAGACTGACAGTGTCATTGTCATTGGCGTCGACGAGGGGGAGAAAGCCTGATGAGCAAGTTCATGGATTGGGTGGATGCCCGTTTTCCCGCGACTAAAATGTGGGAAGATCACCTCAGCAAGTACTACGCACCGAAGAACTTCAACTTCTTCTATTTCTTTGGCTCCCTGGCACTTTTGGTACTGGTCAACCAGATCGTTACCGGTGTCTGGCTGACGATGAGCTACACCCCGTCGGCCGAAGAAGCCTTCGCCTCCGTCGAATACATCATGCGCGACGTCGAGTACGGCTCGATCCTGCGTCTGCTGCATTCCACCGGCGCTTCGGCGTTCTTCATCGTGGTCTACATGCACATGTTCCGTGGCTTGCTCTACGGTTCGTACCAGAAGCCCCGCGAGCTGGTGTGGGTCTTCGGCATGCTGATCTACCTGGCGCTGATGGCCGAGGCCTTCATGGGCTACCTGCTGCCGTGGGGCCAGATGTCCTACTGGGGCGCCCAGGTGATCATCTCGCTGTTTGGCGCGATCCCGGTCATCGGCAATGACCTGACCCAGTGGATTCGAGGTGACTACCTGATCTCGGGCATCACCCTGAACCGCTTCTTCGCGTTGCACGTGGTGGCCCTGCCAATCGTGATCCTGGGGCTGGTGGTGCTGCACATCCTGGCGTTGCACGAAGTGGGTTCGAACAACCCCGATGGCGTCGACATCAAGAAGCACAAGGACGAGAACGGCATACCGCTGGACGGCATTCCGTTCCACCCGTACTACACCGTGAAAGATATCGTCGGCGTGGTGGTGTTCCTGTTCGTTTTCTGCTCGATCGTGTTCTTTTTCCCGGAGATGGGCGGTTATTTCCTGGAGAAACCGAACTTCGAACAGGCGAACGCGTTCAAGACCCCGGAACACATTGCCCCGGTCTGGTACTTCACCCCGTTCTACGCGATCTTGCGCGCGATTCCCGACAAACTCATGGGCGTTATTGCCATGGGCGCGGCGATTGCGGTGCTGTTCGTGCTGCCCTGGCTGGACCGTAGCCCGGTCAAGTCCATGCGTTACAAGGGCTGGTTGAGCAAGATCTGGCTGTGGGTGTTCTGCATTGCATTCGTGATCCTGGGTGTACTGGGCGTGCTGGCGCCGACCCCGGAGCGTACGTTGCTGTCGCAGGTGTGCACCTTCCTGTACTTCGCCTACTTCATTCTGATGCCGTTCTACACCCGGCTCGAGAAGACCAAACCGGTACCGGATAGGGTGACTGGCTGATGAAAAAATTATTCGTTGCATTCATTCTTGCGGCGCTGCCGCTGCTGTCTTTCGCTGCTGAACATGGCCCGGATCTGGAAAAAGTCGACATCGACGTGTCGGACAAGGCCGCAATGCAGGACGGGCTGCGTACGTTCACCAACTATTGCATGGGCTGCCACAGTGCCAAGTTCCAGCGTTACGAGCGTGTGGCCGATGACTTGGGCATTCCCCATGACGTGATGCTCAGTCACTCGGTGTTCACCGGGGCGAAGATCGGCGACCACATGACCATCGGCATGCAACCTGCCGACGCCAAGACCTGGTTCGGGGCTGCACCGCCCGACCTGACCCTGGTGGCGCGTGTACGTGGCACCGATTGGCTGTACGGTTACCTGAAATCCTTCTACGAAGACCCGGCGCGTCCCTACGGCGTGAACAACAAAGTGTTCCCGAACGTCGGTATGCCTAACGTTCTGGTCGGCCTGCAAGGCCGCCAAGTGGTAGGATGCAAGCAAGTACAAATCGTCGAAGACGGCAAGAAGCAGTATGATCCGCTCACCGGTACGCCTTTGACGCATGAAGCGTGCGATCAGCTGACCATAGTGCCGAAGACCGGCGCGCTGAACGAAGAGCAGTTCGACGAGAAGGTCAAGAATCTGGTGACCTTCCTGGCCTACTCGGCCAACCCAGTGAAGCTGCAGCATCAGCGCATTGGTACCTATGTGTTGCTGTACCTGGCCTTCTTCTTCGTGTTCGCTTATCTGCTGAAACGCGAATACTGGAAGGATGTGCATTGATCCAACCGTAAGTAATTGCTGTTAATCTTGCGCGCCCAGCGGCATCTCTGAAGGTAAGTCTGGTTTATCCAGGCGTCACGGAGATGCTCACTGGGCGCGCTCGTTTTTGAGCTTCCGATAATTTCAACAAGCGAGGAGGACCGCCATGGGCGTGACCAATCGGTTGGCCTGTTACTCCGACCCCGCCGACCACTATTCCCACCGAGTACGCATCGTGCTCGCAGAGAAGGGTGTCAGCGCAGAGATCATTACTGTCGAGGCGGGTCGTCACCCGCCGAAACTGATCGAAGTGAACCCTTACGGCAGCTTGCCCACCCTGGTCGATCGTGACCTGGCGTTGTGGGAGTCAACCGTGGTGATGGAATACTTGGATGAGCGTTACCCCCATCCACCGCTGCTGCCGGTATATCCGGTGGCGCGTGCCAACAGCCGCCTGCTGATCCATCGGATCCAGCGTGACTGGTGTGGCCTGGTGGACCTGATTCTGGATTCACGCAGTAAAGAAGCGGCCCGGGTCCAGGCGCGCAAGGAATTGCGCGAGAGCCTGACCGGTGTTTCGCCGTTGTTCGCCGACAAACCTTTTTTCCTCAGCGAGGAACAAAGTCTGGTGGATTGCTGCCTATTACCCATACTCTGGCGCTTGCCGATTTTGGGCATAGAACTGCCGCGGCCTGCCAAGCCGCTGCTTGACTACATGGAGCGCCAGTTTGCGCGTGAGGCTTTCCAGGCGAGTCTGTCTGGTGTCGAACGCGATATGCGCTAAGGCTTAAGGAGCCGTTGATGAACTCCAGTCGACCTTACCTGGTCCGCGCGCTCTATGAGTGGATAGTGGACAACGATTGCACCCCGCACATGCTGGTCAATTCCGAGTTTCCTGCGGTTCAGGTACCGCAAGGTTTTGCCAGTGACGGGCAAATCGTCCTGAACGTTTCACCCAGTGCTGTGCGACACCTGCACATGGACAATGAAGCGGTCAGCTTCGAAGGGCGTTTCGGCGGTGTGCCGCATACGTTGTTCGTGCCCATCGGCGCCATCCTCGGGATTTATGCCCGGGAAAATGGCCAGGGCATGGTGTTTGATCTGGAGTCCTCCCTTGAGGAAGACGAAGCGATCGAGCTCGAAGGCGAAGATGATGTGCCACCGCCGGATTCCGAGCCTCCGCGTCCAAGCGGCCGGCCGAGTCTGAAAGTGGTGAAGTAACAACACGCGGGCCCTCGGGCCGGTGTTAAAAAATGCCTCGGCGATGCCGGGGCATTTTTTTGCCTGGGCAAAACCCCGCCGGTTATAGATGAAAGTCATGACAGGACGGTGATCGTACAACCGCCATGGGCTATCATGCGTGCTTCAGATCGCCGAGATAGATGATTCATCATGGAAAACTCCAGCGCCGCCCCTCGTCTTCCCCGCAAGCGCCGCAGCCTTGCCCAGGAATTGGTCACGGTGTTGTCCGAGCAGATCCGCGACGGCCAACTCAAACGGGGCGACAAACTGCCCACCGAGTCGGCAATCATGGACGCCCATGGGGTCAGTCGCACTGTGGTGCGCGAAGCTATCTCGCGCTTGCAGGCGGCCGGGCAGGTGGAAACCCGCCATGGCATCGGCACCTTTGTGCTGGACACGCCAAGCCCCAGTGGTTTTCGCATCGACCCGGCCACGGTGGTGACGCTGCGCGATGTGCTGGCCATTCTTGAGCTGCGGATCAGCCTGGAAGTGGAGTCTGCCGGCCTTGCCGCCCAGCGTCGCAGCGATGAGCAATTGGCGGGCATGCGCGCGGCCCTCGATGCGCTGAACGAAAGTGCGGCCCACGCCGGTGATGCGGTGGCATCGGACTTCCAGTTTCACCTGCAGATTGCCCTGTCCACCGGCAACCGCTATTTCACCGACATCATGACCCACCTGGGCACCAGCATTATTCCGCGCACGCGGCTGAATTCGGCACGCCTGGCCCATGATGACCAGCAGCACTACATGAGCCGCCTGAGCCGCGAACACGAAGAGATCTATGAGGCGATCGCTCGCCAGGATTCGGATGCGGCGCGGGCGGCCATGCGCTTGCACCTGACCAACAGCCGTGAGCGGCTGCGCCATGCTCATGAAGAGGCGGAAGCGCAGCGCGGCTAGTGCCTATTCAAACGTAGGAGCTGTCGAGCCCCAGCGAGGCTGCGATGCAGGCGCTGAGGTCTGGCAGGTACACCGAGTCGATCCCATCGCAGCCTCGCTGGGGCTCGACAGCTCCCACATTTGATCTGTGTTGTCTTGAAGATGGGCTTGCTTAACTGGCCGGCTGATTCGGCTTGTAGTCCTTGAGCAGCAGATACGTACTCCAGCCCCACCAGTCTTTGGTCCACTGCTTGTCATTCAGGTTGTTGACGTCCTTGCGCCGCAGCACCTTGTCGCCTTCGGCCTTGAACAGCGGTGAAAAGTTATTCGCCGGGTTTTGCGCGGCGTTCAGGTCGGGCACATACAGCGGTGCCTTGAAGTTGGCCGGGGAGGGCGCCACGCCGTTGATAAACGTTTCGAAGATCTGATCAGCCGAGGCCTGCACGGCGCGTTTGACCATGGCCCGGTTGGCCGCATCGTTGCTGTCAAAATAGCGTTTATCACCGTAGGCATGCCACTGCTCGCCCAGGGCGTTGCGCACATTGAGCCCGAACTTGCTGTCTTCATCGTGCATGAAGCGGCTGATCAGCGAGCCCGGTTCACCCGGTGTCACCACCGCCGCCAGTTGTTTGCGCGGTACCCGCAGGTGCCCGGCGGAAAATAGATCGGTCAAAAAGTGATCAGCAAAGCTGTTCATGGCGTAGGCCAGTTCCAGCGCCTGGTCGGTGCCGGTCTGATGCGCCACGACGGCTTGTTGTAAGGCTGCCGTATGCCCCGCCAGATAAGCCGCCAGCGCCCATTCGCCGAAGTGGTCGGCATTGTCTGCCGCCAGTTTCAGGTAGCGCCGATGATCTGGCCGTAGCTCAGGGCCAGGCCGTTGGGCAAGTGCAATTGGACCTTACGCGCGGGAATCGCCGGGCGTCCTTGGCGAAGCGCAACAGGGTATCGTCGCCGATGGCGGTGTGTTCGCCGCCTTCAAAACGCAGGGTGGGCGGGTTTTTCTCGGGTGTGTCGAGTTCAAGACCTGACATGTTAGCTCCTTGCTATGTCGTAGGAATCTTCCGTAATAACTGTATGCATATACAGCCAATCCGAGCATAGAGGAAAAACTTCCTACGTCAAGAAAGCAGCAATTGGGAAGGGCGGCGATGAATTGCAGTTGACGAATATTTTTATAGTTGTACGATGACGTACGACATCAAGATAACCATCCGTAATCTCTCAACAGAAAGTCTTCGCCCAGGGTGTTCGAATAATGAATCCACAAGAACTGAAGTCCATCCTCTCTCACGGTCTGCTGTCTTTCCCGGTGACCGATTTCAACGCCCAGGGTGATTTCCACCAGGCGGGCTACATCAAGCGCCTGGAATGGCTGGCCCCTTACGGCGCCACGGCCTTGTTCGCCGCTGGCGGCACCGGTGAGTTTTTCTCCCTGGCGGCCAGCGAATATTCGCAAGTGGTGAAAACCGCCGTTGATACCTGCGCCACCAGCGTGCCAATCCTCGCCGGTGTCGGTGGTGCCACCCGCCAGGCCATTGAGTACGCCCAGGAAGCCGAGCGTCTGGGTGCCAAAGGCCTGCTGCTGCTGCCGCACTACCTGACCGAAGCCAGCCAGGACGGGGTTGCCGCCCACGTTGAAGCGGTGTGCAAATCCGTCAAGATCGGCGTCGTGGTCTATAACCGCAACGTCTGCCGCCTGACCGCGCCGCTGCTGGAACGCCTGGCCGAGCGCTGCCCGAACCTGATCGGCTACAAGGATGGCCTGGGCGACATTGAATTGATGGTGTCGATCCGCCGTCGCCTCGGTGACCGTTTCAGCTACCTGGGTGGTTTGCCGACTGCAGAGGTTTACGCCGCTGCCTACAGGGCCTTGGGCGTGCCGGTGTACTCCTCGGCGGTGTTCAACTTCATTCCTAAAACCGCGATGGATTTTTACCACGCCATTGCCCGGGAAGATCACGCCACCGTCGGCAAGATCATCGATGATTTCTTCCTGCCTTACCTCGACATCCGTAACCGCAAGGCCGGTTACGCCGTGAGCATCGTCAAGGCCGGGGCGAAAATCGTCGGTTACGACGCCGGCCCCGTGCGTACGCCGCTGACCGATCTGCTGCCGGAAGAATACGAAGCCCTGGCCGCGCTGATCGACAAGCAAGGCGCGCAATAACCCATCACCAAGGCCGCTGAGTAATCAGCGGCTTTTTGCGTCAGGAGAGAATTCGTGTCCCAAGCCAAGCGTTTTGAAAACTACATCGGTGGCCAGTGGGTTACCGGCGCCGACTATTCGGCCAATATCAACCCGTCGGAGTTGTCTGATGTCATTGGCGAATTCGCCAAGGCTGACCTCACTCAAGTTAATGCCGCCATCGACGCGGCTCGTGCGGCATTCCCTGCGTGGTCCACTTCCGGCATCCAGGCGCGTCATGACTCACTGGATAAAGTCGGCAGCGAAATCCTCGCCCGTCGCGAAGAACTTGGCACCCTGCTGGCCCGGGAAGAGGGCAAGACCCTGCCCGAAGCCATCGGCGAAGTGACCCGCGCCGGTAACATCTTTAAATTCTTCGCCGGTGAGTGCCTGCGCCTGTCCGGCGACTACCTGCCGTCGGTGCGCCCCGGCGTCAACGTTGAAGTCACCCGTGAAGCATTGGGCGTGGTTGGTCTGATAACCCCGTGGAACTTCCCGATTGCCATCCCTGCCTGGAAGATCGCCCCAGCCCTGGCCTACGGCAACTGCGTGGTGCTCAAACCCGCCGAACTGGTACCAGGTTGTGCCTGGGCCCTGGCCGAAATCATCTCCCGCGCCGGCTTCCCCGCCGGTGTATTCAACCTGGTAATGGGCAGCGGCCGTGTGGTCGGTGATGCCATGGTCAACAGCCCGAAAGTCGACGGCATCAGCTTCACCGGCTCGGTGGGTGTAGGTCGCCAGATCGCTGTCAGCTGCGTGTCGCGCCAGGCCAAGGTGCAGCTGGAAATGGGCGGCAAGAACCCGCAGATCATTCTCGACGACGCCGACCTCAAACAAGCCGTCGAGCTCTCGGTGCAGAGCGCGTTCTACTCCACAGGCCAGCGTTGCACGGCCTCCAGCCGCTTTATCGTCACCGCCGGGATTCACGACCAGTTTGTCGCGGCCATGGCTGAACGCATGAAGTCGATCAAGGTCGGCCATGCGCTGAAAACCGGCACCGACATCGGCCCGGTGGTTTCCCAGGCCCAGTTGGACCAGGACCTGAAGTACATCGACATCGGCCAGAGCGAAGGTGCTCGTTTGGTCAGTGGCGGTGAACTGGTGACGTGCGACACCGAAGGTTACTTCCTTGCGCCGACGCTGTTTGCCGACAGCGAAGCCGCGATGCGCATCAGCCGAGAAGAGATCTTTGGCCCGGTGGCCAACGTAGTGCGCGTAGCGGATTACGAAGCAGCGCTGGCGATGGCCAACGACACCGAATTCGGCCTGTCGGCCGGTATCGCTACTACGTCGCTGAAGTACGCCAACCACTTCAAGCGTCATTCCCAGGCCGGGATGGTGATGGTCAACCTGCCGACTGCCGGTGTGGATTACCACGTTCCATTCGGTGGCCGTAAGGGTTCATCCTACGGTTCGCGTGAGCAGGGTCGCTATGCGCAAGAGTTCTACACCGTGGTGAAAACCAGCTACATCGGTTCGTAACGCGCAACACCTGTTGGCGCCGGCTCGTGTGGGCGCTGCTTTATGTGGGAGCCGGGCTTGCCCGCGATGGCGGTGTGTCGGGCAACGTAATTGTCGCCTGATGCACCGTCATCGCAGGCAAGCCAGCTCCCACACAGAGCAGATCTCTACAAAACGGACCACCCAGCAGCTTTAAAACATTACCCGCAAAAAAAATAATTAGTGGGAGTACATCTTCATGCAAGCGACCAAGCCGACTCACGTCCGCTATTTGATCCTGCTCATGCTGTTTCTGGTGACCACGATCAATTACGCCGACCGCGCCACCATTGCCATTGCCGGCTCCAGCCTGCAAAAAGACCTCGGCATCGATGCCGTTACCCTCGGCTATATCTTCTCCGCATTCGGTTGGGCCTACGTGGCCGGGCAAATCCCCGGTGGCTGGCTGCTGGACCGATTCGGTTCGAAAAAAGTCTACGCCCTGAGTATTTTCACCTGGTCACTGTTCACCGTGTTGCAAGGCTATGTGGGTGAGTTTGGTGTCTCCACCGCCATCGTGGCGCTGTTCATGTTGCGCTTCCTGGTGGGCCTGGCCGAAGCGCCGTCCTTTCCCGGAAACGCGCGCATCGTGGCGGCATGGTTTCCTACCGCTGAACGCGGCACAGCCTCGGCGATCTTCAACTCGGCGCAGTACTTCGCCACGGTGTTGTTTGCGCCGCTGATGGGCTGGATCGTCTACACCTTCGGCTGGCAACACGTGTTTGTGGTGATGGGCGGCATTGGTATCGTGTTCTCGCTGATCTGGCTGAAAGTTATCCACAGCCCGCGCCAGCACCCGATGATCAACGAGGCCGAGTTGCAACACATCGCTGCCAACGGCGCCATGGTCGACATGGACCAGGACAAGGGCAAAGGCAAGAAAACCGACGGCCCGAAATGGGATTACATCCGTCAGTTGCTGACCAACCGCATGATGCTCGGCGTGTACCTGGGCCAGTACTGCATCAACGGCATCACCTATTTCTTCCTGACCTGGTTCCCGGTGTACCTGGTTCAGGAGCGCGGCATGACCATCCTCAAGGCCGGCTTCATCGCCTCGTTGCCGGCAATCTGCGGGTTCATCGGCGGCGTATTGGGCGGGGTGATCTCCGACTACCTGCTGCGCAAGGGTCATTCGCTGACCTTTGCCCGCAAGGCACCGATCATTGGTGGCTTGCTGATTTCCAGTAGCATCGTGGCGTGCAACTACGTGGACATCGAATGGATGGTGGTGGGCTTTATGGCCCTGGCCTTCTTCGGTAAAGGCGTTGGCGCACTGGGTTGGGCGGTTGTTTCCGACACCTCGCCCAAACAAATCGCCGGCCTGAGCGGCGGGTTGTTCAATATGTTCGGCAACCTGGCATCTATCAGCACCCCGATCGTGATTGGCTACATTATCAGCACCACCGGCTCCTTTAAATGGGCGCTGGTGTTCGTCGGCGCCAACGCATTGCTGGCAGTGTTCAGCTACCTGGTAATCGTCGGCCCGATCAAGCGTGTGGTGCTTAAAGAGCCGCCGGCCAACGGCCCTGAGCTGACTAAACTTTCCCAAGCGCATTCCTGAAGGGGCCCGCGTCATGCAGTTGATTGAACATGCCGATTCGCCGCGCTCCATCCGTTTGCACGCGCTGGATAACGTGGTGATTGTGGTCAACGACCAGGGTGTACCGGCTGGGACCGAGTTTCCCGATGGCCTGGTGACGGTGGATTTCATTCCCCAAAGCCACAAGGTGACGCTGGAGGACATCCCCGAAGGCGGTCGGATTATCCGCTACGGCCAGACCATCGGTTATGCCTTGCGCCCGATTCCGCGCGGCAGTTGGGTTCAGGAAGACCAATTGCGCATGCCCACCGCGCCGCCCCTGGACAGCTTGCCGCTGTCCACCGAGGTGCCTGAGGCCCAGGCGCCGCTGGAAGGCTTTACCTTTGAGGGTTATCGCAATGCTGACGGCACGGTCGGCACGCGCAATATCCTTGGCATCACCACCACGGTGCAGTGCGTCACGGGCGTACTGGACCACGCCGTCAAGCGCATCAAGGACGAATTGTTGCCCAAGTACCCGAACGTCGATGACGTGGTGGCGCTGACCCACAGTTACGGTTGTGGCGTGGCGATTACGGCCACCGACGCCTACATCCCGATTCGCACCGTGCGCAATCTGGCGCGTAACCCGAACCTGGGCGGTGAGGCGCTGGTGATCAGCCTGGGCTGCGAGAAGTTGCAGGCGGGGCAGGTAATGCACGACAACGACAGCTCGGTAGACCTGAGTGAGCCGTGGCTGTACCGGCTGCAGGATTCCAGCCACGGCTTTACCGAAATGATCGAACAGATCATGCAATTGGCCGAAACCCGCCTGAAGAAACTCGACCTGCGTCGGCGGGAAACCGTACCGGCGTCGGAGTTGATCCTCGGTATGCAGTGCGGCGGCAGTGATGCCTTCTCTGGGATTACCGCCAACCCGGCCCTGGGTTATGCCTCGGACTTGCTGCTGCGGGCCGGCGCGACGGTGATGTTTTCCGAAGTGACTGAAGTGCGTGATGCCATCTACCTGCTGACGTCCCGTGCAGAGAACCAGGACGTAGCCCGGGAGCTGGTGCGGGAAATGGACTGGTACGACCGTTACCTGGCCAAGGGCGAGGCGGATCGCAGCGCCAACACCACGCCGGGCAACAAAAAAGGCGGGTTGTCGAATATTGTCGAGAAGTCGCTGGGTTCTATCGTCAAGTCGGGCAGCAGCGCGATCAATGGCGTGCTTGGCCCGGGCGAGCGGTTCAATCGCAAGGGCCTGATTTTTTGCGCAACGCCGGCCAGTGATTTTGTCTGCGGTACGTTGCAGTTGGCGGCGGGGATGAACCTGCACGTGTTCACCACCGGGCGTGGCACGCCGTATGGGTTGGCGATGGCGCCGGTGGTTAAAGTCTCCACGCGCACAGAACTGGCGCAGCGTTGGCCGGACCTGATTGATATCGATGCCGGGCGGATCGCCACCGGGCGCGCGACGATCGAGGAGCTGGGCTGGGAGTTGTTCCACTTCTATCTGGATGTGGCCAGCGGCAAGCAGCAGACGTGGGCGGAGCAACACAAGCTGCACAATGACATCACTTTGTTCAATCCGGCGCCGATTACCTGAGACAGATGTGCACTGTGTGGGAGCAGGCAAGCCAGCTCCCACATTTGATCGGTGTGCTCCAGACGAACCCGTGCCAGGTGGCTTATCATTAGCCACCTACCGACGCCCACCCAAGGTTCTCTCCGGCATGCTGGCAATCTTCCTACAAACCCTGAACATCACCGCGCCGGTGTTTGCCATGCTGTTCTTGGGCGTCCTGCTCAAGCGCATCAACTGGATCAACGACAACTTTATCCACACTGCCTCGGCCCTGGTGTTCAACGTCACTATGCCGGCGTTGCTGTTCCTCGGGATTTTGCACGCAGACCTGCATTCAGCCCTCAAGCCCGGCCTGCTGATCTACTTTGCCGTCGCCACGCTGTTGAGCTTTGCCGTGGCCTGGGGCTGGGCGATCTTCCGGTGCCCGCGGGAAGACCGCGGCATTTACGCCCAAGGCGCGTTTCGCGGTAACAACGGGGTAATCGGCCTGGCCCTGGCGGCCAGCATGTACGGCGACTACGGGATTTCCCTCGGGGCGGTGCTCGCGGCGCTGGTGATCCTTTTCTACAACACCCTGTCGACCATTGTGCTGGCGGTGTACAGCCCGGTGATCAAGTCCGACCCGTGGAGCATCTTCAAGAGTGTGCTGGCCAACCCGCTGATCATCAGCGTGATCGTGGCGGCGCCTTTTGCGTATTTCAAGCTTGGCCTGCCCGGCTGGCTGGAATCCTCCGGGCAGTATTTGGCGGACATGACCTTGCCACTGGCATTGATCTGTATCGGCGGCACGCTGTCGCTGGCAGCGCTGCGCAAAAGCGGGAACATGGCCTTGAGTGCCAGCCTGATGAAGATGATCTGGCTGCCGGTGCTCGCCACCCTTGGCGCGTGGCTGCTGGGATTTCGCGGGCCGGAGTTGGGGATTTTGTTCCTGTACTTCGGTGCGCCCACGGCGGCGGCCAGTTTTGTGATGGCGCGGGCGGCGCAGGGCAATCATGAACTGGCGGCCGCGATTATCGTGATCACCACCTTGATGGCGGCAGTAACCACGAATATCGGGATCTTCGTGTTGCAGGCGGGCGGCTGGATTTAAGCGTCTTTCTGGTAACTGTCGATCACTTCCTGGGCGGCGCGGAAGGCATCAATCGCCGCCGGCACCCCGGCATACACCGCGCAATGCAGCAGCGCCTCGCGAATCTCTTCCACGGTGCAACCGTTGTTCAACGCGCCGCGTACGTGGCCCTTGAGTTCCTGCGGGCACTTGAGGGCGGTCAGCGCGGCGAGGGTGATCAGGCTGCGGGTTTTCAGCGGCAGGCCTTCGCGATTCCATACGCTGCCCCAGGCGTGTTCGTTGACGAAATCCTGCAGCGGCTGGCTGAACTCGGTGGCATTGCCCAGCGCCCGGTCGACAAACACGTCACCCATTACCTGGCGGCGCATTTCAACGCCGGCTTTTTTCTGTTCGGTCATTACAATTCCCTCTTGTGTTGGCGGCGCCAGGCTTGCAGCGAGGTGAACAACAGGAAAGCCACCAGCGCTGGCAGGACGTAATACAGCATCAGTTGTTCAAGCTTGGTGGCCAGCGGCATGCCAAAGGTGAACGACACCACATGCAGCCCATACACCAGGTACAGGCCCAGGAACACCAGGCCTTCGGCGCGGGTGACGCGGTAGCCCGAATAGAATACCGGCAGGCACAACGCGACCACGCCAAGCATCACCGGCAGGTCAAAATCCAGCGCGTTGGGCGACACCGACAGCGGCGAAGGCGCCACCAGGGCGGTAAAGCCCAGCACCCCGAGCAGGTTGAACAGGTTGCTGCCGATCACGTTGCCCACGGCAATTTCCCGCTGGCCGCGCAGGGCGGCGATCAACGAGGTGGCGAGGCACGGCAGTGAGGTGCCGACGCCAATCAGCGTGAGGCCGATGATGCGCTCCGACAGCCCGAGGTCATCGGCCATGTCCACCGCGGCGCCCAGCAACAGGTGCCCCGCGAGAATCAGAATCAGCAGCCCGCCGATCATCAGCAGCACACTGCTCAACCACGGCGCTTGCACCACGGTATCGCGGGTGCGGGGGCGGCGGGAGTGACGGGTCTGGTAAAGCAGCACGCCCAGGTAAGCCACCAGGGCCACCAGCAGCAACAGGCCGTCGACCGGCGTCAGCTCTTCATTGGCCGCAAGTACAAACACCAGCAGGCTGGCGAGGATCATCACCGGGATGTCCAGGCGCACCAGTTGTCGCGAAACCCGCAGCGGAATGATCAGGGCTGCCAGCCCAAGGGTCACGAGGGTATTGAAGATACTGCTGCCGATCACACTGCCTACGGCGATATCGGTGTTATCCGCCAGGGTGGCCTGCAGGCTGACGGCCATCTGCGGCGCGCTGCTGCCGAAGGCGACAATGCTCAGGCCGATGATCAGCGGGCGCACCTTGAGGCTGGCCGCCAGGCGCACTGCAGCGCGCACCAATACTTCGGCACCGACGATCAACAGCAGCAAGCCGCTGATCAGTTCGATCACGCTGAAGGGCGAGAGGGCGGTTAATACAGAAATGGCCTGGGCTCCGTCGGTCAGTTGCTGAGGGCTTGCACGCGAACGCGTGCGGTGCCGCTGCTGATCATACCCAGCTGTTCGGCGGCCTTGCGTGAAAGGTCGATGAGACGCCCACGGGTGTGCGGGCCGCGATCGTTGACGCGGACAACGACGCTTCTGTTGTTGTCGAGGTTGGTGACCTTCACTTGTGTGCCAAAGGGCAGGCGACGATGGGCGGCGGTCAGGGCATTCTGGTTGAACGGTTCACCGCTGGCAGTACGATTGCCGTGGTGTTTGGCGCCGTAGTAGGAGGCGGTGCCGGTTTCGTCGTAGCCGTTGGGGTCGATGAGGCCGCTGGCGCAGCCGGTGAGCAGTGAGAACAGGGCCCAAAGGCCGAGTAGACGCTTCATTTTCAAGGTGTCCCCGAAATTAATGCAGTAACCGGCTCCTGTAGGAGCTGGCTTGCCTGCGATGCAAGCGCCTCGGTCTTTCGGATGCACCGAGGTGAGGCTATCGCAGGCAAGCCAGCTCCCACACTGGAGCCGGCTATTGCAGTGAGACAGTGGCTATCAGCCTTCGAGCTTGCTTTTGAGCAGTTCGTTGACCTGTTGCGGGTTGGCCTTGCCTTTGGAGGCTTTCATCGCCTGGCCTACAAAGAAGCCGAACATTTTGCCGCGCTTGGCTTCATCCGCCGCACGGTATTGTTCAACCTGTTCGGCGTTGGCGGCCAGCATCTCGTCGAGCACGGCCGAAATCGCGCCGCTGTCGGTGACTTGCTTCAGGCCACGCTTCTCGATGATCTCATCAGCATTGCCTTCGCCGGCGGCCATGGCTTCAAACACGGTCTTGGCGATTTTGCCGGAGATGGTGTTGTCTTTGATCCGCAGCAGCATGCCGCCCAATTGCTCGGCGGTAACCGGCGCTTCGTCGATTTCCAGGCCCTGTTTGTTCAGCAGGCTGCCCAGCTCAACCATCACCCAGTTGGCCGCCAGTTTGGCGTCGCCGGCAATGCTCACGACTTTTTCGAAGTAGTTGGCTTGCTCGCGGCTCGACGCCAACACGCTGGCGTCGTACACCGAAAGGCCGAACTGTTCCTGGAAACGCTCGCGTTTTTGCGGTGGCAGTTCCGGCAGGGTGGCGCGCACGTCAGCCAGGAACGAGTCCTCGATGACCACGGGCAACAGGTCCGGGTCGGGGAAGTAACGGTAGTCGTTGGCTTCCTCCTTGCTGCGCATGGCGCGGGTTTCGTCTTTGTTCGGGTCGTACAGGCGGGTCTGCTGAATCACCTTGCCGCCGTCTTCGATCAGCTCGATCTGGCGACGCACTTCGGTGTTGATCGCCTTCTCGATGAAACGGAACGAGTTGACGTTCTTGATCTCGCAGCGGGTGCCGTACTCGACCTGGCCTTTTGGCCGCACCGACACGTTGCAGTCGCAACGCAGGGAGCCTTCGGCCATGTTGCCGTCGCAGATCCCGAGGTAACGCACCAGCGCGTGGATCGTCTTGACGTAGGCCACGGCTTCCTTGGCGCTGCGCATGTCCGGCTCGGACACGATCTCCAGCAACGGCGTGCCGGCGCGGTTCAGGTCGATGCCGGTGGCGCCGTTGAATTCTTCATGCAGGCTCTTGCCGGCATCTTCTTCCAGGTGCGCGCGGGTCACGCCGACACGTTTGATGGTGCCGTCTTCCAGCGGGATGTCCAAGTAGCCCTTGCCGACGATCGGCAATTCCATCTGGCTGATCTGGTAGCCCTTGGGCAGGTCCGGGTAGAAGTAGTTCTTGCGGGCAAACACGTTGTGCTGGCCGATCTCGGCCTCGATTGCGAGGCCGAACATCACCGCCATGCGTACCGCTTCCTGGTTCAGCACCGGCAGCACGCCGGGCATGCCCAGGTCTACCAGGCTGGCCTGGGTGTTGGGTTCTGCGCCGAACGTGGTGGCGCTACCGGAGAAAATCTTCGATTGGGTGGCGAGCTGGGTATGAATCTCCAGCCCGATCACGACTTCCCATTGCATAGTGTTCTCCTCAGAAGCCGGTTGGGGTGCGAGTGTGCCAGTCAGTGTTCAACTGGTACTGGTGCGCCACATTGAGCAGGCGGCCTTCCTGGAAATACGGGGCGAGCAGTTGCACGCCCACCGGCAAACCGTCGACGAAACCTGCAGGCATGGACAAGCCCGGCAGCCCCGCGAGGTTGGCGGTGATGGTGTAGAGGTCTTCCAGGTACTCGGCGATCGGATCGCCGGTCTTGGCGCCGATCTTCCAGGCCGGGTTCGGCGTGGTTGGGCCGAGGATCACGTCGACTTCATTGAACGCTGCCATAAAGTCGTTCTTGATCAGGCGACGGATCTTTTGCGCCTTGAGGTAGTACGCGTCGTAGTAACCGGCCGACAGCGCGTAGGCACCGACCATGATCCGGCGTTGTACTTCCACACCGAAACCTTCGCCACGGGAGCGCTTGTAAAGGTCGGTGAGGTCTTTCGGGTTTTCGCAGCGGTAGCCGAAGCGCACACCGTCGAACCGCGACAGGTTGGAGGAAGCCTCTGCCGGAGCGATCACGTAGTAGGCGGGAATCGCGTGCTGGTTGTTCGGCAGGCTGATTTCCTTGATCACGGCGCCGAGCTTCTCCAACTCCTTGACGCTGTTGTGCACCAGTTCGGCGATGCGCGGGTCGAGGCCGGCGCTGAAATACTCTTTCGGCACGCCGATGCGCAGGCCTTTGATCGAGGTATTCAGGCTGGCGCTGTAGTCCGGCACGGGCTCGTCGATGCTGGTGGAATCCTGCGGATCGAAGCCTGCCATGCCTTGTAACAATATTGCGCAGTCTTCGGCCGTGCGTGCCAGGGGGCCGCCCTGGTCGAGGCTGGAAGCGTAGGCAATCATGCCCCAGCGGGAAACGCGACCGTAGGTCGGTTTCAAACCAGTGAGGTTGGTGAACGCGGCCGGTTGGCGGATCGAACCGCCGGTGTCGGTGGCCGTGGCGGCAGGTAACAGACGAGCGGCAACTGCTGCGGCAGAGCCACCCGAAGAACCGCCGGGCACGTGTTCAAGGTTCCACGGGTTTTTCACCGGGCCGTAGTGGCTCGATTCGTTGGCCGAACCCATGGCGAACTCGTCCATGTTGGTCTTGCCCAGGGTCACGGCCCCGGCAGCGGCCAGCTTGGCGACCACGGTGGCGTCGTAGGGCGCCTTGAAATTATCCAGCATCTTCGAACCGCAACTGGTGCGGATGCCCTGGGTGCAGAACAGGTCTTTGTGGGCAATCGGCGCCCCCAACAGGGCACCGTTCTCACCGTTGGCGCGACGTACGTCGGCGGCCTTGGCCTGGCTCAGGGCCAGCTCTTCGGTGATGCTGATGAAGCTGTTGACCGCAGGGTCCAGCTCGGCGATACGCGCCAGCAGGGTTTTGGTCAGCTCTTCGCAAGAAAACTTTTTGTCGGCGAGACCGCGGGCGATCTCGGCCAGAGTCAATTGATGCATTGCAGGCTCTTTCCCTTTAGTCGATGACTTTCGGTACCAGGTACAGGCCGTTTTCGACCGCTGGCGCGATGGACTGGTAAGCCTCGCGATGATTGCGCTCGGTCACGACGTCGGCGCGCAGGCGCTGGCTGGCTTCCAGCGGGTGAGCCAGGGGCTCGATGCCGTCGGTATTCACGGCTTGCATTTGGTCGACCAGCCCGAGAATGCTGTTCAGGGCTGCGGTGGTCTGTGGAAGATCGGCTTCATTGAGGCCCAGGCAGGCCAAATGAGCGATTTTTTCCACGTCGGAGCGTTCAAGCGCCATGGGATTCTCCAGTGGAAAACAGAACGGAAGCTATCCGTGTGTTAGATTGTAGGAACACTACCGCATTTCTACGGTCATATGGCCGCGATTGTGGGGGTTGGTGCACAGAAAGTCGGCCAATTTAGCACATTGGCGCCTTGCCCAAAATCCCTGTCGTTGTTAGAGTTTGCCGCACTTTTTTACCCACGCGTTGCCTAGGGTCCTTTCCCCATGTTCAAGAAACTGCGTGGCATGTTTTCCAGCGATCTTTCCATCGACCTGGGCACTGCCAACACCCTTATTTACGTGCGCGAGCGCGGTATCGTTCTGAATGAGCCATCGGTTGTGGCCATTCGGACCCATGGTAATCAGAAAAGTGTCGTTGCCGTTGGCACCGAGGCCAAGCGCATGCTTGGCCGAACACCGGGCAACATTGCTGCCATTCGTCCGATGAAGGATGGCGTGATTGCCGACTTCAGTGTCTGCGAGAAGATGCTGCAGTACTTCATCAACAAGGTTCACGAAAACAGTTTCCTGCAGCCCAGCCCTCGTGTGCTGATCTGTGTTCCGTGCAAGTCCACCCAGGTGGAGCGTCGTGCCATCCGTGAATCGGCCCTTGGCGCCGGTGCCCGTGAAGTGTTCCTGATCGAAGAGCCAATGGCGGCTGCGATCGGTGCCGGCCTGCCGGTTGAAGAAGCCCGCGGTTCGATGGTGGTGGATATCGGTGGTGGTACCACTGAAATCGCCCTGATTTCCCTCAATGGTGTGGTGTATGCCGAATCCGTACGGGTTGGCGGCGACCGTTTCGACGAAGCGATCATCACCTACGTGCGTCGTAACTACGGCAGCCTGATCGGCGAATCCACCGCCGAGCGCATCAAGCAGGAAATCGGCACCGCTTACCCGGGCGGCGAAGTTCGCGAAGTTGATGTTCGCGGTCGCAACCTGGCCGAAGGCGTTCCACGTGCCTTCACCCTGAATTCCAACGAAGTACTGGAAGCTCTGCAAGAGTCCCTGGCTACTATCGTTCAGGCTGTGAAGAGCGCCCTGGAGCAATCGCCTCCGGAACTGGCTTCCGATATCGCCGAACGTGGCCTGGTACTGACCGGTGGTGGCGCCTTGCTGCGCGACCTCGACAAGCTGTTGGCCCAGGAAACCGGCCTGCCAGTGATCGTCGCTGAAGACCCGCTGACCTGCGTCGCCCGCGGCGGTGGCCGTGCACTGGAAATGATGGATAAACACACCATGGACCTGCTCTCCAGCGAATAAGATTTTGCTGGTTTGCCCATGTTTCGCCCACAGGCAGCACTTTGCAGTGCTGCCTGTTGGCGTTTATCTTCTTCAATCTGCATCCAGGCCGGTTTGATGCCGTATGAATAAAGAAAACATTTGCCTGGGAGGAGCGGCTTATTAAACCGCTTTTTTCCAAAGGCCCCTCACTGGGCGTGCGCCTGTTGGTGCTGGTCGTGCTATCGGTTGCGCTGATGGTGGTCGATGCCCGCTTCACACTGCTCAAGCCAGTGCGTAGCCAGATGTCGCTGGTCCTGATGCAGACTTACTGGATCACAGACCTGCCGCAACGTCTCTACCAGGGTGTGGCCAGCCAGTTTGGCAGCCGTACTGAACTGGTGGCCGAGAACGAAAAACTCAAGACCGAAAACCTGCTGCTGCAGGGACGCATGCAAAAGCTGGCGGCCCTCACCGAGCAGAACGTTCGGCTGCGCGAGTTGCTCAATTCCTCTGCGTTGGTCAACGAGAAGGTCGAAGTGGCCGAGTTGATCGGCATGGACCCGAATCCCTTCACCCATCGCATCATCATCAACAAGGGTGAGCGCGACGGCGTGGTCCTTGGCCAGCCGGTGCTTGACGCCCGTGGCTTGATGGGCCAAGTGGTGGAGTTGATGCCGTATACGTCGCGCGTCCTGTTGCTGACCGACACCACCCACAGCATTCCGGTGCAAGTTAACCGCAACGGCCTGCGGGCGATTGCCAGTGGTACGGGTAACCCGGAACGCCTGGAGTTGCGCCACGTCGCAGACACCGCTGACATCAAGGAAGGCGACCTGCTGGTCAGCTCCGGCCTGGGCCAGCGTTTCCCTGCGGGCTACCCGGTGGCGACGGTCAAGGAAGTGATCCACGATTCCGGCCAGCCGTTCGCCATCGTGCGTGCGGTGCCGACCGCCGCGTTGAACCGCAGCCGTTACCTGCTGCTGGTGTTCAGCGACAACCGCACCCCGGAAGAGCGCGCCAACGCAGCCGCCCAGGCCCAGGAAGCGGAAGACAAGCAAAACGGCACCACACCGATCATTCCGGCCACTGTACCTAAGCCTGCTGCACCCGCTGCACCGGCAGCCGTACCGGCCACACCAGCCGCACCCGTCGCGACGCCAGCCAAGCCCGTGGCCCATAGCGCCCGCCCGGCGAAGCCTGTGGCGCCGGCACCTGCCGCGGCCAAGCCGCCCGCCGCCGCCAAACCACCGGCTGCGGCCCCGGCAACCACTCGGCAGAGGGAAGAATAATGGCCGGTACTCACTCGCGTAACGGCTGGATCGTCTGGCTGACATTCGCCATAGGCTTGCTGCTCAGTGTTTCGCCGCTGCCGCAGTTCATGGAAATCCTGCGCCCGCTGTGGCTCGCCTTGTTGCTGGCGTTCTGGGCCCTGGCGCTGCCGCACAGGGTTGGGATGGTCACGGCCATGTGCCTGGGTTTGATGGAGGATGTGCTATACGGCACGTTGCTCGGCCAGAACGCGCTGATCCTCACCTTGATTACCTTCCTGGTGCTGTCGTTGCAGCAGCGCCTGCGCATGTTCCCGATGTGGCAGCAGTGCCTGGTGATCCTGGTGATCTTCGGCCTGGCGCAGTTGGTACAGCTGTGGCTCAGTGCCTTGACCGGCAACCGCCAACCGACCTTGGCGCTGGTGTTGCCCGCGCTGGTCAGTGCGTTGTTGTGGCCCTGGATCAGTTTTGGCCTGCGTGGATTACGTCGTCGCTATAAAATAAATTGAATGGATCGCGAGGCTCTGCCTGGTTATCGAACCCTACAGGGAGAGTCTGCATGAATTCGCTTTACCTGGCCTCGGGCTCCCCGAGGCGGCGTGAACTGCTGACACAGATCGGTGTGCCGTTCACCGTCGTCAGCGCCGCAATTAATGAAACTCCCCTTACGAACGAATCGCCCGTGTCCTACGTAGAACGCCTGGCGCGCGGCAAGGCTGCGGCCGGTCGCTCGGCCCTGGCCGATGCCGCTGGCGCCTGTGTGCTGGGCGCCGACACGGCAGTCATCCTCGATGGCCAGATCCTCGGCAAACCGCTGGACCAGGCCGACGCCCAGGCCATGTTGCTGGCCCTTTCTGACCGCGAACACGAAGTGCTTACCGCCATCGCCCTGATTGACAACCAGCGTTGCGAAACGCGGCTGGTCAGCAGTCGCGTGCGGTTTCGCAAGATATCAGCGGGCGAAGCCACCACTTATTGGCACAGCGGCGAGCCCCAGGACAAAGCGGGCGGCTATGCTATCCAGGGCCTGGCAGCGGTGTTTGTGGCCGGGCTCAATGGCAGCTACTCCGCCGTGGTTGGCCTGCCTGTCTGCGAAACCGCAGAACTGCTGGGCCAATTCGGCATACCCTGTTGGCAAAACCTTACCGTGCGCTAAACGCCGTATTCCAGCGCCAAGCCTTAAGCGATCGGTCACTATTGTGAAAACGCCTGAACGAGACCCAGCCATGAGTGAAGAGATTCTGATCAATATCACGCCGATGGAATCGCGCGTGGCGGTGGTAGAGAACGGTGTTCTGCAAGAAGTGCACGTGGAGCGCACCCAAAAGCGCGGGATCGTCGGCAACATCTATAAAGGCAAGGTCGTGCGCGTGTTACCGGGGATGCAGGCGGCTTTCGTCGACATCGGCCTGGACCGCGCCGCGTTTATCCATGCTTCGGAAATTTCCCTGCGCGAGGGCCCGGCGGTTGAAAGCATCAGTGCCCTGGTGCACGAAGGGCAAAGCCTGGTGGTGCAAGTCACCAAGGACCCGATTGGCTCCAAGGGCGCGCGCCTGACCACGCAACTGTCGATTCCCTCACGGTACCTGGTGTACATGCCGCGCACGGCCCACGTCGGCATCTCCCTGAAGATCGAAGACGAAGGCGAGCGCGAACGCCTGAAAAAGGTAGTCAGCGATTGCGTGGCGCTGGAAGGCATCAAGGAGGCTGGCGGTTTTATCCTGCGTACCGCCGCTGAAGGCGCCGGTGCCGATGAAATCCTCATGGACATCCGCTACCTGCGTCGCCTCTGGGACCAGATCGGCGCGCAGATCAAGACCATTGGTGCGCCCAGCGTGATCTACGAAGACCTCGGCCTGGCCCTGCGCACCTTGCGCGACCTGGTCAGCCCGAAAATCGAGAAAATTCGCATCGACTCGCGGGAAACCTTCCAGCGCACCACGCAATTTGTTGCCGAACTGATGCCGGAAATTGCCGACCGCCTGGAGCACTACCCCGGTGAACGCCCGATCTTCGACCTGTATGGCGTCGAAGACGAAATCCAGAAAGCCCTCGAGCGCAAAGTGCCGCTCAAGTCCGGCGGCTACCTGGTGGTGGACCCGGCGGAAGCCATGAGTACCATCGACGTCAATACTGGCGCCTTCGTGGGCCATCGCAACCTCGAAGAAACCATCTTCAAGACCAACCTCGAGGCGGCCACCGCGATTGCCCGGCAACTGCGCCTGCGCAACCTGGGCGGGATCATCATCATCGACTTCATCGACATGGAAGACGAAGAGCACCAGCGCCAGGTGCTGCGTACCCTGGAGAAGCAGCTGGAGCGCGACCACGCCAAGACCAACATCATCGGCATCACCGAACTGGGCCTGGTGCAGATGACCCGCAAGCGCACCCGCGAAAGCCTGGAGCAGGTACTGTGCGAGCCGTGCAGCAGTTGCCAGGGCCGCGGCAAGTTGAAGACCCCGGAAACGGTTTGCTACGAAATTTTCCGGGAAATCCTGCGGGAGGCGCGTGCCTACCAGGCCGAGGGCTATAGAGTGCTGGCCAACCAGAAGGTGGTCGACCGGTTGCTGGATGAAGAGTCCGGCAACGTGGCCGAGCTGGAAGTTTTTATCGGGCGCACCATTCGCTTCCAGGTCGAAACCATGTATTCCCAGGAACAATATGACGTGGTGCTGCTCTGATTCGCGTTAGTTCTTATCAACGAGACGGGCAGGCCTTGATCTGCCGTCCGACTATTGCCTTTGAGGGTCGCCTGACATGGAGCGTCTGATACGCTTTTTTGCCGCATTGACCCGCTGGGGCCTTGGCCTGTGCGCCTTGCTGCTGGTGTTGGCAGCGGTGTACGTGAGCCTTGGCCGTGAATTGACGCCGCTGGTGGCGGAATACCGTGGCGAAATCGAAGCCAAGGCCCGCGCGGCGCTGGATATGCCCCTGAGCATCGGCAGCCTGGAAGGGCGCTGGAGCGGTTTTGCACCGATTTTAATGGCTCACGACGTGATGATCGGCGAGGGCAACAGCGCCCTGCGCCTGGACCAGGTGCAAGTGGTGCCCGACATCTGGGCCAGCCTGCTGGCGCGTGAAGTGCGTATCGCCCATCTGGAAGTCAGCGGCCTGCAAGTCAGTGTGAAGGAAGACCAGGACGGCCATTGGGCGCTGCAAGGCCTGCCGGTGCAGGATGACCAGCCGCTGGATCCCGAACAACTGCTGACGCACCTGCAACGGGTCGGGCAAGTCTCATTGCTCGACAGCCAGGTCACGCTGCAACCATTCGACCAGGCGCCGCTGACCTTGACCTATGTCGGCGTGAGCCTGCAGGCCGGTGCCAACCGCCAGCGCCTCGACGCGCGCCTGACCTTGCCCGACGGCCAGCCCCTGGCGTTGAACCTGCGCACCCGAATCCGTGCCAGCCAGTGGAAGGACGGCGAAATCCAGGCCTACCTCAGCTTGCCCCAGAGCGACTGGGCAAAGTGGGTCCCGGCGAAACTGACTCAACAATGGAAGCTCACCGAATTCAAGGCCGGCGGCGAATTCTGGCTGACCTGGGCCAAGGGCACCGTGCAAAGCGCCGCCGTGCGCCTCAACGCGCCGCAACTCAAGGGCAGCTATGCCGACCGTAAACCTACGCACATCGAAAACCTGGCCCTTACTGCGTACCTGCAACGCAGTGACAATGGCCTCAAGGTGCTGTTTGACTCGCTGGCGATGAACCTCGGTGACACCCGCTGGGAGTCGCGTCTGCAACTGCAACAAACCCTGGCAACCGACAAGGCGCTGGAAGTCTGGAACCTGCAGGCCGACCGCCTCGACCTGACGCCGATCACGCCGTTGCTGCATGCCCTGGCACCCTTGCCGGAAGCATTCGCCACTACCCTGGATCACCTGAAGGCCACCGGCACGCTGCGTAATGTATTGCTGGATTATCGCCCTCAAGACACCACCGACCAACGTGTGAGCTTCGCGGCCAACCTGGACCGCATCGGTTTTGATGCCTACTTCGGCGCACCGGCAGCGCGTAATGTCAGCGGTAGCATCAGCGGTGACCTGGGCAAGGGCGAGTTGCGCATGGACAGCAAGGACTTCTCCTTGCACCTGTTTCCGATTTTCGCCAAGCCCTGGCAGTACATTCAGGCCAATGCCCGCCTGACATGGAAGCTGGATAAGGAAGGCTTCACCCTCATTGCGCCGTACATCAAGGTACTGGGTGAGGAGGGCAAGGTTGCGGCCGACTTCCTGATTCGTCTGCATTTCGACCATAGCCAGGAAGACTATATGGACCTGCGGGTCGGTATGGTCGATGGCGATGGCCGCTTCACCCCCAAATACCTGCCGGCGGTCTTGAGCCCGGCACTCGATGAATGGCTGCGCACCGCAATTCTCAAGGGCGCCGTGGACGAGGGCTTCTTCCAGTACCAAGGCTCGCTGAACCACGACGCGTTGCCTGCCTCGCGCAATATCAGCCTGTTCTTCAAGGTGCATGACGCCGAGTTGGCGTTCCAGCCGGGCTGGCCGCACGTGAGCAAGGTCAAGGGTGAAGTGTTTGTGGAGGAGAGCGGCGTGCGCATCCTGGCCAGCAAGGGCCAGTTGCTCGACACCAAGGTCAATGACATCTACGTCAACATTCCCCATGCCCCCGAAGGCAAGGACAGCCACCTGCTGCTCACCGGTAATTTCGCCGGTGGCCTGGGCGATGGCCTGAAAATCCTTCAGGAAGCACCGATCGGCACGGCCTCGACCTTCGCCGGCTGGAAAGGCGACGGCGATCTGCAAGGCAAGCTCGACCTGGATATTCCGTTGGCCAAGGGCGCCGACCCCAAGATTGTGGTGGACTTCAAGACCGACAAGGCGCGCCTGCAACTGGCCGAGCCGACGCTGGACCTGAGCCAGCTCAAGGGCGACTTCCGCTTCGACAGCGCCAAGGGCCTGAGTGGCCAGAACATCAGCGCGCAGGCCTTCGACCGGCCGATTACCGCGCAGATTTTTGCCGATGGCAAACAGGGCGATCTCAATACCCGCGTCACTGCCAAAGGCCAGGTCAGCGTCAAGCGGCTGACCGACTGGCTGAAGGTCAGCCAGCCGCTGCCGGTGTCGGGTGATATCCCCTACCAACTGCAGTTGAACCTTGACGGCGCCGACAGCCAGCTAATGGTCAGTTCCAACCTCAAGGGCGTGGCTGTGGACCTCCCGGCACCGTTCGGCATGCCGGCGAGCCAGGGCCGAGACAGCGTGTTCCGCATGACCCTGCAGGGCAAGGAGCGCCGCTACTGGTTTGATTATGGCGAGTTGGGCAGCTTCACCTTCGCCGCCCCGGCTGACAATTTTGCCGATGGTCGTGGCGAACTGTTCCTGGGCGATGGCGATGCCGTGTTGCCGGCCAGCAAAGGCTTGCGTATTCGTGGTGTGTTGTCGGAGCTGGACATCGACCCCTGGAAAAAACTCGTGGACCGCTACGCCGGCAACGACCCGGGCGGCAGTGCCAAGCAGCTGTTGAGCGGGGCCGACTTCAAGGTTGGCAAGCTGACCGGCTTCGGCACCCAGTTTGACCAGGTCAACTTGCAACTGGATCGCAAACCCGCCGCCTGGGGCTTGCAGTTCGACAGCCAGCAGGCCAAGGGTACCGTGGGGCTACCGGATGCCAAGGGCGCGCCGATTGCGATCAACTTGCAGTACGTGAAGTTACCTGCGGTGGACCCGACGGTGCAGGCGGATGAAAATGCGCCGGACCCGTTGGCTGATGTCGATCCCAAGGACATTCCGGCGCTGGATATCTCGATCAACCAGTTGTTCCAGGGCCCTGACCTGATAGGTGCGTGGTCGTTGAAAGTGCGGCCAACCACCAAAGGCATGGCGTTCAACAGTCTCAATTTGGGACTCAAGGGCATGTTGCTTCAGGGCGCCGGTGGCTGGGAAGGTGCTCCCGGTGCCAGCAGCAGTTGGTACAAGGGCCGCCTGGATGGCAAGAACATTGGCGACGTGCTCAAGGGCTGGGGGTTTGCGCCGAGCGTGACCAGTGAAGATTTTCACGTGGATGTGGACGGACGCTGGCCAGGCTCGCCGGCCTGGGTCGGCCCAAAACGCTTCTCCGGCAGCCTGGACGCAAGCTTTCGCAAAGGCCAGTTCGTTGAAGTGGACGGCGGCGCCCAGGCCCTGCGGGTGTTTGGCTTGCTGAACTTCAACTCCATCGGTCGCCGGTTGCGCCTGGACTTCTCGGACCTGCTCGGCAAAGGCTTGAGTTACGACCGGGTCAAGGGCTTGCTGGCGGCCAGCAATGGCGTGTTTGTGACCCGTGAGCCGATCACCATGACGGGCCCGTCGAGCAACCTGGAGATCAATGGCACCCTGGACCTGGTGGCTGATCGGGTGGATGCCAAGTTGTTGGTGACGCTGCCGGTCACCAACAACTTGCCGATTGCCGCGCTGATCGTCGGCGCGCCGGCGATTGGCGGTGCGCTGTTTTTGATCGACAAGTTGATTGGTGACCGCGTTTCGCGTTTCGCCAGCGTGCAGTACAAGGTAGAAGGCCCGTGGAAGGATCCGAAAATCACCTTCGACAAGCCATTTGAAAAGCCAAACTGAGTACCTGTGGAGTAGCATGGCCTCATGCTTTTTATGGAGTGTGGGCCCATGTCCTTTGCGGTAATTCAAATGGTCAGCCAAAGCGATGTGCTGGCCAACCTGGCCCAGGCCCGGCGCCTGCTGGAGCAAGCGGCGGCGGGCGGTGCCAGGCTTGCCGTACTCCCGGAAAACTTCGCCGCCATGGGCCGTCGCGACGTGGCCGATATTGGTCGCGCCGAGGCTTTGGGCGAAGGTCCTATCCTGCCATGGTTGAAACAGACCGCCCGCGACCTCACCTTATGGATAGTGGCCGGCACGTTGCCGTTGCCTCCTAAGGACCAACCCAACGCCAAGCCCAACGCCTGCTCGTTGCTGATCGATGATCAGGGCGAAATCGTTGCCCGTTACGACAAGCTGCACCTGTTCGATGTCGACGTGGCCGATGCCCGGGGCCGTTATCGTGAATCCGATGACTATGCTCATGGTAGCCAGGTGGTGGTGGCGGATACCCCGGTGGGTCGCCTGGGGCTGACGGTGTGCTACGACTTGCGCTTCCCGGAGCTGTACAGCGAATTGCGCGCTGCAGGGGCCGAACTGATCACCGCGCCCTCGGCCTTTACGGCGGTGACGGGCGCCGCGCACTGGGACGTGCTGATTCGTGCGCGGGCCATCGAGACCCAGTGCTACCTGCTGGCGGCCGCCCAGGGTGGTGTGCATCCAGGGCCACGGGAAACCTTCGGGCATGCAGCGATCATCGACCCATGGGGGCGCGTGCTGGCACAACAAGATCAAGGCGAAGCGGTGTTGCTGGCCGAACGCGATAGCAGTGAACAGGCGTCCATACGGGCGCGCATGCCGGTGGCGGGCCATCGGCGCTTTTTCTCGCAGGGCGCGCAGCGACCTGCTTCAGAACGATGAATTTAAGGCCAAACCTATGAGCGAGTTGTTGTCCTCAGTCAGTGAACACCTCCTGGCGCCCGGTGGCGTGACCATCGAAAGCTTGCAAGCGGTCCTCGGCGATCTGGCCGGGCCAGGCATCGATGCTGCCGACCTGTATTTCCAGGGGCAGATTTCCGAGTCCTGGGCCCTGGAAGACGGGATCGTCAAGGAAGGCAGTTTCAACCTCGACCAAGGCGTGGGCGTGCGGGCACAGTCCGGAGAAAAAACCGGTTTTGCCTACAGCAACGCCATCACCCTGGAGGCCTTGGGCCTGGCGGCTCGCGCCGCCCGTTCGATCTCTCGTGCCGGCCAAAACGGCACGGTGCAGGCGTTCAGCACCCAGGACGTGGCCCAGTTGTATGCCCCGGATAACCCGCTGGAAGTGATCAGCCGTGCCGAAAAGGTCGAGCTGCTCAAGCGCGTCGACGCGGCAACCCGCGCCCTGGACCCGCGTATCCAGCAAGTCACCGTGAGCATGGCCGGTGTGTGGGAGCGCATTCTCGTGGCCTCCACCGATGGTGGCCTGGCGGCGGATGTGCGGCCGCTGGTGCGCTTCAATGTCAGCGTCATCGTTGAGCAGAACGGCCGCCGCGAGCGCGGTGGCCATGGCGGCGGCGGGCGTACCGACTACCGTTATTTCCTCACCGAAGACCGCGCCATGGGTTATGCCCGTGAAGCGCTGCGCCAGGCGCTGGTCAACCTGGAAGCGATTCCGGCGCCGGCCGGTACGTTGCCGGTGGTGCTGGGTTCCGGCTGGTCTGGCGTACTGCTGCATGAAGCGGTGGGCCACGGCCTGGAAGGTGACTTCAACCGCAAGGGCAGTTCCGCCTACAGCGGGCGCATGGGCGAGATGGTTGCGTCCAAGCTCTGCACCATCGTCGATGACGGCACCCTGGCCGGGCGTCGCGGTTCATTGAGCGTTGATGACGAAGGCACGCCCACCGAGTGCACCACGCTGATCGAAAACGGTGTGCTCAAGGGCTACATGCAAGACAAGCTCAACGCCCGCCTGATGGGTGTGGCGCGTACCGGTAACGGGCGTCGCGAGTCCTACGCGCACCTGCCGATGCCGCGCATGACCAACACCTACATGCTGGGTGGCGAAAGCGACCCGGCCGAAATCATCGCTTCGGTGAAACGCGGTATCTACTGCGCCAACCTCGGCGGCGGGCAGGTGGACATCACCAGCGGCAAGTTTGTGTTTTCCACCAGCGAAGCGTACTTGATCGAAGACGGCAAGATCACCGCGCCGGTCAAGGGTGCAACGTTGATTGGCAATGGCCCGGAAGCCATGAGCAAGGTGTCGATGGTCGGTAACGACCTGTCGCTGGACAGCGGCGTAGGCACGTGCGGGAAAGATGGGCAGTCGGTGCCGGTGGGTGTTGGCCAGCCAACCTTGAAAATTGATGCGATCACCGTGGGTGGCACGGGGTCGTAGGAGCGGGAGCTTCGGGTGGCGAAGGTCGCCACCCGGGGAAGAGGGTCAGCGCAGGCCGCGTTGACTATCGTCCAGCTCACGGATGTACTTGAAGATTTTTCGGCTGGAGGCCGGTGGCTTGCTTTGCGCCAGTTCGTGCTGGGCCTGACGGATCAGGGAGCGCAATTGTTGGCGATCGGCATCCGGGTACTCGATGACGAACTTCTCCAGTACCGCGTCATCGCCGGCGATCAGGCGATCACGCCAGCGTTCCAGGTTATGGAAGCGCTCGTTGTACTGGCGAGTGGAGGCATCGAGTTGATCGAGCAAGGTCAGAATGGCGTCAGTGTCCTGGTCGCGCATCAGTTTGCCGATAAACATAAGGTGCCGTTTACGCGCGATATTCGCGGTGTGCTTGGGCGCATCGTTCAGAGCCCGGCGCAGAGCGTCGGTCAATGGCAGTTTTGCACACAAGTCAGGCTTGAGTGTTGTAAGGCGCTCGCCGAGGTCAACCAGAGCATGCAGCTCGCGTTTGACCTGAGATTTGCTTTTCTCCCCATCGAGGGAGTCGTCGTAAGAATCAACCATGGTGGCAGTCCGCAAAGAAACGCCGCCATGATAACCAGTCGGGGGCCGCTTGTCCGGCCCGGTCGCTCGAAGGCCTTAACCGAAAGCAGAATTTGAGTGGAGAAAACCATGAGTGCAGCCCAAAGCGTCGGTCCGCAAGCGTTACCGGCACTGCAGGAACAAGTCGAGCAGATCATTGCCGAGGCCAAGCGCCAGGGGGCCAGTGCCTGTGAAGTGGCGGTTTCCCTGGAGCAGGGGTTGTCGACATCGGTGCGTCAGCGGGAAGTGGAAACCGTCGAATTCAACCGCGACCAGGGGTTTGGCATCACGTTGTATGTGGGCCAGCGCAAAGGTTCTGCCAGCACCTCCGCCAGTGGCCCGGACGCGATTCGTGAAACCGTCGCCGCCGCACTGGCGATTGCCAAGCACACCTCTGAAGACGAAAGCTCGGGCCTGGCCGATGCGGCCTTGATGGCTCGTGACTTGAAGGATTTTGACCTGTTTCATGCCTGGGACATCACCCCGGAGCAGGCCATTGAGCAAGCGCTGACCTGTGAAGCGGCGGCATTTGATGCCGACAGCCGGATCAAGAACGCTGATGGCACCACCTTGAGCACCCATCAGGGTTGCCGCGTGTATGGCAACAGCCACGGCTTTATCGGCGGTTATGCCTCGACACGTCACAGCCTGAGCTGCGTGATGATCGCCGAAGCCAACGGCCAGATGCAGCGTGATTACTGGTACGACGTTAATCGCCAGGGCGATTTGCTGATGGACCCGGTACTTATCGGCCAACGTGCCGCGCAGCGTGCGGCCAGCCGCCTGGGCGCGCGCCCGGTGCCGACCTGCGAAGTGCCAGTATTGTTCTCGGCAGAACTGGCCGGTGGTTTGTTCGGCAGCTTCCTCGGGGCGATTTCCGGCGGCAATTTGTACCGCAAGTCGTCGTTCCTGGAAGGCGCGATCGGCCAGAAGCTGTTCCCGGAGTGGCTGACCATCGATGAGCGCCCGCACCTGATGGGCGCCATGGGCAGTTCGTCGTTTGACGGTGATGGCCTGGCGACCTACGCCAAGCCGTTCGTCGAGAACGGTGAGCTGGTGTCCTACGTGTTGGGCACCTACGCCGGTCGCAAGCTTGGGCTACCCAGCACGGCCAACTCGGGCGGGGTGCACAACCTGTTCATCACCCATGGCGACGAAGACCAGGCGGCGTTGTTGCGACGCATGGGCCGCGGCTTGCTGGTTACCGAGTTGATGGGCCATGGCCTGAACATGGTCACGGGCGATTACTCCCGTGGCGCGGCAGGTTTCTGGGTAGAAAACGGTGAAATCCAGTTCGCCGTGCAGGAAGTGACCATCGCCGGCAACATGCGCGACATGTTCAAGCAGATTGTCGCGGTGGGTAATGACCTGGAACTGCGCAGCAACATCCGCACCGGTTCGGTGTTGATCGAGAAGATGACCGTCGCCGGCAGCTGACCCGCCGACAGACGCTGTAAAAAAGGCGCGCCACCCATTGGGTGGCGCGCCTTTTTTATGCCCGAAATTCCGTGTGATCACCTCAGATGCTTGTTTTGATTCTCAATATCATTTAATAATAAATATCATTACCGAATGAGCGTGGATCATGAGTTCTGTCCTGCATGAGGATCCTTACCTGGAAAGCTGGCGCTGGATGAGTCGTCAGATTCGCTGCGGCCTTGATCCCGACGAGCCCCGCCTGATCGAACATTACCTGGCCGAAGGCCGGTACCTCGCCTGTTGCACTGCGACCCATCCGTGGACCATCGGCGAAACCTCATTTCGCCTGCTGCTCGACACCGCCTCCGACATCGCCTTGCCCTGGCATTGGCGGTCCATGTGCCTGGACCAGGCCTGGCGCCCGTTGCGTGACCTGGAAAAACTTTCTCACTGTGCCTGCCGCCTCAAGCGCTGGCAGACCTTTGCCTGGCAATTGGCGACCTGCGAATTGCTTCCATCGATTTCTCACTCCGACCTGGTGCAAGGATCTTCCGATGAGTAACACCCGTATCGAACGCGACAGCATGGGCGAACTGCAAGTGCCCGCCGAGGCCTTGTATGGCGCGCAAACCCAGCGTGCGGTGAACAACTTTCCCATCAGCCACCAGCGCATGCCGGCGCAGTTCATCCGTGCGCTGATCCTGGCCAAGGCGGCCGCCGCCAAGGCCAACGTTGAGCTCAAACAACTGAGTGAAGCCCAAGGCAAGGCCATCGTCGATGCTGCCCAGGGTTTGCTGGAAGGCGACTTCATGCAGCACTTCCCGGTGGATATCTTCCAGACCGGTTCCGGCACCAGCTCCAACATGAACGCCAACGAAGTGATTGCGACCCTCGCCAGCCGTTTGCTGGGTGAGCCGGTCAACCCCAATGACCACGTCAATTGCGGCCAGAGCAGCAACGACATCATTCCGACCACCATTCATGTGAGCGCGGCGCTGGTGCTGCATGAACAGACCCTGCCGGCATTGCTGCACTTGGTGCAGGTGATCGAGCACAAGGCTGAAGAGGTGCACCGCTTCGTCAAGACCGGCCGCACGCACCTGATGGACGCCATGCCGGTGCGCATGAGCCAGGTACTCAACGGCTGGGCCCAGCAGCTCAAGGCGAATATCGGCCACCTGCAAGACCTGCTGCCGAGCTTGCAGGCGCTGGCGCAGGGCGGCACGGCCGTCGGCACCGGGATCAATGCGCATCCTGAGTTTGCGGCGCGCTTCAGCCAACAACTGAGCAGCCTGACCCAGGTTCAGTTCACGCCCGGCAAGAATCTGTTTGCGCTGATTGGCTCCCAGGATACTGCCGTCGCGGTCTCCGGGCAGCTCAAGACCACCGCCGTGTCCTTGATGAAAATCGCCAACGACCTGCGCTGGATGAACTCCGGCCCGCTGGCCGGCCTCGGTGAAATCGAACTGGAAGGCCTGCAGCCGGGCTCCTCGATCATGCCGGGCAAGGTCAACCCGGTGATTCCGGAAGCCACCGCGATGGTTGCCGCACAAGTCATCGGCAATGACACGGTGATCACCATCGCCGGCCAGTCCGGCAATTTCGAACTCAACGTGATGTTGCCGATCATCGCCCAGAACCTGCTCAACAGCCTGGAATTGCTGGCCAACTCCAGCCGCCTGCTGGCCGACAAGGCCATCGCCAGCTTCAAGGTCAACGAAGCCAAGCTCAAGGAAGCGCTCTCACGCAACCCGATCCTGGTGACCGCACTCAACCCGATCATTGGTTACCAAAAGGCCGCCGAAATCGCCAAGAAGGCCTATCAACAGGGCCGCCCGGTAATTGACGTGGCGCTCGAACACACCGACTTGCCCCGCAGCCAACTGGAAACCCTGCTGGATCCGGAAAAGCTCACGGCCGGCGGCGTGTAATCACCGACCCTGCTTTGGAGGCTCACCATGGAGCACTGGAAACGCACGATCGAACGGGCCAATCGCTGCTTTATGGCAGGCGAGCTGGTAGATGCCCGCGAGGCCTACCTGCAAGCCCTGGCCCTGGCTCAAGTGTTGTTTGAGCGTTGGGCGGATGCCGACGAAGCGGTGGCGGCTTGCGTCATTTCCCATCACAACCTGGCAGACCTGCACCTGCGCCTGAACCAGCCGGAGGAAAGCGCGGAATACCTCTGTGCCATTCACCAGCGCCTGCTGCAGACCCTGCAGGACACCCGCCTTAACCCGCTATTGCGCGAGGCGGCCCTGCGCCAGAGCAGCAAGACCTACGTCGAACTGCTGAATTTCATCAGCGATCACGGTGAGTACCCGCGTACCCACCGCCTGCTGGGCAGCAACGTGGCGCCCTCGGATGCGTCGACCCGCAACAGCCCTTTTTATGGAGCTCATTGATATGTCCTACACCTTGCCGGCCTTGCCTTACGCCTACGACGCCCTTGAACCGCATATCGATGCGCAAACCATGGAGATCCACTACACCAAGCACCACCAGACCTATATCAACAACCTCAACGCGGCCGTCGAAGGCACCGAGTTTGCCGGGTGGCCGGTGGAGAAGTTGGTGTCCAGCGTGCAGCAACTGCCGGAAAAACTCCGGGCGGCGGTGATCAACCAGGGCGGCGGCCACGCCAACCACTCGTTGTTCTGGGCCGTGATGTCGCCCAAGGGCGGCGGCAAGCCAGAGGGTGCGCTGGGTAAAGCCATCGACGAACAATTGGGTGGTTTCGACGCCTTCAAGGAGGCATTCACCAAAGCCGCATTGACCCGGTTCGGCAGTGGCTGGGCGTGGTTGAGCGTTACCCCACAAAAGACCCTGGTGGTGGAGAGCAGCGGCAACCAGGACAGCCCGCTGATGAACGGCAACACGCCAATCCTCGGTCTGGACGTCTGGGAGCACGCTTACTACCTGCTGTACCAGAACCGGCGTCCGGAATACATCAACGCGTTCTACAGCGTCATCAACTGGCCGGAAGTTGCCGGACGCTACCAGGCTGCGCTGGGCTGAAACTCCTCTATAACAAGATCTAAGGCCGACTATGGGCACTGAAACACTGGCGATCAGCAGCGTGCGGATGTTTCGTTATGCGTTTGGCTCGCTGCTGCTATTGGCAGGAACGGCATTGCTGGTGGCCCAAGGGCTGGCCTGGCTTGACCTGGAACCGCGCATCCTGCGGGCCTTGCAGGGTGGTGCCATTTGCGCGCTTGGCACCGCCTTGGGCGCCGTGCCGGTACTGGTAATTCGCCGGATGCCGTTGGCGGTGAGTGACACGCTGCTCGGCTTTGGTGCGGGGGTGATGCTGGCGGCGACTGCGTTTTCGCTGATCGTGCCGGGTATCGCGGCGGCTGAAAGCCTGGGGCTGACGCCCTGGGCCGCCAGTGGCCTGATCAGTTTCGGCATCATGCTAGGCGCTTTCGGGTTGTACCTGGTAGATCGCAAGGTCTCCGGCGCCAGCCCGGAAATGCTGGTGGGCAGTGCGGAACATCCGGTGATACCGCCGCGCATCTGGCTGTTTGTGTTCGCCATCATTGCCCACAACATTCCTGAAGGCATGGCGGTGGGTGTTTCGGCGGGTGGCGGCATGCCCGATGCCGACAGCCTGGCCATGGGCATCGCATTACAGGATGTGCCGGAGGGTTTGGTTATCGCGCTGGTGCTGGCCGGGGCAGGGATGTCGCGGGTCAAGGCGTTCCTGATTGGCGCGGCGTCTGGCCTGGTGGAGCCGGTGTTTGCGGTGCTGTGCGCCTGGCTGGTGAGCCTGGCGCAGGTGCTGTTGCCGCTGGGGTTGGCGCTGGCGGCCGGGGCGATGCTGTTGGTGGTGACGCACGAAGTCATTCCCGAGTCGCGGCGCAATGGCCATGACAAGCTCGCCAGCCTCGGGTTGTGCATCGGGTTTTGCTTGATGATGGTGATGGATACAGCGTTGGGCTAGGAACTCTGCCAAATTCCTTGTAGGAGCCGGCTTGCCGGCGATGGCGTTCCTGAGGTCAGTGCAAGACTTGTGGGCCAATCGCCGGCAAGCCGGCTCCTACAGAGGGTGTTACTCGCCTTCGTCAAAGAAGTTGTTGATCAACGCCACCAGCGCATCCAGGGCTTCCTGCTCTTGTTCGCCTTCGGTCTTCAAATGAATCTTTGTGCCCTTGCCCGCAGCCAGCATCATCATGGCCATGATGCTTTTGCCGTCGACCATGGATTCCTGTGTGCGCCCGGCGCGGATCTGGCAAGGGAACTGCCCGGCAACGCCGACGAACTTGGCCGAGGCCCGGGCGTGCAGGCCCAGCTTGTTGATGATTTCAATTTCCAGAGCGGGCATCGCGGGGGTGTTCCTTTCAGCTGAGGTCGCGGTGGCGAACCTGGACGTTCTTGAGGGTTTGGTGCAGCACCTTGCCCAGGCGTTCGGTCAGGTAGACGGAACGGTGATGGCCGCCGGTGCAGCCAATGGCGATGGTGACATAAGCCCGGTTGCTGGCCGCAAAACGCGGCAGCCACTTGAGCAGGTAGCTGGAGATGTCCTGGAACATCTCCTCCACATCCGGTTGCGCCGCCAGGTACTCGGCCACAGGCTCGTCCAGCCCGGACTGATCGCGCAATTCCGGCTTCCAATACGGGTTGGGCAGGCAGCGCACGTCAAACACCAGGTCGGCATCCACCGGCATGCCACGCTTGAAGCCAAACGACTCCACGAGGAACGCCGTGCCCGGCTCTGGCTGGTTCAGCAGGCGCAGCTTGATCGCATCACGCAGTTGATACAGGTTCAGGCTGGTGGTGTTGATCTTGAGGTCAGCCAGGTCAATGATCGGCCCCAGCAGCTTGGTCTCGTCTTCGATGGCTTCGGCCAGCGAGCGATGCGGGCTGCTAAGAGGGTGGCGTCGACGGGTTTCGGAGAAGCGCTTGAGCAGGGTCTCTTCGTCGGCGTCCAGGTACAGCACATCGCAATGGATGTGCTTGGCGCGCACTTCTTCGAGCAGCTCAGGGAAGCGTGTGAGGTGGCTGGGCAGGTTTCGGGCGTCGATCGAGACAGCGACCAGTGGTTGCGCGAGCTCAGTGTGAATCAGTGCGCGTTCCGCCAGTTCCGGCAGCAGGCCGGCGGGCAGGTTGTCGATGCAATAGAAGCCGTTGTCCTCAAGAACATTGAGGGCCGTGCTTTTGCCTGAGCCGGACCGGCCACTGACGATGATCAAACGCATGATTAATGCCTGCTTTGTTCATCCAGGACGACCTGATAGAGCGCCTCGTTGCTGGAGGCGCTGCGCAGTTTGTCGCGTACTTCCTTGCGGTCGAGCATGCTGGCGATCTGCCGAAGCAGTTCCAGGTGCGCATCGGTGGCAGCTTGCGGGACCAGCAGTACAAACAGCAGGTCGACCGGGGCGCCATCGATGGCGTCGAAATCGATTGGGGCATCCAGGTGCAGCAGGGCGCTGACCGGAGATTCACAGCCTTGCAAGCGGCAGTGAGGAATGGCGATGCCGTTGCCAAAGCCGGTCGAGCCGAGCTTTTCACGGGCGATCAGAGCCTCGTACACAGCTTGCGTATCCAGCTCGGGCACTTCGCGGCCGATCAGGTTGGCAATTTGTTCGAGGGCACGCTTTTTACTGCCGCCCGGCACGTTCACGAGGGAACGGCCGGGGGTCAGGATGGTTTCAAGTCGAATCATGGGTGGGGAGTGTTAGCGGCCGGTGCCTTGAAGAAGGCTCTGCTGCTTTTCCTTATGCTTTTTAAGTTGGCGGTCAAGCTTGTCAGTCAAGGCATCGATCGATGCATACATGTCTTCATGCTCGGCATTGGCGACCACTTCGCCACCGGGTATCTGCAAGGTCGCTTCGATTTTCTGCTGAAGCTTATCGACCTTCATGATGACCTGCACATTGGTGATCTTGTCGAAATGACCCTCAAGTCGTTTCAGCTTCTGCTCGACGTATTCGCGCAATGGAGGGGTGACTTCTACATGGTGTCCACTGATGTTGACTTGCATACAGCTTCTCCTTCGTTGCCAGTGCATAAAGCGGCAGGCCGGGGTGCCTGCCACTGGAACGCTATGGCCCGCCCGTCACATCAAACGCTTACGCTCGCTGGAAGGCGCGATCCCAAGGGACTCGCGGTACTTGGCGACGGTTCGACGGGCGACCTGAATGCCTTGTGCCTCCAGTAAACCAGCGATCTTGCTGTCACTCAACGGCTTTTTCTGATTTTCCGCGGCAACCAGTTTTTTGATGATCGCGCGGATCGCCGTGGACGAGCATTCGCCGCCTTCGGAGGTGCTGACGTGGCTGGAGAAAAAGTATTTCAGCTCATAGATACCCCGTGGGGTATGCATGAATTTTTGTGTGGTTACCCGGGAAATCGTTGATTCGTGCATGCCCACCGCCTCGGCGATATCGTGCAATACCAGCGGCTTCATCGCTTCATCGCCGTATTCCAGGAAGCCGCGCTGGTGCTCGACGATCTGGGTGGCGACTTTCATCAGGGTTTCGTTGCGGCTTTGCAGGCTCTTGATGAACCAGCGGGCTTCCTGCAACTGGTTACGCATGAAGGTGTTGTCGGCGCTGGTGTCGGCGCGGCGCACAAAGCCTGCGTATTGCGGGTTGACCCGCAGGCGCGGCACCGATTCCTGGTTCAACTCCACCAGCCAGCGCTCGTTGTCCTTGCGCACGATCACGTCGGGCACCACGTATTCGGCTTCGCTGGACTCGATCTGCGAGCCAGGGCGAGGGTTCAGGCTCTGCACCAGCTCGATGATCTGGCGCAGGTCATCTTCCTTGAGCTTCATGCGGCGCATCAGCTGGCTGTAGTCGCGGCTGCCGAGCAGGTCGATGTAGTCGGTGACCAGGCGCTGCGCCTCGGCCAGCCAAGGGGTCTTGGCCGGCAATTGGCGCAGTTGCAGCAGCAGGCACTCGCTCAGGGTGCGCGCGCCGATACCGGCGGGCTCGAACTGCTGGATGCGGTGCAAGACGGCTTCGATTTCGTCCAGTTCGATGTCCAGTTCCGGGTCGAAGGCCTCGAGGATCTCCTCAAGGGACTCGTCCAAATAGCCCTGATTGTTGATGCAGTCGATCAGGGTCACAGCGATCAGTCGATCGGTGTCAGACATCGGTGCCAGGTTCAGTTGCCAGAGCAGATGGCTCTGCAGGCTCTCGCCGGCGGAGGTTCGGGTAGTGAAGTCCCACTCGTCATCATCATTGCTGGGCAGGCTGCTGGCGCTGGTCTGGTAGACGTCTTCCCAGGCGGTGTCGACGGGAAGTTCATTGGGAATGCGTTCGTTCCATTCACCTTCCTCAAGGTTGTCCACCGTGGGGGCGGTTTCCTGGTAGGAGGTTTCCTGTACGTCGGGGTTGGGTTTTTGCTCGATGTTGTCGGCAAGCGGGTCTGCATTATCGAAGTCGTCGCCTTCTTCCTGGCGTTCGAGCATCGGATTGGACTCCAGGGCCTCCTGGATTTCCTGTTGCAGGTCCAGGGTCGACAATTGGAGCAGGCGGATGGCCTGTTGCAGCTGAGGTGTCATCGTCAGCTGCTGGCCCATTCTCAGGACTAGCGATGGTTTCATGGCAGGGGCTTAACACCTTATTCGCCGGCGCAATGCGCCATCCACGACAGGGCGCGTGAGCGCCAAACATAAGCAAATTATATGCCTGATATCGGGGGCTTTGCCTAGAGCGCGGTAACAATAAAAATTCTGAGGTTTTTATTGACTCCCGCGCTCCATGGCGAATGGCCTGATACCACCGTGTTTACAGGCGGAACTCGTGACCCAGATACACTTCCTTGACCAGTTCATTGGCCAGGATGGTGGCCGAGTCACCTTCGGCAATCAGTTGCCCATCGTTGACGATATACGCGGTTTCGCAGATATCGAGGGTCTCGCGGACATTGTGGTCGGTGATCAATACACCGATGCCCTTGGCCTTGAGGTGATGGATGATCTGCTTGATATCGCCGACCGAGATCGGGTCGACACCGGCGAAAGGTTCGTCCAGCAGGATGAACTTCGGCGCAGTGGCCAGGGCGCGGGCGATTTCCACGCGACGACGCTCACCGCCGGACAGGCTCATGCCGAGGTTGTCGCGAATGTGGTTGATGTGGAATTCCTGCAGCAGGCTTTCCAGCTCTTGCTTGCGCCCGGCGCGGTCGAGTTCCTTGCGGGTCTCGAGGATGGCCATGATGTTGTCGGAAACCGACAGTTTGCGGAAGATCGACGCCTCCTGCGGGAGATAGCCAATGCCTGCTTGGGCGCGACCGTGCATGGGCTGGTGGCTCACGTCCAGGTCGTCGATCAGCACGCGGCCCTGATCGGCCTGTACGAGGCCCACGATCATGTAGAAGCAGGTGGTCTTGCCCGCACCGTTGGGGCCGAGCAAGCCGACGATCTGCCCGCTGTCGATCGACAGGCTCACGTCGCGCACGACCTGCCGGCTTTTATAGGCCTTGGCCAGATGCTGGGCTTTCAGGGTTGCCATCAATTCGCCTTCTTCGCGTCGGGTTTCGGCGCCGGCTGGGCTGCGCCCGGTTTCGGCTTCGGCTGGATAACCATGTCGATGCGCGGCTTCGGCGTGCCGATTTTGGAACCGGTGGCACGACCGGCCTGGGCAATCTGCTTCACCGTGTCGTAGACGATTTTTTCGCCGTCGGTGGTGTTGCCGTCATTGATCACCCGGGCCTGGTCGATCAGTACGATGCGATTTTGCTGTGCATGGTACTGGATCGTCTTGCCGTAGCCTTTGACTGGCGTAGGGTCGCCCACTTTTTGCAGCTGTTCGAAATACGCCAGGTTGCCAACCGAGGTGACCACGTCGATATCGCCTGCCGGGGTGCGAGTCAGCGTCACGGTATTACCCGTCACTTTCATCGAGCCCTGAGTGATGATCACGTCGCCGGTGTAGGTCGCAATACCTTTCTTGTCATCCAGTTGCGCGTCATCGGCCTGGATATGGATCGGTTGCTGGCTATCGTTCGGCAGAGCCCAGGCGCTCACGCTTCCCAGTGCTGCGCCCAGGCCGAGCAAAATAGGGAGGGTTTTAACGAGCCTCATACTGTCCTCTTACGTTCGATAGCAGGTGTATCCTGCTTTCTTTCAAATACGCTTTCATTCCCTTGCCAGTCGATACACCGCCAGCGCCGTCAATTCTAACGTCTTGCTCGGTCTGCGCATATTGCTTCTGTGGGAATACGGTCATGCGACTGCTGGTAATAATGGTGTCGCGGTCCTTGGCGTCGGTGCGGGCTACACGTACCGAGTCAATCAATTCCACTTGGGTGCCGTCCGGGTTGACCTCGCCACGCTCACTGGTGACGTGCCATGGGAATTCGGCGCCGCGATACAGGTTCATGTCCGGCTTGGTCAATAACGTGACCTCGGATGCCTTCAGGTGTTCGACCTTGTCCGAGGTCATTTCATACTGGACCTTGCCATCGGGCAGGTACTGGATGCTATGGGCGTTAATGGCGTAATAGTCGATAGCGCTCTCGTCCACCTGTGCGACGGGCTTGTCGAGGAAGCGCTCCGGGCTGATATTCCAGTAGCCTACCGCCAGGAATACGGCGGCGATGACAGCGAATATCAGGAAATTGCGAATCTTTTTGCTCAACATAAAACGCTCTATAGGTAGGCGGCGTGGGCCGCTTCAAGGCTGCCTTGGGCGCGCAGAATCAGTTCGCAGAACTCGCGGGCGGCGCCTTCGCCGCCACGGGCTGTCGTTACGCCATGGGCATGTTCGCGAACGAACGCCGCCGCATTGGCCACGGCCATGCCCAGGCCGACCCGGCGAATCACCGGCAGGTCGGGTAGGTCGTCACCGAGGTAGGCAACCTGCTCATAGCTTAGGTTGAGTTGGCCAAGAAGCTCGTCCAGGACCACCAGTTTATCCTCGCGGCCCTGATACAGGTGAGGAATCCCCAGGTTTTGTGCGCGGCGTTCCACAACCGGAGTTTTGCGACCGCTGATGATCCCGGTTTGCACGCCCGCCGCCATCAGCATCTTGATGCCCTGGCCGTCGAGGGTGTTGAACGTCTTGAATTCGCTGCCGTCTTCCAAAAAGTACAGGCGGCCATCTGTGAGTACACCGTCGACGTCGAAAATCGCCAGCTTGATGTTTTTGCCCCGTTGCAACAGGTCGGTGGTCATTTACATCACTCCTGCACGCAGCAAGTCGTGCATGTTCAGGGCGCCAACCGGGCGGTCGTCGCCGTCGACCACCACCAGCGCCAGAATTTTATGGTCTTCCATGATCTTCAGCGCTTCGGCCGCGAGCATGTCAGGGCGTGCAGTCTTGCCGTGAGGCGTCATGACTTCGTCGATGGTTGCGGTCTGGATATTGAGGTTGCGGTCCAGTGTGCGGCGCAGGTCGCCGTCGGTGAATACCCCGGCCAGGCGCCCGTCATCTTCCAGTATCACCGTCATGCCCAGGCGCTTGAGGGTCATTTCCATCAAGGCATCCTTAAGCAAGGTGCCGCGCGCCACTTGAGGCAACTCTTCGCCGGCGTGCATCACGTTTTCCACTTTCAGCAGCAGGCGACGGCCCAGGGCGCCACCCGGATGGGAAAATGCGAAGTCTTCGGCGGTAAACCCACGGGCTTCCAGCAGTGCCACCGCCAGCGCGTCGCCCATGACCAGGGCCGCAGTGGTGGAGGAGGTGGGTGCGAGGTTCAGCGGGCAGGCCTCGTGGGCAACGTGCACGTTCAAATTCACTTCGGCGGCTTTTGCCAGGGTTGAGTCCGGGTTGCCGGTCACGCTGATCAACTGGATGCCCAGGCGCTTGATCAGCGGCAGCAGGGTCACGATTTCGTTGGTGGTGCCGGAGTTGGACAGCGCCAGGATGATGTCATCCCGGGTGATCATGCCCATGTCGCCGTGGCTGGCTTCGGCCGGATGCACGAAGAACGCGGTGGTCCCGGTGCTTGCCAGGGTGGCGGCGATCTTGTTGCCGACATGCCCGGATTTGCCCATGCCGACCACGACAACGCGGCCCTTGCTGGCCAGAATCATCTCGCATGCGCGTACGAAATCCGCGTCGATATGGGCCAGTAAACCTTCTACGGCTTCAAGCTCAAGGCGGATGGTGCGTTGTGCGGATTGAATAAGGTCGCTGGATTGGCTCATGTCTGAAATCGTATAGCCTGACGAAAAGTCGGCGATTATAGCGGTAATGAACAATTCCCTCACGCAAGTTCGTCAGGCTTTATTCATTCCGCCTGTGGTTGAGATTCAACCTCAGCAAGGTTTTTTTAGCTGTCCTGTTTCTGAACAAGCTCTGTTCCGGCCTTGGGGGCGCTGTACCAGCAGTGATATAGTTCGCCGCCAGTTCGGTCCGCACAGCCTTTTTGTCTATTCGGCGCAAGCATTTGTCGAAAACAAGGTGTCTGAGTGAAAGGCTGCATCCCAAGGAGTTTAGATGAGTGCCGATAACGCCTACGCGGTCGAGCTGAAGGGCCTTTCCTTCAAGCGCGGTACGCGCAGCATCTTCAATAATGTGGATATTCGCATTCCCCGCGGCAAAGTCACGGGAATCATGGGGCCTTCCGGCTGCGGCAAGACGACGCTGTTGCGCCTGATGGGCATGCAGCTGCGCCCCTCCGCCGGTGAAGTCTGGGTCAACGGCCAGAACCTGCCGACGCTGTCGCGCAGCGATCTGTTCGATGCCCGCAAGCACATGGGCGTGCTGTTCCAGAGCGGCGCATTGTTCACCGACCTCGACGTTTTTGAAAACGTGGCGTTCCCGCTGCGGGTGCATACGCAGCTGTCCGATGAAATGATTCGTGACATCGTGTTGCTGAAATTGCAGGCCGTGGGGCTGCGTGGTGCCATCGATTTGATGCCCGACGAGCTGTCCGGTGGCATGAAGCGTCGGGTGGCCCTGGCGCGTGCCATTGCCCTCGACCCGCAGATTCTCATGTACGACGAACCTTTCGTTGGCCAGGACCCGATCGCCATGGGTGTCCTGGTGCGCCTGATCCGCCTGCTCAATGATGCGCTGGGTATCACCAGTATCGTGGTCTCCCACGACCTGGCCGAGACCGCGAGCATTGCCGACTACCTCTATGTAGTGGGCGATGGCCAGGTATTGGGGCAGGGCACGCCTGAAGAGCTGATGAACGCAGATAACCCGCGCATTCGCCAATTCATGACTGGCGACCCCGATGGCCCGGTGCCTTTTCATTTTCCGGCAGCGGACTACCGCTCAGATTTTCTGGGGAAGCGCTGATGCGCAAGACATCCTTACTCGAAAAGGTTCGCCTTTTCGGCCGCTCCGGCATCGATATCATTGGTGTGCTGGGCCGTTCGACGATTTTCCTGTTTCATGCCTTGCTCGGCCGCGGCGGTATTGGCGGCGGCTTTGGCCTGCTGATCAAGCAACTGCACTCCGTGGGCGTGATGTCCCTGGTGATCATCGTGGTTTCCGGTGTATTCATCGGCATGGTGCTGGCGCTGCAGGGTTTCAACATCCTTTCCAGCTACGGTTCCGAGCAGGCGGTGGGGCAGATGGTGGCCCTGACCCTGTTGCGTGAGTTGGGCCCGGTGGTGACCGCGCTGCTGTTTGCCGGGCGTGCCGGTTCTGCGCTGACGGCCGAAATAGGCAACATGAAAGCCACCGAGCAGCTCTCCAGCCTGGAAATGATCGGTGTCGATCCACTCAAGTACATTGTTGCCCCACGCCTGTGGGCCGGCTTCATCTCTCTTCCACTGTTGGCGATGGTGTTCAGCGTGGTCGGGATCTGGGGCGGCTCGTGGGTGGCGGTTGACTGGCTGGGCGTCTACGACGGCTCCTACTGGGGCAACATGCAGAACAGCGTGACCTTCAGCGGCGACGTGCTCAACGGCATCATTAAAAGCATCGTTTTCGCCTTTGTAGTGACCTGGATCGCCGTATTCCAAGGCTACGACTGTGAACCCACTTCAGAAGGGATCAGTCGCGCCACCACCAAGACCGTTGTGTACGCCTCGCTGGCGGTACTGGGCCTTGACTTCATTTTGACCGCCTTGATGTTTGGAGATTTCTGATGCAAAACCGCACTGTGGAAATCGGTGTCGGCCTTTTCTTGCTGGCTGGCATCCTGGCTTTACTGTTGCTCGCCCTGCGAGTCAGCGGCCTATCGGCCAGCCCCACCGCCGATACTTATAAACTTTACGCCTACTTCGACAATATCGCCGGTTTGACTGTCAGAGCTAAAGTGACCATGGCGGGTGTAACCATCGGCAAGGTCACGGCGATCGATCTTGACCGCGACAGCTTCACCGGCCGGGTGACGATGCAAGTGGACAAGAAGGTGGATAATCTGCCGACTGACTCCACGGCGTCTATTCTCACCGCTGGTTTGCTGGGCGAGAAGTACATCGGTATCAGCGTGGGCGGGGAAACAGCTCTGCTCAAGGATGGTTCGACCATTCATGACACACAGTCGTCGTTGGTGCTGGAGGACTTGATCGGTAAATTCCTGCTCAACACCGTCAATAAAGACGCCAAATGAGGAATGTGTTCATGATCTCTACTTTGCGACGTGGCCTGTTGGTACTGCTGGCGGCACTGCCGTTGATGGCTAACGCCGCTGCCGGCGGTTCTGCACACGACCTGGTGCAGGACACGACCAACAAAATGTTGGCTGACCTGAGTGCCAACAAGGAAAAGTACAAGCAGGACCCGAGTCAGTTTTACAACGCGCTGAATACGATCGTGGGGCCTGTGGTTGATGCTGAAGGTATTTCCAAAAGCATCATGACCGTCAAGTACTCGCGCAAGGCGACCCCGGAGCAGATGACCCGCTTCCAGGAAAACTTCAAGCGTGGCCTGTTCCAGTTCTATGGCAACGCATTGCTCGAGTACAACAACCAGGGCATTACGGTTGATGCGCCTAAGTCCGAAACGGGTGACCGTGCCGAAGTCGGCATGACCGTTAAGGGCAGCAATGGTGCGGTGTACCCAGTGTCGTACACCCTGACGAAGATCAATGGCGAGTGGAAGCTGCGTAACGTTGTCATCAACGGCATCAATATCGGCAAGCTGTTCCGTGACCAGTTTGCCGACGCAATGCAGCGCAATGGCAACGATCTGGACAAAACCATCAACGGTTGGGCCGGTGAAGTGGCCAAGGCCAAGGAAGAAACCGACAAAGCTGCCGGGAAGCCTGCCCAATGACCGAGTCGGCCATTCGCCTTGGCGAGTCCGGTGAGCTGTTGCTCAGCGGCGTGCTGGATTACAGCACCGGGCCAGCCCTGCGCAAGCAGGGCCAGGCGCTGATCAATGCCAGCACCTCTGCGGCGCTGGTGCTCGATTGCTCGGCGGTGGTGAAGTCCAGTAGCGTCGGCTTATCGTTGCTGCTGTGTTTCATGCGTGATGCGCAGGCCGTCAAAAAGCCGGTGAGCATCCGTGCGTTGCCCGAAGACATGCGTGAAATTGCTGAAGTTTCCGGGCTGACCGAGTTGTTGGCGCATCCTTAATACACATTATTAAAGAAGCCCCCCGTCAGAGTCCTGCTATGCGGGGTTCGCAGGCGCGGGGCTTTTTTGTATGATGTGCGACCCGCGCGCACTGGGCGCCGATAGAGGTTGAGCATGCAGGCCTTAGAAGTGAAGCGCTTTCTCGAAGAAAAGCTCCCCGAAACTCAAGTAGAAGTTGAGGGCGAAGGCTGTAACTTCCAGCTGAACGTGATTAGCGATGAACTGGCGGCATTGAGCCCGGTCAAGCGTCAGCAGCAGATCTATGCCCATTTGAACCCGTGGATCACCGATGGCAGCATCCATGCGGTCACTATGAAATTTTTCAGCCGCGCGGCCTGGGCCGAGCGCACCTGAGCCCCCAAGGCGTCGAGATTCTTATGGATAAATTGATTATTACCGGCGGTGCTCGTCTTGATGGCGAGATCCGTATTTCCGGGGCGAAGAACTCCGCCCTGCCGATCCTGGCAGCTACCTTGCTGTGCGATGGCCCGGTTACCGTGGCCAACCTGCCGCACCTGCACGACATCACCACCATGATCGAGCTGTTCGGTCGCATGGGCATTGAACCGGTGATCGACGAGAAACTCAGCGTCGAAATCGACCCGCGCACCATCAAGACTCTGATCGCGCCGTACGAGCTGGTGAAAACCATGCGCGCCTCGATCCTGGTTCTGGGCCCGATGGTTGCTCGTTTCGGTGAAGCCGAAGTCGCGTTGCCTGGCGGTTGCGCCATCGGTTCGCGTCCGGTGGACCTGCACATCCGTGGCCTCGAAGCCATGGGTGCAACCATCGACGTCGAAGGCGGCTACATCAAGGCCAAGGCACCAGAAGGCGGCCTGCGTGGCGCGAACTTCTTCTTTGATACTGTCAGCGTGACCGGTACCGAGAACATCATGATGGCCGCTGCCCTGGCCAACGGCCGCAGCGTGCTGCAAAACGCCGCGCGCGAGCCGGAAGTGGTCGACCTGGCGAACTTCCTGATCGCCATGGGTGCCAACATTACCGGCGCCGGCACCGACACCATCACCATCGAAGGTGTGAAGCGCCTGCATTCGGCCACCTACAAGGTGATGCCGGACCGCATCGAGACCGGTACCTACCTGGTGGCTGCTGCTGTCACCGGCGGCCGCGTCAAGGTCAAGGACACCGACCCGACCATCCTTGAGTCCGTCCTGGAAAAACTCAAGGAAGCGGGCGCCGAGATCACTACTGGTGAAGACTGGATCGAGCTGAACATGCACGGCAAGCGGCCAAAAGCCGTCAACGTGCGTACTGCGCCGTACCCGGCGTTCCCGACCGACATGCAAGCGCAGTTCATTTCCCTGAACGCGATTGCCGAAGGCACCGGCGCTGTGATCGAGACCATCTTCGAAAACCGCTTCATGCACGTGTATGAACTGCACCGCATGGGCGCCAAGATCCAGGTCGAAGGTAACACTGCCATCGTCACCGGCATCGAGAAGCTCAAGGGCGCGCCAGTAATGGCCACCGACCTGCGTGCCTCGGCCAGCCTGGTGATCTCGGCGCTGTGCGCAGACGGCGACACCCTGATCGACCGCATCTACCACATCGACCGTGGTTACGAGTGCATCGAAGAGAAGCTGCAGATGCTCGGCGCGAAAATCCGCCGCGTACCGGGCTAACCCCTCGGACTTCGAACGCTGTCACTGTGGTGAGCGGGCTTGCCCCGCGCTGGACTGCGCAGCAGTCCCGTTTTTGGGGTCGCTACGCAACCCAGCGCCGGGCAAGCCCGCTCACCACAGGAAAGTGTTTGTTGTTAGCTGAACGGTATTGGATTTGTTTCAAATCGAGGCTGTAATGGCCTCGATCTGTGTCTGGCGCCGATTGCGACCGGACAGCAATAGCCTGATGAAGGACTGACGTTTCCCATGTTGACCATCGCACTGTCCAAGGGCCGTATCCTTGACGACACACTGCCGCTTCTGGCTGAAGCGGGCATCGTGCCGACCGAGAATCCGGACAAGAGCCGCAAGCTGATCATCCCCACGACCCAGGACGACGTTCGTCTGTTGATCGTGCGTGCCACCGACGTGCCCACCTACGTTGAGCATGGCGCGGCCGACCTTGGCGTCGCGGGCAAAGACGTGTTGATGGAATACGGTGGCCAGGGCCTGTACGAGCCGCTGGACCTGCGTATTGCCCTGTGCAAGCTGATGACCGCCGGCCGTGTCGGTGACGTCGAGCCCAAAGGCCGCCTGCGGGTGGCGACCAAGTTCGTCAACGTTGCCAAGCGTTACTACGCAGAGCAAGGTCGCCAGGTCGACATCATCAAGCTCTACGGTTCGATGGAGCTGGCGCCGCTGATCGGCCTGGCCGACAAGATCATCGACGTGGTCGATACCGGCAACACCCTGCGCGCCAACGGCCTGGAGCCCCAGGACTTTATCGCCGACATCAGCTCCCGGCTGATCGTCAACAAAGCGTCGATGAAAATGCAGCACGCTCGTATCCAGGCGTTGATCGACACCCTGCGCAAGGCAGTGGAGTCTCGACACCGCGGTTGACTCACCTGCGCGGCCCTGAGCCGCGCCCGTCTATCCGCCTCATAGCCAGAATTCTCGGGTGCCCAAGCGGATCGACTGCTAACTTTCGGCGCCTGAGTTTTTGCCAATTCTATTGAGGCCCTCGCTATGACCACGTCCACTGCAATTGCCCGACTCAACGCTTGCGACCCGGATTTCGCCCATCATCTGGATCATCTGTTGAGCTGGGAAAGTGTGTCCGACGATTCGGTCAACCAGCGGGTGCTCGACATCATCAAGGCCGTGCGCGAGCGCGGTGACGCAGCGCTGGTGGACTTCACCCGCCAGTTCGATGGCCTGGACGTCGCCTCCATGGCCGACCTGATCCTGCCTCGCGAACGCCTGGAACTGGCGCTGACCCGCATCACCGCACCCCAGCGCGAAGCCTTGGAAGTGGCGGCCACGCGAGTGCGCAGCTATCACGAAAAACAAAAGCAGGACTCCTGGAGCTACACCGAGGCCGACGGCACGGTACTGGGCCAGAAGGTCACGCCGCTGGATCGTGCCGGTCTATACGTGCCGGGCGGCAAAGCGTCGTACCCATCCTCGGTACTGATGAACGCGATTCCGGCCAAGGTCGCCGGTGTGACCGAAGTGGTCATGGTGGTGCCCACGCCGCGTGGTGAAATCAACGAACTGGTGCTGGCAGCGGCCTGCATTGCGGGCGTTGACCGCGTGTTCACCATCGGCGGCGCCCAAGCGGTAGCCGCCCTGGCCTATGGCACCGAGAGCGTGCCGAAGGTCGACAAGGTGGTTGGCCCGGGCAACATTTATGTGGCCACCGCCAAGCGCCACGTGTTTGGCCAGGTCGGCATCGACATGATCGCCGGCCCTTCGGAAATCCTCGTGGTGTGTGACGGCCAGACCGACCCGGACTGGATCGCCATGGACCTGTTCTCCCAGGCCGAGCACGACGAAGACGCCCAGGCGATTCTGGTCAGCCCGGACGCCGAGTTCCTGGACAAGGTGGCCGCGAGCATCGCCAAGCTGCTGCCGACCATGGAACGCGCCGAGATCATCGAGAAATCGATCAATGGCCGCGGCGCCTTGATCCAGGTGCGAGACATGGAACAAGCCATCGAGGTGGCCAACCGTATCGCCCCGGAACACTTGGAGCTGTCCGTCGCGGACCCACAAGCCTGGCTGCCGCTGATTCGTCACGCCGGGGCGATCTTCATGGGCCGCCACACCAGCGAAGCCCTGGGCGACTACTGCGCCGGTCCCAACCACGTGTTGCCGACTTCAGGCACGGCTCGATTTTCCTCGCCACTGGGCGTGTATGACTTCCAGAAGCGTTCGTCGATCATCTTCTGCTCGCCCCAGGGCGCGTCGGAGCTGGGCAAGACCGCATCCGTGCTGGCCCGTGGCGAGTCGCTGACCGCCCACGCTCGCAGTGCCGAATACCGCATCGTTGACGATAAGCAGGGGAACTGAAACATGAGCAAATTCTGGAGCCCGCTCGTCAAGGAACTCGTGCCTTACGTGCCCGGTGAGCAGCCGAAGCTGACCAAGCTGGTGAAGCTCAACACCAACGAAAACCCTTACGGGCCGTCGCCCAAGGCGCTGGCCGCCATGCAGGCCGAGTTGAACGACAACCTGCGGTTGTACCCGGACCCCAACAGCGACCTGCTCAAGCAGGCGGTGGCGAAGTATTACGCAATCGACGCGGGCAAGGTGTTCCTCGGCAACGGTTCCGATGAAGTCCTGGCGCACATCTTTCACGGTTTGTTCCAGCACGACCTGCCGCTGTTGTTCCCGGACATCAGCTACAGCTTTTACCCGGTGTACTGCGGCCTCTACCGCATCGCGTTCGACGCGGTACCGCTGGACGAGCAGTTCCAGATCCGTGTGTCGGACTACGCCAGGCCCAATGGCGGGATCATCTTCCCAAACCCCAATGCGCCAACCGGCTGCGTGATGGCGCTGGACGCCGTGGAGCAAATCCTCAAGGCCAGCCCGGACTCGGTGGTGGTGGTGGATGAAGCCTATATCGACTTCGGCGGCGAAACCGCCATCAGCCTGGTGGACCGTTACCCGAACCTGCTGGTGACCCAGACCCTCTCCAAGTCGCGATCCCTGGCCGGATTGCGGGTGGGCCTAGCCGTGGGCCATCCGGACCTGATCGAGGCGCTGGAGCGGGTCAAGAACAGCTTCAACTCCTACCCGCTGGATCGCCTGGCGATTGCCGGTGCGGCGGCCGCGTTTGAAGACCGCGAACACTTCCAGAACACTTGCCGGTTGGTGATCGACAGCCGTGAAAAGCTGGTGGCACAGCTGCAGGCCAAAGGCTTTGAGGTGTTGCCGTCTGCGGCCAACTTCATCTTCGCCCGTCACCCACGGCACGACGCTGCCGGGCTGGCGGCCAAGGTGCGGGAGCAGGGGGTGATTGTGCGGCACTTCAAGCAGGAGCGGATTGCCCAGTTCCTGCGGATCAGCATCGGCACACCGGAGCAGAACCAGGCGCTGATCGATGCGTTGGGCGAGCTGTAATCTTTATTGACTGAACTGGCCCCATCGCGGGCAAGCCCGGCTCCCACAGGGGACTGCATTCTTTCTGACAATGCATTCCAATGTGGGAGGCCAAAGGCTTTGAGGTGTTGCCGTCTGCGGCCAACTTCATCTTCGCCCGGCATCCAGGGCACGACGCTGCCGGGCTGGCAGCCAAGGTGCGGGAGCAAGGGGTGATCGTGCGGCATTTCAAGCAGGAGCGGATTGCCCAGTTCCTGCGGATCAGCATCGGCACACCGGAGCAGAACCAGGCGCTGATCGATGCGTTGGGCGAGCTGTAATCTTTATTGACTGAACTGGCCCCATCGCGGGCAAGCCCGGCTCCCACAGGGGACTGCATTCTTTCTGACAATGCATTCCAATGTGGGAGCCCGGCTCCCACAGCGGACTGCATTCTTTCTGACAATGCATTCCAATGTGGGAGCCGGGCTTGCCCGCGATGAGGCCATCAGCAACACCAAAAAGCTAAAGCCTTACAGCAGCGGCTCATCCGGCTTCTTGTTCTTCCAGCCGTCATTGCCCGGCAGCAGCAGATTCAATGCAATCGCTACCACCGCACACAGGGCGATGCCCTTCAGGCCGAAATCATCCGGGCCGGTGCCGGTACCTACCAGCACGCCGCCAATCCCGAACACCAGGGTTACCGACACAATCACCAGATTGCGCGCCTCCCCAAGGTCGATCTTGTGACGGATCAGCGTGTTCATGCCCACCGCCGCAATCGAACCGAACAGCAGGCACAGGATCCCGCCCATTACCGGAATTGGAATGCTCTGCAGCAGTGCGCCGAACTTGCCGATAAACGCCAGGCTGATGGCAAACACGGCCGCCCAGGTCATGATTTTTGGGTTGTAGTTCTTGGTCAGCATCACTGCGCCCGTCACTTCCGCGTAGGTGGTGTTGGGTGGGCCGCCGAACAGGCCGGCTGCGGTGGTGGCGATACCGTCACCCAGCAGCGTGCGATGCAGGCCGGGCTTCTTCAGGTAGTCGCGACCGGTCACGCTGCCCACCGCAATCACACCACCAATGTGCTCGATCGCCGGAGCCAGGGCCACCGGGACGATAAACAGAATGGCCTGCCAGTTGAACTCCGGCGCGGTGAAGTGGGGCAGGGCGAACCACGGTGCGGCGGCGATCTTTGCGGTGTCCACCACGCCGAAGTAGAACGCCATGGCGAAACCCACCAGCACGCCGGAGATGATCGGCACCAGACGGAAAATGCCTTTGCCGAACACTGCCACGATCAGCGTGGTGAGCAGCGCCGGCATCGAGATCAGCATGGCTGTCTGGTAGTGGATCAACTCGCTACCGTCACCTGCCTTGCCCATCGCCATGTTGGCGGCAATCGGCGCCATGGCCAGGCCGATGGAAATGATCACGGGGCCGATCACCACCGGCGGCAGCAGCCGGTCGATGAAACCGGTGCCCTTGATCTTCACCGCGAGGCCCAGAAAGGTGTAAACGAAACCTGCCGCCATCACGCCGCCCATGGTCGCCGCGAGGCCGAACTGGCCCTTGGCGAGAATGATCGGGGTGATAAACGCGAAGCTCGACGCCAGGAACACCGGCACTTGGCGCCCGGTGACCACTTGGAACAACAAGGTGCCCAAGCCTGCGGTAAACAGGGCGACGTTTGGATCGAGACCGGTGATCAGCGGCATCAACACCAGCGCGCCAAATGCTACGAAGAGCATCTGTGCGCCAGACAGGATCTGGCGCCAAAGCGGGTCGTTGAACTCATCCTGCATGGTCACGCGTCCTTCTGCTTGGTACCGAAGATCTTGTCGCCGGCGTCGCCCAGGCCCGGGATGATGTAGCCGTGTTCGTTCAGGCGTTCATCGATCGACGCGGTGTAGATCAGCACGTCCGGGTGGGCTTTCTCGACGGCGGCGATGCCTTCGGGAGCGGCCACCAGCACCATGGCGCGGATGTCCTTGCAGCCGGCTTTTTTCAGCAGGTCGATGGTCGCAACCATAGAGCTGCCGGTGGCGAGCATCGGGTCGATGATCATCGCCAGGCGCTCGTCGATTTCCGGTACGAGTTTTTCCAGGTAGGTGTGGGCCTGCAGCGTTTCTTCGTTGCGGGCCACGCCCACGGCGCTGACCTTGGCGCCCGGGATCAGGCTGAGGACGCCTTCGAGCATGCCGATACCGGCGCGCAGGATGGGCACCACGGTAATCTTCTTGCCGGCGATTTTCTCGACCTGCACGGGACCACACCAACCGGCGATCTCGTAGTTTTCCAGGGGCAGGTCTTTGGTTGCCTCGTAGGTGAGCAGCGCTCCGACTTCCTGAGCAAGCTCACGGAAGTTCTTCGTGCTAATGTCGGCGCGGCGCATAAGGCCGAGTTTATGTCGGATCAGCGGGTGGCGGATCTCACGGATGGGCATGGGGAAAGGCTCCGGCGGCGGGCAAAAAAACCGGCCTAGATTAATCTATCCGAGGGTGTTGTCCTATAGACATCTAGTACGTTAGTCCATTAAGGCTTGAACGTTGCGCCTCACATGCGTACCTTTGCCCGCTTTTCTTGCCACAGCACCCCCTTGGAGAGCGCCATGTCCGCTGATCTCGAGCATATCCGTCAAATCATGCGCGAGGCTGACTGCCTGTACACCGAAGCGCAAGTCGAAGAGGCCATCGCCAAGGTCGGCGCGCACATCTCCCGCGAAATGGCCGACACCAACCCGGTGGTCTTTTGCGTGATGAACGGTGGCCTGATTTTCGCCGGTAAGCTGCTCACTCATCTGCAATTCCCGCTGGAAGCGTCCTACCTGCACGCCACCCGCTATCGCAATGAAACCAGCGGCGGCGACCTGTTCTGGAAAGCCAAGCCGGAAGTCTCGTTCATCGACCGCGACGTGCTGATCATCGATGACATCCTCGATGAAGGTCACACCCTGGGTGCGATCATCGATTTCTGCAAACACGCCGGCGCACGCAAAGTGCACACCGCCGTGCTGATCGACAAGGACCACGACCGCAAGGCTCGCCCGGACCTGAAGGCCGACTACGTGGGCCTGCCGTGCATTGACCGTTACATCTTCGGTTACGGCATGGATTACAAAGGCTACTGGCGTAATGCCAATGGGATCTACGCCGTTAAAGGTATGTAATCAATGGCCAGCTTTCTTGATCAAACGCTGTTTGCGGAGCTGGCCGAAAAAGCGGCCCAGAGCCCCCGTGGCCGGCATCACCATAACTTCCACCAGATGGAAGAGCCGTGCCACCGCATGGCGGTGGGCATGCAGCCCGGCACTTATGTGCCGCCGCATCGCCATCTGAGTGCCGACAAGGCGGAAACCTTGCTGGTGCTCAAAGGCAGCCTGGGGTTGCTGATTTTCAGCGAGACCGGCGAGGTGCTTGCCAAGCGCGTGATGCAGCCCGGCGGTGAATGCCAGGGCGTGGATTTGCCTCCGGGTGTGTTTCACGGCCTGGTGGTGCTGGAGCCCGATACCTTGATGTTCGAGTGCAAGGCCGGACCGTATCGACCGGTGAGCGAGGGTGAGCTGGCCAGTTGGGCTCCCCGTGAAGGCGATGCTGAAGTGGCCGAGTATCAGCGCTGGATGCTTGCCCAGTTCGATTGAGCTAAAGTGCCGGGCCATCTTCCACGGAGCGGCCCATGCGCTTTTTGATCCGCGGTTGCGCCGTACTGGCGCTGACCCTCAGTTTCCCCCTGGCGGCGGCTTCTGCGCCGCTGCATAGCCAGTTCCTGCCGCCCGACGACCTTTCCCTGAGGGCCGAAGCGCCGGACCAGCAGCAGTTGCTGCAAGTCACCGAGTATTCGGTGGTGGTGGGTAACCAGCGTCAGTCCACCCAGCAGCCGATTCCGGTGACCTCACCGTTGATGATTCGCCTCAAGGGCAAGTCCCTGAACAAGGGCGCGACCATTGCCCAGGTGGTCCTCAACTTCGACGCCGAGAGCAAAAGCCTGAAAAAGCCGGTGTTCGACGATAAAAGCAAAACCCTGACCTTGTCGTATCCGGTGACCCAGTACCGGGTGATCGTCGACTTGTTGCGCAATGACACGGTGTATGTGCAATTCCTCAGTTACGCCAATGGCCATATCTGGGCTGATTTGCACACCGGGGCGGTGCGCGCCAAATAACACGTGCTACGGGGTTTAGGCGTGTAACGGCGCTTTCGAAGAAAGGGCCTCGCAGGTAGACTTTAACCCCCGTGTAAATGTCTGCAGGCTGGAGTCGGTAATGCGTAAAGATAAGAAACAGCTGATTGGTGATGAAATCGGCGACGAGCAAATCAAGCTGTTCCTGAATTTCGAGCCGGTAGACGCCACATCGCCGTCCCTGCACAAACTGGTCAAGGCTTACCGTGGCCTGCGCATCGACGACTTCGAGCGTTTCCTGGGCTTTTTCAAGGAGGCCGGCCTGGACCTCGACGGCAAGGACGAACATGGCCTGACCTTCGTAGACGTGATCAAGGACCAGCGCCACGCTGCGGATTACATCGAGTTGATCGAACAAGCCCGCGGCTGATTGTTGCGGACGAAAAAAAACGCCCCATCGGGGCGTTTTTTTATGGCGAGGCCTCAAGCGTAGCTTTCGGTCTCGCTGCTCTGCTCAACCAGTTCCAGGCTGATGTTGTTCTGCGTGTTGATCTTGCGATACAGCTCGGCATCGGTCTCCAGGACCTTTTCGCGAGCCGGGAAGATCTCGTGCAGCTTGGTCGCCCACTCGCCGGCGGTTTTTTCCGGGAAGCAGCGTTCGATCAGTTCCAGCATGATCGAAACAGTCACCGAAGCACCCGGGGATGCGCCCAGCAGGGCGGCCAACGAACCGTCCTTGGCCGCAACCAGTTCAGTACCGAATTGCAGCACGCCGCCTTTCTTCGGGTCTTTCTTGATGATCTGCACCCGTTGGCCAGCCACTTCCAGGCGCCAGTCTTCGGCTTTCGCTTCAGGGTAGAAGCGGCGCAGGGATTCCAGGCGCTGTTCCATGGACTGGCGCACTTCGCTGACCAGGTACTTGGTCAGGTCCATGTTGTCCCGGGCCACGGCCAGCATCGGGCCGATGTTGCCGGCGCGAATCGACAGGGGCAGGTCGAGGAACGAGCCGTGCTTGAGGAACTTGGTGGTAAAGCCGGCGTATGGTCCGAACAACAGGGACTTCTTGCCGTCGACCACGCGGGTGTCCAGGTGCGGCACCGACATTGGTGGCGAACCTACGGCGGCCTGGCTGTAGACCTTGGCCTGGTGGTGCTTGACCACTTCCGGGTTGTCGCAACGCAGCCACTGGCCGCTGACCGGGAAACCGCCAAAACCTTTGCTTTCTTCGATGCCCGAGGCTTGCAGCAGCGGCAGGGCCGCGCCGCCGGCGCCGAGGAACACAAACTTGGCGTCCACGTCACGGGAATTGCCGCTGTTGACGTCCTTGATGCTCACGGTCCAGCCGGCGCCGTTGCGCTTGAGGCCGGTGACGCGCTTGCTGTACTTGACCTGGGCGTCCGGCGCGCTGGTCAGGTGCGAGAGCAACTGGTTGGTCAGGGCGCCGAAGTTGACGTCGGTACCGTTCATTACGCGGGTGGCCGCAATTTTTTCGTCGAGCGGGCGGCCGGGCATCATCAGCGGCATCCACTCGGCCATCTCGCTGCGGTCTTCGGTGTAGTGCATGTCCGAGAACGCATGGTGCTGGCTGAGGGTTTCAAAGCGCTTTTTGAGGAACGACACGCCCTTTTCGCCCTGCACGAAGCTCAGGTGCGGCACGGGGCTGATAAAGGACTTGGACGAGCCAAAGGTGCCTTTCTTGGTCAAGTAGGCCCAGAACTGCTTCGACACCTCGAATTGGGTGTTGATGTGCACGGCTTTCTTGATGTCGATGGAGCCGTCGCCCGCCTGCGGCGTGTAGTTCAGCTCACACAGCCCGGCGTGGCCGGTACCGGCGTTGTTCCACGGGTTGGAGCTTTCCGCGGCACCCGAATCCATCAGCTCAACGACTTCCAGCTTGAGGCCGGGGTCGAGCTCTTTGAGCAGTACGGCGAGGGTGGCACTCATGATGCCCGCACCTACCAGTACTACGTCGACTGCTTCGTTATGCGCCATTTAACGCGTCTCCAAAATCTGCAGCACCAAATTGACGGCATGGCTGCCAGGAGTGACGGGGCGGTTCACGTGATGCCCCAGATTACCCATGGCCAGGATCGCCATGTCCGATTCTTCGCAATTTATCGCAAGCGGACGCTGCCGGCCGGGCCTGATGTGCGTATGAACGCATTTAAGGGCACCTGTGGCAATTCGACTTATGGTCAAGTTCGTCCGATCGTGCAACCAAATCCGTAGCGGACAGGCTTCAAGCTCCGGTTTTTGAGGAGTACTCGGTCCTGTGTGGTGGGGCGGTTCCAGACGCTGATGGTGCTTGTACAAACGCAAAACTATTCATTTGCTCGCCACACTCTTGTGAAGTTGTGAAAACCCGTTTTTTTCACGCTCTTTTGAAGACGTGAACCTCAAAAAAGGGCTGCCCCAGCCTGGCACCTGGCCCGAAATCACTGCCGGCAAGCGGCAAAACGGGCGAACAACTCAAGTGGCCGAGCGCATGGCAGCTCTGGCAGATTCGGGTAAAGACGAAGGTTTGCAGAGAACACTGCACGCTCGCCAGCTTCACTCGATCTGTGTGGGCGGCTCTCTGTGGGCGGTGCGGGGAGCTAATACAAGTGCATTAGCGATGCTGCGAGGCCCGATCAGGAGACGTCCTTATAATCGGGGGGAGATTGTAGCGAAGAAATGCGCGCAAATGGACGTGTTTAATGACTTTTATTAGCACTCTGGTCAGGAGGCCAACGCGTGCCGTGGCTGTGGCGGTGAAACGCGAGGGCTGACACGGGCGCTGGCGGGCAGCGGACGGTGCATCCAGCTCAAGCGGGCCTCTTGGACTTCGACCCAACCTTCGCCGACGGGCGGCAGGCTGCACTCCTTGAAGGCTTTGCAGCAGCCTTGCGCGTCGAGCAGCGCGAAGTGGCGATGACTGGCGTGGGAAAAGAACAACGACTTGAGAAGGCGCATGGTTTTGTACCCGGTTCGTTACATGCTGCGAAGGTTGGCAGTCTGGCATGACAGTGGGGTGACGGTTCTGTGTGGAAATTGTAATTTCGCCGACAGTTCAGCCGCCGTTCAGGAATTCTGGTGAGTGGCGAGCGCTCACCGTTATACTGGCGCCCTGTTTGCATCTAGTCCTGGAGAAATGAGTATGTTGCAACGCCTGTTGTTCGGTTTGATCACTGTGACCAGTTTGACCCTGGTTGGCTGCGCCCACAGCCCGCAACAACTCAGCCCGCAACCGAAAATCACCACTCAGTTGGCGCCTGTTGGCCATGGCCAGCCGGTGTCGGTGCGTGTGGTTGACGGGCGTCCATCGCCGACCCTCGGCACCCGTGGCGGGCTGTACCCGGAAACCAGCGCCATCACCGTGACCGGTGCCGATGTGCTGCCTAAGTTGCAAGCCCAGGCCGAAGCGGCTGTGCGCCTGCTGGGCTTCACCCCGGCCAACTCGCCCGGCGCTCCGCAATTGACCATTACCCTGGCCGAGCTGAAGTATCAGTCGCCCAAGGAAGGCCTGTACGTGACTGAAGCCACCATCGGCGCAACCTTCAAGTCTGATGTCACCGCCGGCACCCGTCGCTACAGCGGCCGCTATGGTGCCTCCCTGGACCAGCGCTTCGGCATGGCGCCGAACCAGGAAACCAACACCAAGCTGGTCAGCGACGTGTTGAGCGATGCCCTGACGCGTCTGTTCAAGGACCCGAGCATCGGCCAACTGCTTAGTTCCCAGTAAGAGCAAGCTTGCTCGCGATGGCGGTTAACGATAACGCGCCCATCCAGAAGTAACGCGGCGGGCTGGCGTTTTTCGCGAGCAAGCCCGCTCCCACAAAAAAACCGGACTCAGCGATGAGCCCGGTTTTTTTACGCCTGTAGTGTTCATGCAGCTGTTTCGACATAAAAGTCCAGCACGCTCACCCCGGTCAGAAAATCCAACTCCGGCAGGTCGGCATGCTGATGCCCTCCGAGGGCGCAATACACCAGCCAGTGGCGGTCTTGCACATTGAACGCGAGGCCGCCCACCAGCGCCTCTTGCTCCTCGCTTGGGGCAATCAGATACAGCCAATCCTGGTTTTGCGCATGCAGCATGACAAGCTCCCGGCCTTTCGAAGGGCAACAGAGTGGCTTGTTAAGGTGACGTTCAGGTGACGCTGTAAATTACTGGATACATTAGCCGTCAATGGGGAAGGAGCAATCACGCGCAGGCGGCGCATATCATTCAGGTTTGTATCTGAACCGATACCAAGACACTGATACATCGAGGTTTGCGATGTCGCTGACCGCACTACTGCTCAATTCCCTTGCCCTGTTGTTAGCCTGTCCGGCGGCTTGGCTGCTGTTTGTCACACGCCTGCGCGAACAACGCGCGATGGCCAGGCTTGCTGCGCAAAGCGAAATGCGCGCCATTGATCAACCAATGCTGTTTCTTGATGTGCTGACGCAGCGTACCCACCGCCTGTTCTACCGGCTGGGGTTTGCCTGGCTCGGGCTGGCGTTGCTGGTTTCCTGGATCAGTACCCGATTGTAAGAGCACCTTAAAACAGATGTGGGGCTTGCCCGCGATGGCAGTGAGTCAGCCGATAGATTCGGGGGCTGACACTCCGTCATCGCGGGCAAGCCCCACATTACAGGGCGATCCCCGCTTTAACCCGGTACTGATTCCTCACCGGCGTTGCGTATTGCAGCACCAGGTACGGCCGGTGCTCGGCCGGGCAGGCATTCAGGCGTCGCTCCCACTCGGCTTTCGCCTTGGCCAACTCATCCGCCGGGAACACCTCGGCTGCGCTCGGCACCTGCAAGTGCGGGTCGGCGTCGCTCCATTGGGCGTACGCCAGGTAATGCACCGGGAACAATCGATAACCGCCCAGAATCTGCCGGTCCATCTCGATGGCCAACAACTTGGTGTCTTCGAATGCCTCGGTGATCGGCGGCGCGAAGTTGACGTGCACCCGGCCCTTGTAGCCGGTGATGCCCAGGGCAATGCTCACGTCATCTTCCCCGGGCGCCTTGCTGTAGGTGCCGGTGGTGGCGCGGATGTACAACTCGCGGGCCTTGGCGGCATCGCACGGGTCGTACTCGTAACTGATGGACACCGGCGTCAGGTTCAGCGACTGGATGACCTCGGCGAACGGCTCGTCCTTGCGGCTCATGTGGAACATCTTGAGGATCGCCGACTCGGTTCGATCATCCCCATCCTTGGCGCGGCCTTCAGCCTGGGCGATCCAGATCGACTGGCAGTCGTTGCGAATCGAATGGTTGATGTAGGCCGACAACAGTTGGTACGCCGCCATCTTCTCTTTGCGCCCGGTGATCGAGCGGTGCACGATGAAACTCTTGTTCAGGCGCATCAGGTCGCTGACAAACGGCTTTTGCAGCAGATTGTCGCCGATGGCGATGCGTGGCGTCGGCAGGCCGGCGTGGTACACGGCGTAGTTGACGAAGGCCGGGTCCATCACGATGTCGCGGTGGTTGGCCAGGAACAGGTAGGCACTGCCGGACTTGAACTGCTCGACGCCGGTGTAGGTCACGCCGTCGGTTGCGCGCTCGATGGTGTGGTCGACGTAAAACTCGACTTTGTCCTGCAGCGTGGCCACGGTGGTGACGCCGGCGAACTCACGGCGCAGTTTATGGGCGATCATTGGCTTGAGCAGCCAGCCGAACGCGCCGGCGAAGCGCGGGAAGCGAAAGTGGGTCAGGATGTCCAGAAAGGCCTTGTCACTGAACAGTCGGGCCAGCACCGCCGGGACTTCGCTGTCGTTGTAAGGTCGGATGGTATCGAATTCGCCCATCATGCTCTCTTGTTAGAAACGGCTAGGGTAAGTAAAGGTTTGGATCAATAAATATCAGGGCGTGGTCCGGGCAAATTGGCCGGGACGAAAAATAGCCCTGTAAATAGACCGGCGATTATACGCACAAGTCACCTGGGAGACCGCGATGGAAGAGGAGTCGTACGAATGTCCTTATTGTGGCGAGGTCGCCACGGCGTTACTGGATCTGTCGGGGGGCGATCAGGAATATATAGAAGACTGCCCGGTGTGCTGCCGGCCCATTGTGTTCGACCTGCAGGTTCATGACGGCGAATGGATGCTCAACGTGCGCAGCGAGAACGAATAAAAGGTACGCCCATGCAGCGAATCTACGAACCGGAAAACCTGATGGAAGGCGAGCTGCTGCAAGGCATGCTCGAAAGCGAGGGCATCACCGCGCACCTGGTGGGGCGTGATTTGCTCGGAGGCACTGGCGAGCTGCCAATCTACGGCCTCCTGGCGTTGGCGGTTGAGAACGACCAGGCCGCCTACGCCCGTGAGCTGATCACCGCCTACAACGGTGCGCAGCCGGTGCCGGGGGATGAACCCGACAGCTTCCCCGACGTGTTGGTCTGTTAGGCTGTCGGCCAGTTTCTCCAAGAGTCGTGTTGCCCCATGTGTGGACGTTATGCCCTGTTTCGCTGGAACCCCACGTTTGCTGGCTTGCCGGGCTTTCCGGCCGACCAGCAGGCCCAGTGGAACATCTCTCCCAATGATTCGGTACTGATCCAGCGCCTGAGCGAAGGCCAGCACACCCTGGCGCGGGCGCGCTGGGGGCTGACGCCGCCCTGGCTGACCGATCTCTCTCGCACCCCGGCCCATGCCCGCGCAGAAACCCTGGCCGAGCAACCGATGTTTCGCGAGGCCTTTCGCCAGCGCCGCTGCCTGTTGCCGGCCAATGGTTTCTACGAATGGCGCGGCACCCAGCGCAAACGCCCGTACTGGCTGACGCCGGGGGAGGGCAGCACACTGTTCTTTGCGGCGATCTGGGAAGCGTATCCGGTGCAGGAGCAGGTGTGGCTGAGTACGGCGGTGGTGACCCAGGCGGCACAGAGTCAGCGGCGGCCGCTCATTCTGGATGCTGCGGGGCAGGCCGCCTGGCTGAACCCCGAGACGCCGCTGCACACCTTGCAGGCCTTGTTGGCCAGTGAACCCACCGCGTTGCGCGAGCGGGTATTGGCCAATATGGTCAATGACCCGAAGCTGAACGGGCCAGAGTGCCTGACGCCGGGTTAAACCTTGAAGGCGCCGGTGTGGGATATGTCTGAAATCAGGCGGCTACACGTCTGTTGTATCTGGCGCCGATACAATTGGCCGACTACGATACGCGCCATGTTTTCAGGGAGCAGGTTGATGAAAAAGACAGTGGCGGTATGTGCATTGGGCGCGGCGGTATTGCTCGCCGGTTGCCAGTCGGTCAACACCACCAGCGGCGGCGCGGTTGGGGTGGAGCGCAAGCAGTACATGTTCAGCATGTTGTCGAGCCAGGAAGTCGACCAGATGTACGCGCAGTCGTACCAGCAGACCCTGGGGGAGGCCAGCGGCAAAGGCCTGGTGGACAAGACCAGCGCCAACGCCAAGCGTGTGCAGGCGATTGCCAACCGCTTGATCGCCCAGGCGCCTACGTTCCGGCCGGATGCGGCACAGTGGAAGTGGGAAGTGAACCTGATCAAAAGTGACGAGATGAACGCCAACTGCGGGCCTGGCGGCAAGATCTTTGTCTATAGCGCGCTGATCGACAATCTCAAGTTGACCGACGATGAACTGGCCGCGGTGATGGGCCATGAAATCGCCCACGCCTTGCGTGAACACGGCCGCGAAGCCATGTCCAAGGCCTACGGTATCGAGATGGCGAAGCAGGGTGCCGGTGCGTTGTTCGGCCTGGGGCAGGACAGCATGGCGCTGGCCGATACCGTGGCCAACTATGGCATGACCTTGCCCAACAGCCGCAGCAATGAAAACGAAGCAGACCTGATCGGCCTGGAGTTGTCGGCCCGTGCCGGTTACAACCCGAACGCGGCGATTACCCTGTGGAACAAAATGGCCAAGGCCTCGGAAGGCTCGCCACCGGAGTTCATGAGTACTCACCCGGCCTCCAGCAGCCGGATCGCCTCTTTGGAAGCGGCAATTCCGAAGGTGATGCCGTTGTATCAGCAGGCCAAAAAGTCCTGATTTATAAGACTGAAATGCAAATCTGAATGTGGAAGCCCGGCTTGTGTGGGAGCCGGGCTTGCCCGCGATGCAGGCACCTCGGTGTGTCAGTTGCACCGAGGTGATGCTATCGCAGGCAAGCCAGCTCCCACAAAAGCCCAGCTCCCATATGGGGTTGCGTTTAGATCCAGCCGCTGCTCTGCATGGCCTTGTACACCGCAACAATGGCCAGGATGAAGAATGCCGTAGCCGCCAGTCGACGAATCAGCGTCAGCGGCAATTTGTCTGCGGCAAAATTCCCCGCCAGTACCACCGGCACGTTGGCAATCAACATGCCCAGGGTCGTGCCGATAATCACCAGCCACAGTTCCGGGTATTGCGCCGCGAGCATCACAGTAGCGATCTGGGTCTTGTCGCCGATTTCTGCGAGGAAGAACGCGATCAACGTGGTCAGGAATGGCCCGAACTTGCGTGAAGTACTGGCTTCGTCATCGTCGAGCTTGTCGGGCACCAGGGTCCACAGCGCCGTGGCGCAGAAGCTCGCCGCGAGGATCCAGTGCAACACCGCATCCGAGAAGAAACTCCCGAACCAGGCCCCCACGGCACCGGCGGCCGCATGGTTGGCCAGGGTCGCGGCAACAATGCCGGCGATGATCGGCCAGGGTTTGCGAAAGCGTGCAGCGAGAATGAGTGCGAGCAGTTGCGTCTTGTCGCCAATTTCGGCCAAGGCAACGATTGCGGTAGGGACGAGCAGGGAATCCAGCATCAGGTAAGTTCCAGGGGCGGGTCGACACGGCTATGACACGTACAGCCTTCCCGCCCCGGGTAAGGTGTTCGTGTCATAGGTCTTGTCAAACCCCGGTCCGTCTGTGCGGACTCCTGGGTCGCATACGCCATGGCCTGTTGACCAAGTATGTTGACGTATGCCGGACGAGCGTGGCGCTCGTGGGAGACTACTCCCCTAGGACGGAGCGGATTCTGCCTAGGCAAAATCCATTCGGCAAGCCTTCTTTTGGAAAAAGATTTCAGCCGCGCTTGGCACGGTAAATGCGGAAACCCTGGCCTTCTGCCTTGATTGCGCACACGCCCAAATGCTCTTCGATCAGCGGTTGGTACTTCAGGAAGCTGTTCGCAACCAGGCGAAGTTCGCCGCCTTTTGCCAGATGTTTGGCTGCTTTTCGCAGCAGGTTCTCGGTGGCGAAATAATCGGTGTGCACCCCGACATGGAACGGCGGGTTGCTCAGAATCGTGTTCAGGTTCATTGGCGCGGCGTCGATGCCATCGCCAGTCAATACCTCTGCTTCCAGACCATTGGCCGCCAATGTCAGGCGACTGCTGGCAGCGGCGAAGGCATCCACGTCGAGCAGCGTGACGGTGTTATGCGGATAACGACGCTTGACCGCCGCGCCGAGCACGCCCGCACCACAACCGAAATCCAGCACGTGACCACTCGGCAACTTGTCCAGGTGTTCCAGCAGCAGCGCAGTGCCGCGATCCAGCCGACCGTGGCTGAATACGCCCGGCAGGCTCACTACCTTCAGCGGGCCTTCAGCCAGTGGCACCTCGAACACCTGCGCCAGGCTTTCCAGCTCAACCGGCTCGGGAGCATTGGCCACCGTCACCAGCCACAACTGGCAATGCCGCGCATTGTCGAGCTTGCGCGGTTTGCCGAACGGGTTCAGTTGCTTGGCCGCGCTTTCGATGCCGCCTTTCTTTTCCCCGACCAGATACAGCTCTTTGCCGGGCAAACGTGCGGCTACGGCATTGAGCAGGTAGTCGGTGAGCTCCTTGGACTTGGGCAGGAACACCACCGCCGTCTCAAACGAACGCTCGGGCACGTTCACCCCAAACTGGCTGCGCTCGGCAAAGCGCGCGTCCAGTGCCGCCTGGTCGCCGGCGTGCCAGCTCCAGCCATGGGCATTGGGCAGGCGGCCCAGCAGGTCGTCGGCGGGCAAGCCCACCAGCAGCACGTCGCCTTGAAAAAGTTCGGCCTGGCGAAGCAGTACTTCACTGCGCGGATCCATGGTCTGCTCCTTGAAAAGGGGCGCAGTTTATCAACTGACGACGCGCAGCGGGGCGCCGCTGAAAAAGCCCTCGGCGTTTTCGATCAATTGGCCGACGATCCGCTGCCGGGCTTCGCGGCTGCCCCAGGCATTGTGCGGCGTGACGATCAGCCGCGGAATGTCGCCGGCCAGCAGCGGGTTGCCATTCACCGGCGGTTCCACACTCAATACATCGGTCGCCGCGCCGCCCAGGTGCCCGCTGCGCAAGGCATCTGCCAGGGCCTGTTCATTGATCAAGCCACCGCGCGCGGTGTTGACGATAAACGCGCCCGGCTTGAGCAGCGCCAGTTCACGGGCACCGATAAAGTCGCGGGTGTGCTCGTTGAGCGGGCAGTGCAGGGTCAGCGCGTCGACCTGCGCCAGCAGCTCGTCCAGCGGCACGCGATCGGTGCGGGCCGGGCGGCCAGGAATGGCCCCGAGAATCACGCGCATGCCAAAGGCTTCAGCCAAGCGCGCAACGGCACCGCCCAGTTCACCATGGCCCAGCAGGCCGAGGGTTTTGCCTTCCAGCTCGACGATCGGATGGTCCAGCAGGCAGAACTGCTTGGCTTGTTGCCAGAGCCCCGCCTGCACATCCCGCTGATAGTCGTTCAAGCGCGTCGCCAGGTTGAGCAACAGCATGATCGTATGCTGCGCCACCGACGGCGTGCCGTAACCCTGGCAATTGCTCACGGTAACGCCATGGGCGCGGGCCGCGTCGAGGTCGACGTTGTTGGTGCCGGTGGCAGTGACCAGGATCAGTTTCAATTCAGGGCAGGCCGCCAGGGTCTCGGCATTCAGCGCGATCTTGTTGCTGATGGCCACCTGCGCGCCTTGCAGGCGTTCGATAATGTTCTGCGGGGTGGTCTGCTGGTGCAGGCTCAGTTCGCTGAAGATGGCCCGCAAACCGGTGAGGTCCAGGTCCCCGAGGTCCAGGGAAGGGTGATCAAGGAAGACGGCGCGACGATTGTTCATTATCAACTGTACCTTTTGCGGCGAGGTTCGAAGGCGTAATCTGCCGAGCCTATCAGATGAAATAATCAGTTACTTCCTGGAGTGTGCATGTACCTCACCGAGTTCTTGACCGTGGCACTGATTCACCTGTTGGCGGTGGCCAGCCCTGGCCCGGATTTCGCCGTGGTGGTGCGTGAGAGCGTGACCCATGGCCGGCGTGCCGGCACCTGGACGGCGCTGGGCGTAGGCTCGGCGATTTTCCTGCACGTGGGGTATTCGTTGCTGGGCATCGGCTTGATCGTGTCCCAGTCCATTGTGCTGTTCAACGCGCTCAAATGGGCGGCGGCGGCCTACCTGCTGTACATCGGCTTCAAGGCCCTGCGCGCCAAGCCGGCCAAGCCTGCCAGTGCAGAAGACCTGCACCTGGAAGTGGGTGAGCGCACTCCCCGTGGTGCGTTTACCTCGGGTTTTGTCACCAACGGCCTGAACCCCAAGGCCACGCTGTTCTTCCTGTCGCTGTTCACCGTGGTGATCAACCCCCACACGCCGCTGGCGATCCAGGCCGGGTACGGGGTTTACCTGGCCGTGGCCACTGCGCTCTGGTTTTGCCTGGTGGCCATGTTGTTCAGCCAACAGCGCGTGCGCGCCGGTTTTGCACGCATGGGGCATTGGTTTGATCGGACGATGGGCGCGGTGCTGATTGCCATTGGTGTGAAGCTGGCGTTTACCAGTATGAAATAAGCCACTCGGCGTATTTTATTTAGGGCATGACTGGGGTTCCGGCAAATGCAGCGGCGTTTTGATTGGGTAGTCGGGGCTGCCGTAGGCGTTGCAGGAAGTGGTGACTTGAAGTTCGTCGCAAGGTAGGAAGTGGACGGTGATGCCGCAGACTTTTTGGCCGGTGTAGTCGGGGATCGGGACTAGCTTGGAGTGTTGGCGTTTTTGGGCTTCGACCTTGTCAAGCCAGGCATCGTACTTGGCCTCGTCCGCTAGTCCTGGGGAGTCAAAGGAATAAGCCACCCCACTTTCCCAATCAACCCGCACCATCATTCCTGGCTTCCACTTCGAGGGGGCGACATAACAACAACCTCCGCCGCCGCCCTGATACGGCCCAATAATGTCGATACCCGAGCGCCCATCAACACTGAAGTGGTTGATCGCCCAGTGCGTGTGGTTGATCGCCTCAAGCGTGCTGGCCTGTGCATTTGGAATAACTACGACCCCAGCCAACCCACAGGTCATGCCGATCAGTAAACGCCACGGCTGGGGCTTAGGCATGGATTTCGCGTCTTGTGTAGGCAGGCGGGAAACAGATTCAAACCGGCACATTGTTCGCCTCCTTGACCTTGTCGTCATAAGCCTGCCAAATCTCATCAATGGCTTTTTGAGCGTCGGCAAGGCGTTCGGCAGTCATCACGGGGCGCTGCGCCACAGCGCCAGCGTCAACGAACAGCGGCGTCTCAGCGCCCGCAACCATCACCCCATCTTCTTCGCGATACAGCGCGATATCTCTTCTGCGTGCATCGCCGAAGAACACCATGCGCAGCTTGAAATAACTGCCGAAGGGCTCACGTCCCGCCGCGTAAAGAAACCAGGCGCGGGAGTCGTGAACATGATCATCGAACAGTGCGCGTAACAGCCCTTCGGGTTTGCTGGCGTTGCGGCTTTCCTCGACGTTCCGGCGTGTGTGTTCGTCAACGTAGTTGCGCTCATGCAGGGGCGGTGGAAATAGCTGGCTGACCTTCGCCATGGCACTCGCCTTCATCTGCTTGCGCTCGGCTAGCTCTATCTCGCGGGCATTCGCGCCGGGAACAACGGCCATAAGACTTATGCGTACCGGGATCGAGTCAGCGAAGTGCCGGCCGGAAAAGCCTCGGCCAAACTCTTCAGCCGCTTCACGCAGCTGGGTTTGTGCCATGTCGGCGTCGAAGTCCTTGATGCCGGGTTCAAGCGGCTCCTTGGGTTCAAAGCTGAAATGCTCACGGGTTTTTTGCTCTTTGCGGCGTTTTTCGACGACGGCCTGCTTTTTGTTACGGTTGGCCTCGGCCAGGTTGCGGGCGGTTTTATCGGCCTCGGCATCACTGGCCTGACGGTAGAAGTCGGTTTGTTTCAACGTGGCAAAGGCATAGCGGTCGATGCGCCAGGCGGTGATCCAGGCCATTTGGCTGGCTAGCGCGTTTTCCAGGGTGTTGGTAGCTGGGATGGGCTGGTAGTGTTCGATTTGTTCGGGGGAGAGCGGCAATCGCGCCGGGGCCAAATCCAAGGTCACTCGTCGCCAGGCGTTGAAGCGATTGACTAGAGTCGGGGCCACTTCAAATTCTTGCGCCAAATCATCAGTCATCGCCCTCCAAAGTTCTTTGCTTAACTCGACTGACAAAGTTCGCTTCGGCACTTTTAACGGGGCACCATGAGCAAAGGCGTCAGCATACATATCGTGCAGGGCTATCTGAGAAAGCAACAGGCCATCGTTTTGCCCTGCGGCCTTCCCCTGATCCCCCGGCGGATATCCCCCACCCTGATCCGAGTGCATACCGGGATACAACACTTCAACGCTATTGTCCGGATAACCCCCATCCTCCCGCCGAATCGAATCCAGCGGGAAACACAAGCGTTGCTCGTGACTGGCAACGAGATGGAGGCACCGCTTGACCAGGCTGCTGGTGGGCAGTTCTTGAGTGCCATCCGCCCAACTCATGTGCCCGTCTGCGCCGGGCACGGCATGGGCAAGGCCCACCGATGCCACAGTATCCAGTAGCCCCAGGTACTCGATACTGACCGCAAGCCTCAAGTCGCCTGATTGCAGTGAGAGTTGCGACTCTGCGGGCGATAACAGCTCATTCAACCAACTGACAAACGACCGTGCCGCCGCCGCCCCTCGGGAAAACCCATACACATAGAGCCTGATTCCCAGCAGTTTTGGTGCACCAGGCGACGGTTGGGTCAGGGCGATACGTAATGGCGTGGCCAACGCTTCCAACTGCTTGGCAAACTGATAGCGACGAAAGTTGGCGCCAATTGAACCTTCAAGCCCCGCCGGGGCGCCCATGGCTTCGACCGCCGCCCGCAAACTCGGGTTATCCAGCCGGGGCAACGCCAACGTCCGGCGCAAGGCGTCGATGATCATCATCAGGCCCCAATTGATCCGTTCTTCGCCGAACGCGGCGGTAGCCAGGCCGAGTTCGCTGTAGTTCAGGTCGCCGACTTCAGGAAACGGTGTGCCCACACCTGGCATGTAGTATTTGAAGTACTGGCCGAAGCCAGCACCTTTAGCGTCCGTTAAACGTTGCGCCTGGCTGTTATGAGTAGTGCCGCCGGCGTGCCCTTCGCCAATGCTCGCGCGAAACAATCGGGCGATATTCGTCGGGTGTTTGGGATCGGATAAATAAAGATCGTTGTTGAGGTTATTGCCCGTGCCGTCGAAGAACAGGCTGATATGCAAGGTCTTGCAGCAGGGGGGTGTAACACGCCAGCCGGCGGCCACGCATAAGGCATCATGGTAAGCCCGCTCCTGCTGAGATTGGCGCCGGATATTTTGATGAACCTGGCCCGCTCGAGAGGGCAAGCGCCCCTGCTCTGGAAACTGCGGCGGGTAACAGACAGCGGCTTGGTTCACTTCGGGCATGACTTAGGCTCCGGCAAATGCAGCGGTGTTTTGATTGGGTAGTCGGGGCTGCCGTAGGCGTAGCAGGAAGTGGTGACTTGAAGTTCGTCGCAAGGTAGGAAGTGGACGGTGAGGCCGCAGACTTTTTGGCCGGTGTAGTCGGGTACCGGAACCATTTTGCTGTGTTGACGCTTCTGCGAATTCACTTTTTCCTTCCAATCCAAATATTTGGGCCAATCAATGAAGCCAGGAAAATCATCGGAATAGGCAGAGCCACTTTCCCAATCAACCCGCACCATCATTCCTGGCTTCCACTTTGAGGGGGCGACATAACAACAACCTCCGCCGCCTCCCTGATACGGCCCAATAATGTCGATACCCGAGCGCCCATCAACACTGAAGTGGTTGATCGCCCAGTGCGTGTGGTTGATCGCCTCAAGCGTGCTGGCCTGTGCATTTGGAATAACTACGACCCCAGCCAACCCACAGGTCATGCCGATCAGTAAACGCCACGGCTGGGGCTTAGGCATGGATTTCGCGTCTTGTGTAGGCAGGCGGGAAACAGGCTCAAACCGGCACATTGTTCGCCTCCTTGACCTTGTCGTCATAGGCCTGCCAAATCTCATCAATGGCTTTTTGAGCGTCGGCAAGGCGTTCGGCAGTCATCACGGGGCGCTGCGCCACAGCGCCAGCGTCAACGAACAGCGGCGTCTCAGCGCCCGCAACCATCACCCCATCTTCTTCGCGATACAGCGCGATATCTCTTCTGCGTGCATCGCCGAAGAACACCATGCGCAGCTTGAAATAACTGCCGAAGGGCTCACGTCCCGCCGCGTAAAGAAACCAGGCACGGGAGTCGTGAACATGATCATCGAACAGTGCGCGTAACAGCCCTTCGGGTTTGCTGGCGTTGCGGCTTTCCTCGACGTTCCGGCGTGTGTGTTCGTCAACGTAGTTGCGCTCATGCAGGGGCGGTGGAAATAGCTGGCTGACCTTCGCCATGGCACTCGCCTTCATCTGCTTGCGCTCGGCTAGCTCTATCTCGCGGGCATTCGCGCCGGGAACAACGGCCATAAGACTTACGCGTACCGGGATCGAGTCAGCGAAGTGCTGGCCGGAAAAGCCTCGGCCAAACTCTTCAGCCGCTTCACGCAACTGGGTTTGTGCCATGTCGGCGTCGAAGTCTTTGATGCCGGGTTCAAGCGGCTTCTTGGGTTCAAAGCTGAAATGCTCACGGGCTTTTTGCTCTTTGCGGCGTTTTTCGACGACGGCCTGCTTTTTGTTGCGGTTGGCCTCGGCCAGGTTGCGGGCGGTTTTATCGGCCTCGGCATCACTGGCCTGACGGTAGAAGTCGGTTTGTTTCAACGTGGCAAAGGCATAGCGGTCGATGCGCCAGGCGGTGATCCAGGCCATTTGGCTGGCTAGCGCGTTTTCCAGGGTGTTGGTAGCTGGGATGGGCTGGTAGTGTTCGATTTGTTCGGGGGAGAGCGGCAATCGCGCTGGGGCCAAATCCAAGGTCACTTGTCGCCAGGCGTTGAAGCGATTGACTAGCGCCGTAGAAACGTCAAATTCTTGTGCCAAATCATCGGCCATCGCCCGCCATAGTTCATTGTTCGACTCTTTTGGCAAAGCGCTCTTGGGCACTTTCAAGGGAGCACCATGCGCAAATGCATCGGTATAAAGATCATTCAGCGCAATCTGCGACAACAACAAGCCGTCCCCTTCAAGATCATCTTTGCTACACGCCTTCCCCTGATCCCCCGGCGGATATCCCCCACCCTGATCCGAGTGCATACCGGGATACAACACTTCAACGCTATTGTCCGGATAACCCCCATCCTCCCGCCGAATCGAATCCAGCGGGAAACACAAGCGTTGCTCGTGACTGGCAACGAGATGGAGGCACCGCTTGACCAGGCTGCTGGTGGGCAGTTCTTGAGTGCCATCCGCCCAACTCATGTGCCCGTCTGCGCCGGGCACGGCATGGGCAAGGCCCACCGATGCCACAGTATCCAGTAGCCCCAGGTACTCGATACTGACCGCAAGCCTCAAGTCGCCTGATTGCAGTGAGAGTTGCGACTCTGCGGGCGATAACAGCTCATTCAACCAACTGACAAACGACCGTGCCGCCGCCGCCCCTCGGGAAAACCCATACACATAGAGCCTGATTCCCAGCAGTTTTGGTGCACCAGGCGACGGTTGGGTCAGGGCGATACGTAATGGCGTGGCCAACGCTTCCAACTGCTTGGCAAACTGATAGCGACGAAAGTTGGCGCCAATTGAACCTTCAAGCCCCGCCGGGGCGCCCATGGCTTCGACCGCCGCCCGCAAACTCGGGTTATCCAGCCGGGGCAACGCCAACGTCCGGCGCAAGGCGTCGATGATCATCATCAGGCCCCAATTGATCCGTTCTTCGCCGAACGCGGCGGTAGCCAGGCCGAGTTCGCTGTAGTTCAGGTCGCCGACTTCAGGAAACGGTGTGCCCACACCTGGCATGTAGTATTTGAAGTACTGGCCGAAGCCAGCGCCTTTAGCGTCCGTTAAATGTTGCGCCTGGCTGTTATGAGCAGTACCGCCGGCGTGCCCTTCGCCAATGCTCGCGCGAAACAAACGGGCGATATTCGTCGGGTGTTTGGGATCGGATAAATAAAGATCGTTGTTGAGGTTATTGCCCGTACCGTCGAAGAACAGGCTGATATGCAAGGTCTTGCAGCAGGGGGGCGTAACACGCCAGCCGGCGGCCACGCATAAGGCATCATGGTAAGCCCGCTCCTGCTGAGATTGGCGCCGGATATTTTGATGAACCTGGCCCGCTCGAGAGGGCAAGCGCCCCTGCTCCGGAAACTGCGGCGGGTAACAGAAAGCGGCTTGGTTCACTTCGGGCATGACTTAGGCTCCGGCAAATGCAGTGCGGTTTTGATTGGGTAGTCGGGGCTGCCGTAGGCGTAGCAGGAGGTGGTGACTTGAAGTTCGTCGCAAGGTAGGAAGTGGACTGTGAGACCGCAGACTTTTTGGCCGGTGTAGTCGGGGATCGGGACTAGCTTGGAGTGTTGGCGTTTTTGGGAATTAACCTTTTTTTTCCAGGCGAAGTACTTCGGCCTATCGGCAAAACCTGGAAAGTCATCGGAATAAGCCACCCCACTTTCCCAATCAACCCGCACCATCATTCCTGGCTTCCACTTCGAGGGGGCGACGTAACAACAACCTCCGCCGCCTCCCTGATACGGCCCAATAATGTCGATACCCGAGCGCCCATCAACACTGAAGTGGTTGATCGCCCAGTGCGTGTGGTTGATGCCTTCGATAGTGCTCGCGCGGGCACTCGGAACCGACAATGCGCCCACCAGGCCGAAGAGCATGGCGACCAGACAATTGGCACTTACAGGGAGTCTGCATGTGGATGCCTGAGCGTGAGTGCTGCGGCCGGGAAGGGCGCAGGCGATTGCCAAAGTCTTATCCAACTTCGGCCGAAGGCACTCGGTTTCCGAGTAAGGAACCGCCTGGAAGACCGATTTGAAATGGCTGCCCCGCGCCGCGCGGCAGAGGAAAGGGAACCTTGATGCGCTGGAGGTCATGCCTTTTCATCCCTGGAGTTTGCGAAAGCCCAGAGAGTAAAGAGTTGATATCCACGCCGAATGTCAGAAGGTTCGCCTTTAAGCGAAGGCAGCTTCTTGTTCGTAACTGCTCGGGGTAACAGCGAATGCTGGCGCAAAGCTAGCATTGATTGGGTTCTGCAAATCATTCCTTTGGCTGATTTGGCTGAAACACAAGCGCTCTAAAGTGCAGATGTTTCAGCCAAGACCGTGCAGTCAGATAAGGGATTTGTATGTTGCAGACTCGTGTTATCCCGCCCGCCGAAGGCGCCTACCAATACCCGCTGTTGATCAAACGCCTGTTGATGTCCGGGACACGCTACGAAAAAACCCGGGAAATCGTCTACCGCGACCAGTTGCGTTATACCTACCCAACCCTGATCGAGCGCGTCGCCCGCCTGGCCAATGTGCTGACCGAGGCCGGGGTCAAGGCCGGTGACACCGTGGCCGTAATGGACTGGGACAGCCACCGCTACCTGGAATGCATGTTCGCCATCCCGATGATTGGCGCAGTTATCCATACCATTAACGTGCGCCTGTCGCCGGAGCAGATTCTGTACACCATGAACCACGCCGAGGACCGCTTTGTGCTGGTCAACAGCGAGTTCGTGGGGCTTTACCAGGCCATCGCCGGCCACCTCACCACCGTCGACAAAACCCTGCTGCTCACCGACGGCGCGGAAAAAACCGCCGAGCTGCCCAACCTCGTGGGTGAGTACGAAACGTTGCTGGCGGCGGCAAGCCCTCGGTACGACTTCCAGGATTTCGACGAAAATTCCGTCGCCACCACCTTCTACACCACCGGCACCACAGGCAATCCCAAGGGTGTGTACTTCACCCACCGCCAACTGGTGCTGCACACCATGGGCGTGGCGACCATCATGGGCAGCGTCGACAGCGTGCGCCTGTTGGGCACCAACGACGTCTACATGCCGATCACCCCGATGTTCCACGTGCACGCCTGGGGCCTGCCGTATGTGGCGACCATGCTCGGCCTGAAGCAGGTCTACCCCGGCCGTTACGACCCCGAATACCTGGTGGAGCTGTGGCGCAAGGAGAAGGTCACCTTCTCCCATTGCGTGCCGACCATCCTGCAAATGGTGCTCAACGCCAAAGCCGGCCAGGGTGTGGATTTCGGTGGCTGGAAAATCGTCATCGGCGGCAGTGCGCTTAACCGTTCGCTGTATGAAGCGTCCAAGGCCCGCGGGATTCAGCTGACAGCGGCGTACGGCATGTCCGAGACCGGGCCGTTGGTGTCTTGCGCGCACCTGAATGAAGAGTTGATGGCCGGCACCGAGGACGAGCGCACCACCTACCGCATCAAGGCCGGCGTGCCCGGGCCGTTGGTGGAGGCGGCGATTATCGACGGTGACGGCAACTTCCTGCCCGCCGACGGCGAATCCCAGGGCGAACTGGTGCTGCGTGCGCCATGGCTCAGCGAAGGCTATTTCAACGAACCGGAAAAGGGCGCCGAGCTGTGGGCTGGCGGCTGGATGCACACCGGCGACGTGGCCACCCTGGACGCGTTTGGCGTGATCGATATTCGTGACCGCATCAAGGATGTGATCAAGACCGGTGGCGAGTGGATCTCCTCGCTGGCCCTTGAAGATCTGGTCAGCCGCCACCCGGCGGTACGCGAAGTAGCGGTGGTGGGGATTGCCGACCCGCAGTGGGGCGAGCGCCCGTTTGCGTTGCTGGTGGTGCGTGATGGCCATGTGATAGGGGCCAAAGAGCTGAAGGAACATCTCAAGCCGTTTGTGGAATTGGGCCACTTGAGCAAGTGGGCGATTCCAAGCCAGATCGCCGTTGTTACGGAAATTCCCAAGACCAGCGTCGGCAAGCTCGACAAAAAACGTATCCGTATCGACATCATCGAATGGCAGGCCAACAACAGCACCTTCCTCTCCACCCTCTGACACCTCTTGCCGTGCCCTCGCGGGCACGGCAGTGCTCTATTCCGAGCCTTCACTTGTGATTTGCCAATTTTCAGCCATCCTTCCCGCGCTGGCCTTCGCCAGCATGGCGAAAGGACTGTGGCAGACGGGTTGGTGATGCAAATCACACTTTAGAGGGATCAAGCGGTACCCCCTGCTGGCTATAGTCCATCCCAGAGTTTTTCAAGGTGCGGTGCTGTGAGCCTGGCGGGTTCACGAGTTCACCCGGCATTGGAATCGTTGTATTCCGGCCGTTACAAGCACCTTAGAAGCGACTCACTGCCATAACAATAATGCACATGGAGTAGCGTCGATGATCTCAGCAAACCAGTTCTGGCGCCGGGCAAGACTGCCCTTGGCCGTCGGTCTCGCTTCCTCGCTCGCCGGGCCCGCATTCGGCGTCAGTTTCAACATCGGTGAAATCGAAGGCAGCTTTGACTCGTCCCTGTCGGTGGGGGCGAGTTGGTCGACTGCGGGTCGCAACAAAGACCTGATCGGCGCTAACAACGGCGGCAAGGGGTTGTCGCAAACCTCGGATGACGGCCACCTGAACTTCGACAAGGGTGATTCCTTCTCGAAGATCTTCAAGGGTATCCATGACCTTGAGTTGAAATACGGCGACACCGGCGTGTTTGTGCGGGGCAAGTACTGGTATGACTTCAAGCTCAAAGACGACGACCTCGACTTCAAGAACATCAGCGACAAGGGGCGCCCGATGGGCGCCAGGTCCTCCGGCGGGCAGATTCTCGATGCGTTCGTCTACCACAACTATTCGGTTGCCGATGAGCCGGGTTCCGTGCGGTTTGGTAAGCAGGTCATCAGTTGGGGCGAGAGTACGTTCATTGGTGGTGGTATCAACGCCATCAACCCGATTGATGTCGCCGCGTTCCGTCGTCCTGGTGCTGAAATCAAGGAAGGCCTGATTCCGGTCAACATGTTCTACGTGTCGCAGACCCTGACCGATAACCTCTCGGCAGAAGGCTTCTACCAACTGGATTGGGACAAGACCGTTACCGATAACTGCGGGACGTTTTTCTCGCAGCCGGACATTATCACCGGTGGCTGTAACGACAACCTGCGGGTGCTGAACAGCTCTCGCACCCTGCCGGCAGCGCTGGTACCTGCGCTGGCTCGCTATGGTGTGGATGTGAACAGTGAAGGTGTCCTGGTGCGTCGCGGCCCTGATCGTGACGCGCGCGATGGCGGCCAGTTCGGCGTAGCGTTCCATTATAACTATGAGCCGCTCGACACCGAGTTCGGCGCCTACGCCATGAACTATCACAGCCGGGCGCCGATCTTCAGCGCCCACGGTGCTCCGCAATCTGCCTATACCGGTGCAACGCCAGGGTTGCCGGCACAACTGCGGCCATTGATTGTCGCGGGTAACTCCAATTACTTCGTCGAGTATCCGGAAGATATACGTCTCTACGGCTTGAGCTTTTCTACCACGCTGCCTACAGGGACTGCCTGGAGCGGTGAGGTGAGCTATCGTCCCAACGCGCCGGTACAACTGAACTCTACTGACATTCTGTATGCCGGTGTTCGCCCTATCGGCGCCCCGGTACTGAAGGATGCCTCGTTGCTGAACGGTGTACCGGGCCAGGACTTGCATGGCTATCGCCGTAAGGAAATCACTCAACTGCAAACCACGTTCACGCATTTCTTTGATCAGGTCATGGGCGCCACCCGCCTGACTGTGGTGGGTGAAATCGGCATGACCTATGTCGGTGGCCTGGAGAGCAAGTCCGAAGTTCGCTACGGGCGTGATCCGGTGTTCGGCCCAGGCACTCTGCCTAACGGCGCATGTCCTGCGCTTAACAACTCCACCGCGCAGGGCGCCGGACTGCCTAACGCCAATGGCCTGAATACCAACTGCAACAATGACGGCTTCACCACCGCGACTTCCTGGGGCTACCGTGGCCGGGCGATCTGGGAATACCCGGACGTGTTTGCCGGTGTAAACCTCAAGCCCAACGTGGCCTGGTCCCACGACGTCAAAGGCTACTCGCCTGGCCCTGGCGGCAACTTCGAAGAGGGCCGCAAGGCGGTCAGCCTCGGCCTGGATGCTGAATACCAGAACACCTACACCGCAAGCCTGAACTACACCAACTTCTTCGGTGGCGACTTCAGCACCGTGGATGATCGCGACTTTATCGCCTTAAGCGTCGGCGTGAACTTCTAAGCACACTCTCTTTAAGCAGTATGTTTTAAGGAAGAACCAGAACATGAAAATAACTAAAAATCTGTTGCAGGTGGGTGTGCTTGGGTTGTCGATCATGGCGGGTAGCGTCATGGCGGCAGTCTCGGCGGATGAAGCCGCCAAGCTGGGTACGAGCCTGACGCCGATGGGCGCTGAGATGGCCGGTAACGCGGCCGGCACCATCCCCAAATGGTCGCCACTGCCCACCAACGCCGGCGCCGTGGATGCCCGTGGCTTTTTGGCCAACCCGTACGCCAGCGAACAACCGCAATTCACCATCACCGCGCAAAACGTCGAGCAGTACAAAGACAAGCTGGCGCCCGGGCAGTACGCGATGTTCAAGCGCTACCCCGACACCTTCAAGATGCCGGTCTACCCGACCCATCGCGGCGCCACGGTGCCGGCTGATGTGTTTGCCGCCATCAAGAAAAACGCCACCAGCACCAACCTGGTGTCCGGCGGCAACGGCCTGGAAAACTTCGAAACCGCAGTACCGTTCCCGATCCCGAAAAGCGGCGTAGAAGTGATCTGGAACCACATCACCCGCTATCGCGGCGGCAGCGTGACCCGCCTGGTGACCCAGGCCACGCCGCAAACCAACGGCTCGTTCAGCCTGGTGTACTTTCGCGACCAGTTCGTGTTCCGCGACAAGATGAAGGACTACGACCCGAAAAACCCGGGCAACATCCTGTTCTACTTCAAGCAGCAAGTGACTGCGCCGGCACGTTTGGCCGGTGGTGTGTTGCTGGTTCACGAAACCCTCGACCAGGTGAAAGAGCCGCGTTCGGCGTGGGTTTACAACGCCGGCCAGCGCCGTGTGCGCCGGGCGCCGCAAGTGTCGTATGACGGCCCGGGTACTGCCGCCGACGGCCTGCGTACCTCCGACAACCTTGACATGTTCAACGGTGCACCGGACCGCTACGACTGGAAACTGGAAGGCAAGAAGGAACTGTACATCGCCGAAAACAGCTACAAACTCGACGATCCGAAGCTCAAGTATGTCGACATCATCAAGGCCGGCCACATCAACCAGGACCTGGCTCGCTACGAGCTGCGTCGTGTGTGGCATGTGGTTGCAACCCTGAAGGAGGGGCAGCGCCACATCTACGCCAAGCGTGACTTCTTCATCGACGAAGACACCTGGCAAGCCGCGGTCATCGACCACTACGACGGTCGTGGCCAACTGTGGCGCGTGGCTGAAGCCCACGCCGAGAACTACTACGACAAGCAAGTGCCGTGGTACGCCCTCGAAACCCTCTACGACCTGCAGTCCGGCCGCTACCTGGCCCTGGGCATGAAGAACGAAGAGAAACAGGCCTATGACTTCGGCTTCACCGCCACCACCAGCGACTTCACCCCGGCCGCCCTGCGCCAGGATGGTGTTCGCTAACTTGCTGTAAACGAGGCCGCATCCTCGAAAGACGCCCCGACTGGTTCGGGGCTTTTTTTTGCCGGACCACTGTGGTGAGGGAGCTTGCTCCCGCTGGGCTACATAGCAGCCCCAAAAACGGGAGCGCTGCTCACTCCAGCGGGAGCAAGCTCCCTCGCCACAGAGTGTCGGTCGTTCCAGAAGAAGTCCGGATATTTTTTGTCGTAGTCTTTTTCAGACAATTGTTGCAAAGATCTACAAAGCTGCCGCTTTTACCGCTAGTCTGCGGACATCTGCAATGCCGACAACAGCCTTCTACAAGAGCCCGGCGATGACTGATCTGTCCCGCATCCAAGGGCCTGCCAGCGCGGTAATTCCGACTCTGGAAGGTCGCTTCTATCGACCCCCACTGCCTGACGGCTATGTGTTGCGACCGCGCCTGTGCGAACGCCTGAGTGAAGGGTTGGCCGGGCGTTTATTGCTGGTCAGCGCCCCGGCAGGGTTCGGCAAGAGTTCGCTGGCGGTGGAGTTCTGCCAGAGCCTGCCGGCCCACTGGCAAAGCCTGTGGCTGGGGCTCAGCCCCCGCGATAACGATCCGGGACGTTTCCTTGAGCGCCTGCTCGACGGCTTGCAGCAATACTTCCCGCAGTTGGGCGCCCAGTCCCTGGGCCTGCTGAAAATGCGCCAGCGTCATCAACCCTTCGCGTTTGAAGAGTGGCTCGATGGCCTGCTGGATGAACTCACGGTGCACCTGTCGACCCAGGCACCGCTGTTGCTGGTACTGGATGACTACCATCTGGCCCAGGGCCCGGTGCTCGACCGCTGCCTGCAATTTTTCCTCAATCATTTGCCCGACGGCCTGTTGGTGCTGGTCACCAGCCGCCAGCGCCCCGACTGGCACCTGGCGCGCCTGCGCCTGTCCCGGCATTTGCTGGAGCTGCACGAGCAGGACCTGCGCCTGACTCACGCCGAATCCCTGGCCCTGCTCGACCGCCACAGCAGCTCATTGCGCGGCGAAGCCCTGGATAACCTGATCCGGCGCAGTGAAGGTTGGGTGGCCGGCCTGCGTTTCTGGCTCTTGGCGGCTTCCGAGGCGGGTAGCGAAGGTGCGCTGCCCCAAGGCTTGCACGGCGGCGAAGGGCTGATCCGCGATTACCTGCTCGAAGAAGTCATTGATTGCCTGCCCACCGACGTTCAGGCGTTTCTCTACGACACCGCCTCCCAGGAGCGCTTTTGCAGCGAACTGTGCGACGCCGTGCGCGAGGCCCACGACAGCACGGAAATCCTGCGCTACCTGCAAGCCCACCAGGTATTCCTGGTGCCGCTGGACGAGCAGGGCCACTGGTACCGTTATCATCATCTGTTTTCCGACCTGCTGCGCACCCGGCGTGCGAGTAATGCCGTGTTGCCGGCTGCCAGCCTGCACCTGCGAGCCTGTCGCTGGTTCAATGCCCAAGGCTTGATCGATGAGGCAGTAGAGCAGGCGCTACGTGCCGGCCACCTGGATGTGGCGGCAAACCTGGTGCAGAACCTCTCCGAGGAGCAACTGCTGGCGGAGCAAAACGTGGGCATGCTGCTGCGTTGGAAAATGGACTTGCCCGACAGTTTGTTGATGAGCACGCCACGCCTGATCGTGCTCTACAGCTGGGCCCTGGGCCTGGCTTGCCAGTTGGATGCGGCGCAGGAACTCGCAAGCCACCTCAGCCGCTTTTTACCGGCGCCGTCGGCCACCGCGCAAAAGTCGATGCTGGCCCAATGGCTGGCCCTGAGTGGGATCATCGCCCGTGGGCGTGGCGATCGCGAACTGACCCAGTTGTATTGCAGCGAGGCGTTGGAAAGCCTGCCGCACAAACGGTATGGCCAGCGGTTGATGTGCCTGTCGACCCTGTCCAACCTGGCCATCGTCGACGCCGACCTGTGGCGCGCCCGTGGCCTGAACCGTGAATCCCTGGAGTTGGCGCAGCGTGTCGGCAATCCGTTGTTCGAGGCCTTGGCCCATTACGACCGCGCGCGGGTGCTCCAGGCCCGTGGCGAGATCCTGCGTTCCCTGGATGAAGTGCGCCAGGGCCTGCAACGCTTGCGGGGCCTGGCGCCGCAACGGCTGTATGCAGTACGTGCGCGCTTGGCGTTGTACGAAGGTTACCTGCTGCTGGTGCGCTGCCAGCCCGAAGCCGGGCTCGCTCGCCTGCGTGCCGGCTTGACCGAGGCGCGGGCCTGTCGGGATATCAGCGTGTTGATCGGCCATTGCGTGATCGCCAGCTTCGAAGGCCGCCGTGGCGATTTCCCCATGGCTTTTGCCGAACTGGCCGAGGCCGAGCGCTTGATGCATATCTGGGATGTGCCGCCGATTTTTTACCTGGCGATGATCACGCTGGTCAAATGCGAACTGTGGCTGGCCCAGGGCCGCACCGACCTGGCCGATGCCTGGCTGACGCGACTGGGGCAAACCTACAACGGCGAACAGGCCGCAGCCGCGCCGGAATTTCATCCGCACCTGCCGCAACATATCGAGCTGCAACAGGCGGCGCTCGACGCGATCCGTCATCAGCCGGCGGCCTCACTGCAACGGCTCGATGAGCTGGCACGTCAGGCGCATAACAGCGGCCGGCAGATGATCAGCCTGATGGCGCTGACCCAGCAGGCGCTGTTATTGCTTGAAGGTGGCCAGGAAGTGCAGGCCCGCCCGGTGTTTGCCCGTGCGCTGGAAGCCGCCGCCGGTGGCGCCATGCAGCCTTTCCAGCGCTTGCTGGAACGCTATCCCGACTGGTCGCGGGAACAGCTTGCCCGCGATGCCCATGGCCTCCTGAGCCAGGGCCTGCTGGCACTCTTGCCGAATGTTGCGGTGGCTGAAACCCCGCACACCCCTGAAACCCTGAGCACCCGGGAGCTGGCAGTGTTGCACCTGATTGCCCAAGGATGCTCGAACCAGGAGATCAGCAATCAGCTGTTTATTTCGCTGCACACCGTAAAAACCCACGCCAGTCATATCAACAGCAAGCTTGGAGTAGAGCGGCGCACACAGGCAGTGGCGCGGGCGCAGGAGATGGGATTGTTGGGGTAGGCGCCTGGATCAATGGGAGCGAAAGCCCCAGACGATTTCTACCACGCGCTCCGCCACCAGCACATAGACCAGGATAAGCAGCAACTGAAGTACCAGGTGATAGCGCAGCTTGGCGAGCCGGCGGATGCCATCGCTCACGTTCAGCACCATCAACAAGGTCGAAACCACGATCAGGCCCCACCCGGCCACGCTTGAGGCCAATATACCGAGGAACAGCTCATGTTTGCCGGCCAGCGCATTGGTGCCTGCGGCAAACAGTAGCGCGCACACCAGCAGGTTCTTCACATTGTCGAAGACCTGGGTGCTGAAATCATTTTCGAGCAGTTGCAAATACCACTTCCAGAATGTGCGCATGGCTCAATCCCTTGGATCAATGTTTACTGCGCGGCAGGGCATTCACTGGCTGATGTGTCGGCGACCTGACTGAGCAGCGCGGCAAACCGTTTGACGTTGTTTTGCTGGGCGATCACCAAGTCATCGATGGTGGAACCTGCGGGCGACTGCACCACCGTGCGGCACGTCAGGGGCGTGCGTTCATCGGTTCCCGTCTGGCGAAGCCGCCATTTGACGTCGAGCAGGGCGTACTGACCGGGGATCGAGTCAAAGCGCTGAACGTCAATGCGCACCGACAGGTTTTTCCGGTGGCTGGCGAGTTGATCCACCAGCGCGCTGCGTAACTCATCCACCAGGCTGGCGGCCCACCATTGCGTCTCAAGAATGGCCACGCCGCTGTCGCCCTGGCGAATGACAATCTGCGGCCGGTCGACCTGCGGCGGGACGGTGATGCTTTCAATCCGGATCTCACCCCCAGCGGCCAGTGACGCAGTGCTGCGGTGTACCGGCGTCAGGGTGTGAAATTGAATCGGCTCACTGCGGCACGCCGCAAGTAGCAGCAACCCGGTGATCAGCGTGATCTTCAGTGGAAAGGCCATGGTGGTTGCTCCAGTGGTCATTTGCGCGGCGGCCCTTGCAGGTCCGACGGCGCAGCGTTATCGGGGCGACCACGAATCAGGGATTCGGGATGGCGTGCCAGGTAATCCGAGAGCTCTCGCAGGGAGCGTGACATGCGGCCCAGCTCATCCAGGGTCTGGGTCAATTGCTCTCGTTGCGGCGAATCTTCGGCCAGGGTCGAACTGGCGGACTGCAAGGTTTTACTCACGTCGGCCAAGGTGTTCTGCACGCCCGGCAGTGTCTTGGCGTTGAACTGGCCGAGGCCTTTGCGCAGTTCCACCAGGCTGCCATCAAGGTTGCCGGCAATGCGATCGATCGGCAGTTGGCTGATCTTGTTGACGATGCCTTCGAGTTTTTCCTGCAGCTGTTCCAGGTTGCCGGGGATGGTCGGGATATTGACGGGGCGCTGGTTCGGGTCGAACACGACTTTGTCGGCCTTGGGGAAGAAGTCCAGGGCGATATACAACTGGCCTGTGAGCAGGTTGCCGCTGCGGGCCTGGGCACGCAGTCCGTGCTCGATGAAGCTGCCCATCAGGCGCACACCACCGGCTTCATCGTTAGGGTCATGCTTCAAGGCAGTAAGCATTTTGGTGTTGGCTTCGCCCAGGCGCTGCGGGTAGATCACGATGCCGACGTTAACCGGGAAGCTGCGTTTTTTCTCGTCGAAATCCAGGTTGATCGACACCACTTTGCCAAACTCGATCCCCAGGAACTCCACTGGCGCGCCCACCGTGAGCCCGCGCAAAGCCTGGTCGAAACGCAGGTTCAGGTATTGCGCCTTGCCATTGGGCGGGGCCAGCGCGGTTTGCTGGTCGGCGAACAGCTCATAGGAATGCTCCTCGGCAGCCGGCAGGTCGTTGGGGCTGTACGGCGGCGCCAGGAAGGCGATGCCGCCCACCAGCATCGACGACAAGGATTCGGTTTTGAGCGCGAACCCGTTGGCGCCGACGCTGACATCAATGCCGCTGGCGTTCCAGAAACGCGTGTTTTCGGTGACGTAGGCGTCATTGGGCGCGTGCACGAACACATCGATGTTCACGCCTTTGCCGTCGGCATCGAGGGCATAGGCCACCACTTGGCCGACGGGAATTTTGCGGTAGTAGACGGGGGAGCCGATGTCCAGCGAACCCAAATCCTGGGTGTGCAGTGTGAAGCGCTTGCCGGGCTCGCCATAGGTGATGGGCGGCGGGTTCTCCAGGCCGGTGAACTGTTTGGCACGTGTATCGGACTGGCCGATGTCGGCGCCGATGTAATCCCCGGAGAGCAGCGTGTCGATGCCCGACACACCCCCCGCGCCGATACGCGGGCGCACCACCCAGAATTGCGAGTCTTGCCGGGTGAAGCTTTCCGCCTGCTTGGCCAGTTTGATCGTGGCGTTGACGCTTTTCTGGTCGTCGCTCAACTCCACGTCAGTCACCTGGCCGATCACCACATTGCGATATTTGACGTCGGTCTTGTTGGCAGTGAGGCCGCTGCCGGTCTTAAAGGTAATGGTAATGCTTGGCCCCTGCTGGAGGATGCTGTGCACCACCAGCGAAATGCCCACCAGCACCGCGACAATCGGCACGATCCACACCAGCGACACGCTGAAGCGCCGCGTCTTGATCGCAGGCTGGCCCGGTGTCAGCGGGTTGTCAGGGGTTTTCGACGCCATCCGGCATGTCCTCATTGTGTGGGTTTGCCCAGATCAGGCGCGGGTCAAAACTCATGGCCGACAGCATGGTGAACACCACCACCAGGCCAAAGAACAGTATCCCCAGGCGCGGCTCGATGGTGCCCAGGGCCTGGAACTTCACCAGGGCGGCCACCAGTGCCACCACGATCACATCCAGCATCGACCAGTAGCCAATCACCTCCACGAAGCGAAACAGCTTCGAGCGCTCCTTGCGCGCCCACTGGTTATTACGCTGCACGGTGACCAGCAGCAGGGTTAGCGCGACGAACTTGATGCCCGGCACCGCGATGCTGGCGATGAAAATGATCAGGGCGATGTCCCAGGCGCCATGCTGCCAGAATTCCAGCACGCCACTCATGATGGTGCTGTCGGCGCCGGAGCCGAGCATCGAAGTGTTCATCACCGGCAGTAAGTTGGCGGGAACGTAAAACGCCAGCGCCGTCAGCAGATAGGCCCAAGTGCGGGTCAGTGAATGGACCTTGCGCCGATGCAGGGGCGCGCCGCAACGCTCGCACTCGTCAGGGCTGGCGCTGACGTCGCAGGCCAGTCCGCAACTGTGGCACAGGCACAGGTTCAGCTCGCTGGCAGTCGGTGGTCGGCTCATAACATGTCCCAAAGGTCGCGAATATCACGCCCGGCAATTCGGATCAGCAACAGGCTGAGGGCCGCCAGGGCAAACAGCCCGGTACCGGGCAACACATCCAGCATCCCGGCCAGCTTGAACACCGCCACCATCGCGCCCAGCAGGCAGACTTCCAGCATGCTCCAGGGCCGGAGCGCTTCGAGCCAGCGCATGCACACCTTGAACGCCGGCGACCGCTTGCCCTTCATCGCAAAGCACAGCACCCATAGCAACAGCAGCAACTGGAACACCGGCGCGATAATGATTGAAATCGCTGCCACCAGCGCAATAAAGGTAATCGGGCCCTGGGCCAGCGCCACCACGGAATCCCATAGCGTGGCGCTGCTTTTCAGGCCTTGCAGGCTGATGCTCATCACCGGGTAAAAGTTGGCGAACACCCACAGCACGGCGGCGGTCAGGGTCAGGGCCAGGCGTTGCTCCACCGACAGCCCGTTGTGGCGCTGCAGCACGCCTGCACAACGGGTGCAGAGGGTCTTCTGATGTTTGGCGAGCGTGACTTTTTCATACACGCAATCGCAGTGTTCGCAGATGATCAATGGGCTGAGGGCCACCACGAGTCCCACTCCAGGCGCTATAGGTTGCGCGTTGTAGACTTGCGCCAGAGTAGTTTAGCAGCTGCCGGGTTTGACAGCCGTGTGCTTGCGAGCGCTTTCGGATCGTGCGCTTCGTCGAACATACTGTGCGTCAGAGTGTGCCTTTGAGTTTGCAGGAATACCCATGAATATTCAGTCCCCCGCGCTGATCCGCCAAACCTTTCCCGTCGGCCCGTTGCAGTGCAACTGCACGATCATCGGTGACCCGGTCACCAAAAAAGCCATCGTGGTCGATCCGGGTGGCAACCATGAGCAGATTCTGGCGCGGCTCGATGCGCTGGGCCTGAAAGTGGTCAGCATCATTCACACCCATGCCCATCTCGACCATTTCCTGGCCTCCGGGCAGTTGAAGGAAAAGACCGGCGCTACTTTGCACTTGCACAAGGAAGACCAGTTTTTGTGGGATAACCTGGAAATGCAGTGCCAGATGTTTCGCGTGCCGTACACGCCGGTGCCGCCGCCGGATCGCTGGCTGGAGGACGAAGAAGAGCTGGCCTGTGGCTGTGGGGTGGCTTTGCACACACCTGGACACACACCCGGGTCGATGAGTTTCTGGTTCGCCGATGCGCAGTTGCTGATTGCCGGCGACACTCTGTTTCGGCGGGGCGTGGGGCGTACGGATTTATGGGGCGGTGACCAGGCGACCATCGTGCGCTCGATCAAGCAACGGCTCTATACCCTTGATGAGGCGGCAGTTGTGGTGACGGGGCACGGTCCGGACACGCGCCTGGGGGATGAAATGCGTGAGAATCCGTTTGTACGCGCGTGAAAAAACCAAAGTGTTTTTTCGGATACCAAGTGGCAACTATCGGACGAAACTTATAGAAAAAATGACAATTACCGTTCAGGAAGTCTCTGCTAGGGTTTGAGTGTGGCCGGGCATGTGTGGAGATGGAATTTTTACCGTTTGTGGTGTTCCAAGCTCGGCACAGGTCCATTGCCAATGTCTGCATCACAGAATGCAAAAGTAGGAGCTCTCTTCATGTTCACTTCTCGTCGTCTGCTTGTTGTCGCTACCGCCGTAGCCCTGTTGTCCGGCTGCGCTTCACCTAATCCTTATGACGGCAGCCAGGGACAGGCGAATAATGGTTCTGAGGGCGGCATCAGCAAAACCGCCAAGTACGGTGGCCTGGGTGCCCTGGCCGGGGCGCTGGCCGGTGCTGCCATCGACCACAACAACCGTGGCAAGGGCGCGCTGATCGGTGGCGCAATCGCCGGCATCGGCGCTGCGGGTTATGGCTACTACGCCGACCAGCAGGAAAAGAAACTGCGCGAAAGCATGGCCAATACCGGGGTTGAAGTTCAGCGCCAGGGTGACCAGATCAAGCTGATCATGCCGGGCAACATCACCTTCGCCACCAACTCGGACGCGATCTCCAGCAGCTTCTACACGCCGCTGAACAACCTGGCCAACTCGCTCAAGCAGTTCAACCAGAACACCATCCAGATCGTGGGCTACACCGACAGCACCGGCAGCCGCCAACTGAACATGGACCTGTCCCAGCGTCGTGCGCAAAGCGTGGCTAACTACCTGACGTCCCAAGGTGTGAGCCCCACCAACCTGAGTGCGCGCGGTGCCGGCCCGGATAGCCCGATTGCGAGCAACGCCGACGTCAATGGGCGTGCCCAGAACCGTCGCGTAGAAGTCAACCTGGGGCCTATCCCGGGCCAGCAGTACGGCCAGCCAGCTGCCCAGCAGCAACCGGCGGCGCAGCAGAACAACCAGTTCCAGGGCAACCCGTACTCGCAATACCAGTAACAGGCAGGCAATAAAAAGGGCGCCGTGCAGTCAATGCACGGCGCCCTTTTTTTGTCTGGTTACATCAGTCGATGTATTCGAACAGTTTCACAATCTTCTGTACGCCGGATACACCTTGTACCAGGTTGGCAGCGCGGGTCGCTTCTGCCTGGGTCAGCAGGCCCATCATGTAGACAATGCCGTTATCGGTGACGATCTTGATGCGTGAGCCCGGAATTGCGTTGTCGGTCAGCATCTGCGTCTTGACCTTGGTGGTCAGCAGGGCATCGTTGCTGATGGCCAGCAGCGTGATCGGTTCCATCACCTGCAATTCGTTGTGGACCTTCTTGACCCGTTGAACGCTGGAGGCGGCTTGTTCGGCCTGGGCCTTCAGGTCGGCGCGCGGGGTTTGGCCGGTGAGCAGTACCACACCGTTGAAGCTGACGACCACGATGCGCGAAGCACCGTTGCCCAGGTCCGGAGCGGCCTTGGAAACGTTGACGGAAACCTTGGTTTCGATCAGCGAGTCATCGATTTTGCTGCCGAATGTGCGGGTGCCTTTATCGTCCTGGATGGGCGTGTCGCGGCTTGCTTCGATTACCGAGCTGCAGCCGCTGATGCCTAGGCACAGCGTGATTGCCAATAGGCTAAGGCGTTTAACGGTCATTCTTCACTCCCGAACAGTTGGCTGTCGATCAGATCGCACAGGCAGTGGATCGCCAGCAGGTGGACTTCCTGAATACGCGCAGTGACATTGGCCGGGACGCGAATCTCTACGTCTTCGGGCAGCAGCAGCGAGGCCATGCCGCCGCCGTCGCGCCCGGTCAATGCTACGACAATCATTTCACGATCATGTGCGGCCTGGATCGCTTGAATAATGTTCGCCGAGTTACCGCTGGTGGAGATCGCCAGCAGTACATCACCCGGCTGGCCAAGGGCGCGAATCTGTTTGGAGAAGATTTCGTTGTAGCTGTAGTCGTTGGCGATCGAGGTGATCGTCGAGGTGTCGGTGGTCAGGGCAATGGCCGGCAGGCTTGGGCGCTCACGCTCGAAGCGGTTGAGCAGCTCGGAGGAGAAATGCTGGGCATCACCGGCCGAACCGCCGTTGCCGCACGAAAGCATTTTGCCTTCGTTGAGCAAGGCGTTGACCATGACCTGACTGGCTTGCTCGATGTGCGGTGCAAGTACTTCCATCGCCTGTTGCTTGGTATCGATGCTGGCCTGGAAAAGCTGGCGAATTCGGGATTGCATGTCCATCTGTGTGACCTTAATTAGCGCGGCTGTTTGGCACAGGAATGTGCAGCCCGCAAAGCAAAGAGCAAAAGTGTGCGGTGTAGATGTCCGGCGAGTCAGCTGTCAAAGGCATCTTGCAGCCAGTTCAGATCGGCTGTTCCCCGGGGAGTGCTTTGTATGGCAACCACATCGAAACGGCAGGGATGATCGGCCCAGCGACGCTCTTTTAGCAGGAAAAACTGCGCGGCGAGTATCAGCTTCTGGCGCTTGCGCCCGTCGATACTGGCGAGCGCGCCACCCCATTGTGCGTGTTTTCTGTAGCGGACTTCGACAAATACTACTGTATCGCCGTCAAGCATGACCAGATCAAGCTCACCGCGCTTGCACAACCAGTTCTGCGCCAGGAGGCGCAGACCCTGTTGTTGCAAGTAGTGGAGTGCTTGAAGTTCGGCGTCCTTGCCGCTTTGTGCGCTTGACCGCTCGGGCATCAGCGTGGGGTGTCAGGCAGGCGCTGGATCTCGCCGCCAACGAACTTCGCCCATGGCATCTGGCGATTAACGCGCTGGTTGGCGCTGACGCCCAGGTTGCCGGACAAGCCGTCAACGCGAGTATCCGGCAGCGCCTTGAGTTGCCCCAGGCGCGGCGCCAGGCGGTAGGCATCAACCCCCATTGCGTACAGGCGACCGAGGCTGCCGTTGGCTTGCGGCCACTGGGCGGCGACCTGGTTGCGCAGCGGGTCGGTGGTGTTGAGCAACCAAGGGGTCTCGCAGAACATCACGTTGGTCATGTCCAGGTACTGGTTCTTGTCGCCGCTGGCGCTGAACACGTGGGACGTGGCGTACACCGGCACATCACCGGCATATTGGAAGTTCAGGGTCGGCTTGATCTGTTGGGCCAGTTGCGGGGTGACGGCCAGGAAGATGAACTCGATGTCCTGGCGGCGCGATGGCTGGGCGGAAACATCGGTACCTACGGTACTTTGCAGGCTCTTGGCCCGGCCTTCACTTTTGCGTAGCTGGAACAGGTCAGCGATCTGTTGGGCCAGGGCTACCGGCTGATCAACGTATTCGACGCCTACCACGGTGCCGCCGTTGGCTTCCCAATCCTGACGGAAGGCTTTATACACGCGTTCGCCCCATTCGCCTTTCGGCACCATGGCGGCAGCGCGGTGCAGGCCGTCGGCGCGGGCGCGGCGGGACACTTCGCGGGCTTCGTCTTCAGCAGCCAGGCCAAACTGGAACAGTTGCGCCGGGTTCTGGTCGGCTTCGCTGTAGTTCAGGGCCAGGGTGGTAATTGGCAGTTGCGGGCGAGCGCTGAGTTGCTTGACCAGCGGTTTCTCCAGCGGGCCGACCACCAGTTGCACGCCGGCGGCCTGGGCCTTGGCGTAGAAGTCGTCGATGGAGGTCAGGCGCGAGCTGTCGTAGAACTCGATCACCGGCGGCTTCTGCCCGGCTTGTTCAGCCTGGTAGTGCGCGGCCATGAAGCCTTCGCGCAGCGCCTTGGCGACGCCCGCCAGCGGGCCTTCCTGTGGCAGCAGCAGGGCAATCTTGTTCAGCGGCTGGCTGGCCAGCTCCTTGAGCTTGGTCAGCGGCTGCGGCAGTTGCGAGGCCGCCGGGTGGCCCGGGTTCTGGGCGCGCCAGGTGTCGATGGCGGCCTGCTGTTGTTCCAGGGTGCCGGCACCCTTGACTGCCTGGGCCAGGCTGATCCAGCCGTCCAGCGTCGGGTTGCCGCTGGCTTGCAACTGCTCGGCAGGCAGGGCGGCAATCAATGCCCAGATGGCTTCGTGGTTGCTGTTGTAAGCATCACCGGAGAGCAGCGGGGCCATGGCGACGCGCTCGCGGGCGGCGGCCAGGGTCTGGCCGTCGGCTTCATAGGCGCGGGCATGCACGGTGCCAGTACGGATCTGCTGTTCGGGCGGCAGCTCCTTCAGGCTCTGCAGGCTTGGGTGGTTCAGCGCTGTCAACGCCGCCTTGGGCTGGTTGCGGGCCATCGCCAGTTCGGCCGAGAGGGTGCTGGCAAAAACCTGCGCCGCCGGCTTCAGGGCATCCAGTGGCACTTGGGCAAGAATCTGCGCCGAGCGTGCCGGATTGTTTTGGTGGTACGCCAGGTCTGCCGCACTCAAGCGCAACAGCGCGGCTTTTTCCGGAGTCTTGGCCGAAGTCGCCTGCTCGAGCAGTTGCTCGATGCTGGCATCCGGGGTCCGGGGGAGGTCGCCAAGGCTGGACGAGGGCGAGCTGGCGCAAGCCGCCAACAGGGCAGCGAGGCAGAGGGCAGAGAACAGCCGCAGGCAAGCGATCATGTAAGTGTTCCTGATACCGATCAAATTAGCGTGGAATTGTACCCAAGCACTGGCCGGGGCGCGATGTTACTGGCGTGAAACCGTCTATTTAGGTCGTGTAAATGTTGCAAGACCCTGCAGATGACTGAAATGGAGCCTGCCCGGAGGGCATATTTTCCAGGCGTCTACGCGCTACAATGTGCCTTTTGCCAATCATCGAGGTGTGCGCTTTGACTGCTCCAGGTCCTTTGAATTCCACTGCAGGCTCGCTTTTTGTCGTGGCGACGCCCATTGGCAACCTGGACGACATCAGTGCGCGAGCATTGAAAGTGTTGCGCGACGTAAAACTGATCGCCGCCGAAGACACCCGGCACTCCCAGCGGTTGATGCAACATTTTGGCATTCCGACCCCCCTGGCTGCGTGCCACGAACATAACGAACGCGAAGAAGGCAGTCGTTTCATCACCCGTTTGTTGGCGGGCGACGATGTGGCGCTGATCTCGGATGCGGGCACGCCGCTGATTTCCGACCCCGGCTACCACTTGGTTCGCCAGGCACGGGCCGCTGGTATCAATGTAGTGCCTGTTCCGGGAGCGTGCGCGCTGATTGCGGCATTGTCCGCAGCGGGTTTGCCATCGGACCGTTTTATTTTCGAGGGTTTCCTGCCGGCCAAGGCTGTAGGGCGGCGGGCGCGCCTGGAGTTGGTGAAGGAAGAACCGCGCACATTGATCTTCTACGAAGCCCCGCACCGCATCCTTGAATGCCTGCAAGACATGGAGTTGGTGTTCGGCGGTGATCGCCTGGCGCTGTTGGCGCGGGAGATCACCAAGACCTTCGAAACCCTCAAGGGCTTGCCACTGCAAGAGCTGCGTGCGTTCGTCGAAGGTGACAGCAATCAACAGCGCGGGGAATGCGTGGTCCTGGTAGCCGGGTGGTCGGCGCCGGAAAGCGAAGATGCAGTGGGCAGTGAGGCAATGCGCGTTCTTGACCTGCTGCTCAAGGAAATGCCATTGAAACGCGCGGCTGCCCTGGCGGCGGAAATCACCGGTGTACGCAAGAACGTCCTGTATCAAGTCGCGCTGGATAAACAAAAGGGCGAATAGTTCCGGGTTCCAACCTGCACTCCGTCTGAACATGATGGCATTAGTGTCTTTTAATACTTGTTCTAACGCCTCCGTGCCGTTAACCTGCGCGGCGGAGAGTCGATTGGACAGTCGCTGCCCTCTATGAAAATTAGGGGGGGGAGGAAAGTCCGGGCTCCATAGGGCGAAGTGCCAGGTAATGCCTGGGAGGCGTGAGCCTACGGAAAGTGCCACAGAAAATAACCGCCTAAGTACTTCGGTACCGGTAAGGGTGAAAAGGTGCGGTAAGAGCGCACCGCACGACTGGCAACAGTTCGTGGCTAGGTAAACCCCACTTGGAGCAAGACCAAATAGGGTCCCAAGGCGTGGCCCGCGCTGGGACCGGGTAGGTTGCTAAAGATGTCCAGTGATGGCCATCGTAGACGAATGACTGTTCAAGACAGAACCCGGCTTACAGATCGACTCTCCACCTTTTTTCCTCCTGTCCGAATCTCGGGCAGGAACCTGGTAGTAACGCGAGAATCCCTCCCTGCAGAATCATTAGCAGATGCGTCTTCGTAATACCGAAAAAATCTTACTCTTAATAAATCACTTTAACTTTAAGCCCCAGCTCTTTGAGCTATTTGGCGTTGTTGAGTCAAAATCGCCGTCGAACTCTCGTTTCTCCTCCCTTTACTCTCCTAAATCTCCGTTCTGTAAGGCTTTTCCTTGAATCCGCGCCTTGACGGTGTGGTGGGCGCATTCCTATAGTGTGCGCAAGTGGCGGAAAGTGGCACAAAGTGGGTTTTTTGAACGTAAAACGCTAAAATTTGGAGAAACGCATCTGTGTTTCGCGGAGCTAACGCTATCAGTCTCGATGCAAAAGGCCGTCTCGCCATGCCGAGCCGGTATCGTGACGAGCTCATTTCGCGAAGTTCCGGACAGTTAATCATCACCATCGATGCCGTTGACCCTTGTTTATGTGTTTACCCGCTCGACGAGTGGGAACTGATTGAAACCAAGTTGCGCGCGCTGCCTTCACTGCGTGAAGAAAACCGCCGCCTGCAGCGTTTGCTGATTGGTAATGCCGTCGACCTCGAACTCGATGGCAGTGGTCGTTTCCTGGTTCCGCCGCGTCTGCGCGAATACGCCAAGCTCGACAAGCGCGCAATGCTGGTAGGCCAACTGAACAAGTTCCAATTGTGGGACGAAGATGCCTGGGATGCTGTTTCTGCAGCTGACCTGGCTGCTATTCAACAACCGGGCGCCATGCCTGATGAACTGCGTGATTTGATCCTGTGACTATTGATAGCGGCTTTAACCACATCACCGTACTGCTTGACGAAGCCGTTGAGGCTCTCGCCGTACGCGCGGATGGCTGCTATTTGGATGGCACCTTCGGCAGGGGCGGGCACAGTCGGCTGATCCTCAGCCAGCTTGGTTCGGACGGTAAGCTCCTCGGGTTCGACAAAGACCCTCAAGCGATTGCCACCGGGCAAGCGCTAGCGGCCGAAGACGGCCGCTTTGTCGTTGTGCAGCGCAGCTTTGCCGAGCTCGGCGCGGAAGTCGCCGAACGCGGCATGGCGGGCAAGGTGGCCGGGGTCCTGCTGGACCTGGGCGTGTCTTCGCCGCAGCTGGACGACCCGGAGCGCGGCTTCAGTTTCATGAACGACGGCCCGCTGGACATGCGCATGGACCCAAGCCGCGGCGTCAGCGCCGCGCAGTTCATCGCCACCGCACCCCACGAAGAAATCACCCGTGTGTTCAAGGAATACGGCGAAGAACGCTTCGCCGGCCGTATGGCGCGCGCCGTGGTCGAGCGCCGGGAAATCCAGCCGTTTGAACGCACCGCTGACTTGGCTGAAGTGCTGAAAGTCGCCAACCCTGCGTGGGAAAAGGGCAAGAATCCGGCTACCCGTGCGTTCCAGGGCCTGCGCATTCACGTCAACAACGAATTGGGCGATCTGGAAGCCGGCCTCGAAGCCGCTCTGGAAGCGCTGGAAGTGGGCGGTCGCCTGGTGGTGATCAGCTTCCACTCCCTGGAAGACCGCATCGTCAAATTGTTCATGCGTCGTCTGGTCAAGGGCGAATCCGACAACCTGCCGCGCAACCTGCCGGTACGTTACGAAGCCTTTGTGCCGAAAATCAAAATCCATGGCAAAGCGCAGTTCGCTTCCGAAGCCGAACTCAAGGCCAACCCACGTTCCCGTAGCGCTGTCATGCGCGTTGCGGAGAAGTTGCGGTGAGCAAGCTTTTCGCCAAGCCCCTTCCGGGCGGCAGCTTCTTTATGTTGCTGTTGTTTGTTGGCGTGCTGGTGTCCGCGATTGCGGTGTCCTACAGCGCCCACTACAACCGTCAACTGCTCAATACCCTGTACGGGGAATTGAGCGTGCGCGACAAGGCGCAGGCGGAGTGGGGCCGGTTGATCCTCGAGCAAAGCACCTGGACCGCCCACAGCCGCATCGAAGTGCTGGCCACTGAACAACTGAAGATGCACATTCCGGGCGCTGCAGAAGTTCGCATGGTGGCGCCATGATGAAACTTGAGGGCGCACTCTACCCATGGCGTTTCCGTGTCGTGCTGGGGTTGCTGGCACTGATGGTGGGCGCGATTGCCTGGCGGATTATCGACTTGCAAGTGGTGGACCGTGACTTCCTGATCGGCCAGGGCGATGCCCGCAGCCTGCGTCATATCCCGATTCCTGCGCACCGCGGCCTGATCACCGACCGTAACGGCGAGCCTCTGGCCGTCAGTACGCCGGTGACCACCCTGTGGGCCAATGCCAAGGAAATGCAGACCGCCAAGGACAAGTGGCCGGAACTGGCGGCAGCCCTGGGCCAGGACCCCAAAGCCCTGAGCGAACGCCTCGAAGCCCAGGCCAACAAAGAATTCATCTACCTGGTTCGCGGGCTCACCCCTGAACAGGGCCAGCAAGTACTCGACCTTAAAGTCCCCGGTGTCTACGGCATCGAGGAATTTCGGCGTTTCTACCCGGCTGGTGAAACCACTGCCCATATGGTGGGTTTCACCGACATTGATGATCACGGTCGTGAAGGCGTAGAACTCGCCTACGACGAATGGCTGGCCGGGGTTCCCGGCAAACGACAGGTCATCAAGGATCGGCGCGGCAGACTGATCAAGGATGTCCAGGTCACCAAAAACGCCAAGGCCGGTAAGCCCTTGGCGTTGTCGATTGACCTGCGCCTGCAATACCTGGCCAACCGCGAGTTGCGTAACGCGATCATCGAGAATGGTGCAAAAGCCGGCAGCCTGGTGATCATGGACGTGAAGACCGGCGAGATTCTCGCCATGGTCAACCAGCCGACCTACAACCCCAATAACCGTCGCAACCTGCAACCGGCGATGATGCGCAACCGCGCCATGATCGACGTGTTCGAGCCGGGTTCGACCATGAAAGCCATCTCCATGAGTGCCGCCCTGGAAACCGGGCGCTGGAAGCCGGCCGACAAGGTCGAGGTTTACCCGGGTACCCTGCAGTTGGGCAAATACACCATTCGTGACGTGTCCCGCTCTGAAGGTCCGGTGCTGGATTTGACAGGCATCCTGATCAACTCCAGTAACGTGGGCATGAGTAAAGTTGCCTTCGATATCGGCGGCGAAGCCATCTACCACCTCGCGCAAAAAGTCGGCCTGGGGCAACCCACCGGCCTGGACTTCCCGGGCGAACGTGTGGGCAACCTGCCGAACTACCGTGACTGGAAAAAGGCCGAGACCGCAACGCTTTCGTACGGTTATGGCCTGTCGGTAACCGCCATCCAGCTGGCCCACGCCTTCTCGGTGTTGGCCAATAACGGCCGCATGGTGCCGTTGAGCCTGATCCACCTCGACGAGGCACCGCCTGCGACCCAGGTGATCCCGGAAAACGTCGCCAAGACCATGCAAGGCATGCTGCAACAAGTGATCGAAGCACCGCGTGGCGTATTCCGTGCCCAGGTGCCGGCGTATCACGTGGCAGGCAAGTCCGGTACCGCGCGTAAAACCGCCGTGGGCACCAAGGGCTACGCCGAAAACTCCTACCGTTCGCTGTTCGCAGGCTTCGGTCCGATGAGCGATCCGCGTTACGCCATCGTCGTAGTGATTGATGAGCCAAGCAAGGCCGGTTACTTCGGTGGCCTGGTATCGGCGCCGGTGTTCAGCAAGGTGATGTCCGGGACTCTGCGCCTGATGAACATCACGCCGGACAACCTGCCGACGACCCAGCAAGCGAACGCCGGACCGCCGGCCGCTGCTGTAAAAGCCAATGGAGGGCGCGGCTGATGTCTCTTAGCCTGAACAAGATTTTTGCCCACGCTGGCCGCGATCTGCTGATTCGCGAGTTGACCCTCGACAGCCGTAATGTGCGTGCCGGTGACCTGTTCCTGGCGGTGCCGGGTGGCAAGTTCGACGGGCGCGACCATATCGCCGACGCATTGAAGCGCGGCGCCGCGGCAGTGGCCTATGAAGTGGAAGGCGCCACCGTGCTGCCGATCACCGACGTGCCGTTGATTCCGGTCAAGGGCCTGGCGGCGCAACTCTCCGACATCGCCGGGCGCTTTTATGGCGACCCGAGCCGTCACCTGAACCTGGTGGGCGTGACCGGCACCAACGGCAAGACCAGCGTGACCCAACTGGTCGCCCAGGCACTCGACCTGCTGGGCCAGCACTGCGGCATCGTCGGCACCCTGGGCACCGGTTTCTACGGCGCGCTGCAAAGCGGCCTGCACACCACGCCGAACCCGATTGCCGTGCAGGCGACCCTGGCCGACCTGAAAAAGGCCGGTGCCAAGGCGGTTGCCATGGAAGTCTCCTCCCACGGTCTGGACCAGGGCCGCGTTACCGCCTTGGCATTCGACGTGGCGGTGATGACCAACCTGTCCCGCGATCACCTGGATTACCACGGCACCATGGAGGCGTACGCCGCCACCAAGGCCCGGCTGTTTGCCTGGAATGACCTGAAGTGCCGAGTGGTCAACCTGGACGATGAATTCGGTCGCCAGTTGGCCGCTGCGAAAGGTGATGGTCGCCTGATCAGCTACAGCCTGGAAGATTCCAGCGCCTACCTGTATTGCCGCGAAGCCACCTTTGATGACGAAGGCGTGCGCGCCACCCTGGTCACGCCGCAGGGCGAGCACCATTTGCGCAGCACCTTGCTCGGGCGTTTCAACCTGAGCAACGTATTGGCCGCCATCGGCGCGTTGCTCGGCCTGGATTACGCCCTCGACGAAATCCTGCGGGTGTTGCCGAAGCTCGAAGGCCCGGCCGGTCGCATGCAGCGCCTTGGCGGCGGTACCCAGCCGCTGGTGGTGGTCGATTACGCCCACACGCCGGATGCTCTGGAAAAAGTCCTGCTGGCCCTGCGTCCCCACGCCAAGGGCAAGTTGCTGTGCCTGTTCGGCTGTGGCGGTGACCGCGATCGCGGCAAGCGCCCGCTGATGGCTGAAATCGTCGAGCGCCTGGCCGACGGTGTGCTGGTCACGGACGACAACCCGCGCAGCGAAGACCCAAGCCAGATTTTCGATGACATTCGTGTCGGCTTTAACGATGCGTCCAAGGTCACTTTTGTTGCCGGTCGCGGAGCAGCCATCGCCCAACTGATCGCCAGCGCGAGTGCTGACGACGTGGTAGTGCTGGCCGGTAAAGGCCACGAGGACTACCAGGAAATCAACGGCGAACGCCACGCTTTCTCCGATCTGGTCGAGGCCGATCACGCCTTGACCGCGTGGGAGGTGGCCCATGCTTAAAGCGCTCAAATTCAGCGAGCTCACTCAAGTGCTGTCGGCCCGCGTCTTGTCGGCTGATTGCAGCTTTGACGGCGTGAGCATCGACAGCCGGACGATCACGCCTGGGCAACTGTTTGTCGCCTTGGCTGGCCCATCGTTTGATGGCCATGACTACCTGAACGACGTCGCCGCCAAAGGCGCTGTGGGTGCGTTGGTGCAGCGCGAAGTCGCTGACTCGCCGCTGCCGCAGTTGCAGGTAGCCGACACCCGCCTGGCCCTCGGCCAACTGGGCGCGCTGAACCGTGCGGCCTTCACCCAGCCCGTTGCGGCTATCACCGGCTCCAGCGGCAAAACCACGGTCAAGGAATTGCTGGCTGGCATCCTGCGCACGCGCGGCCCGGTGCTGGCGACTCGCGGTAACCTGAACAATGACTTCGGCGCTCCGCTGACTTTGCTCGAACTGGCCCCGGAACACACGGCGGCTGTTATCGAGTTGGGTGCTTCGCGCATCGGCGAAATCGCCTACACCGTCGCCATGACCAAGCCTCACGTCGCGGTGATCAACAACGCCGGTACCGCCCACGTCGGCGAGTTTGGCGGCCCTGAAAAGATCGTCGAAGCCAAGGGCGAAATCCTTGAAGGCCTGGACGCCTCCGGGACTGCGGTGCTGAACCTTGACGACAAAGCCTTCGAAACCTGGCGCGTACGTGCCGCCGGTCGCAAGGTCTTGAGCTTCGCGGTGCACAACGCCGCTGCCGATTTCCATGCCTCGACTATCACGGTCGACGCCCGTGGCTGCCCGGCCTTCACCCTGCACACACCGCAAGGTGAGGAGCACGTACAACTGAACCTGCTGGGCAACCACAACGTTGCCAACGCCCTGGCCGCCGCCGCTGCCGCCCATGCGCTGGGCGTGTCGTTGTTTGGCATCGCCACCGGCCTTGGCGCCGTGCAACCGGTCAAGGGCCGCACCGCCGCGCAACTGGCGAGCAACGGCATGCGTGTGATCGATGACACTTACAACGCCAACCAGTCCTCGATCTGCGCCGCGATCGACCTGTTGACCGGTTTCGCCGGTCGCAAGGTGCTGGTGCTGGGTGATATGGCCGAACTGGGCGAGTGGGCCGAACAGTCTCACCGTGAAGTCGGCGCGTATGCCGCTGGCAAGGTCGACGCTTTATACGGCGTTGGGCCGGACATGCGCCATGCCATAAACACCTTTGGGCCGGGCGCCAGGCATTTCGCCAGCCAGGCCGAGCTGATCCATGCGCTGAACGCGGCTGAACAAGACAAACACACCACTATTTTGATCAAGGGATCGCGCAGCGCGGTGATGGAAAACGTCGTCGCGGCCTTGTGTGGCTCAAGTACGGAGAAACATTAATGCTGCTGCTGCTGGCTGAGTATCTGCAACAGTTCCACAAAGGCTTCGCGGTCTTTCAGTACCTGACCCTGCGCGGGATCCTGGGTGTGCTGACCGCGCTGTCATTGTCGCTGTTCCTCGGGCCATGGATGATCCGCACCCTGCAAAACCTGCAGATCGGCCAATCCGTGCGCAACGACGGCCCGCAGTCGCACCTCTCCAAGTCCGGCACCCCGACCATGGGCGGTGCGTTGATCCTGTCGTCCATCGGCATCAGCACGCTGTTGTGGGCTGACCTGCATAACCGCTACGTTTGGACCGTGCTGCTGGTGACCCTGCTGTTCGGCGCCATCGGCTGGGTGGATGACTACCGCAAGGTGATCGAGAAGAACTCCAAGGGGCTGCCAAGCCGCTGGAAGTATTTCTGGCAATCGGTGTTTGGCCTGGCGGCGGCGATCTTTCTTTATACGACTGCGCCAAGCGCGGTCGAGACCACCCTGATCATCCCGATGCTCAAGGACGCCAGCATCCCGTTGGGCGTTGGCTTCGTGGTACTCACCTACTTTGTGATCGTGGGCTCCAGCAACGCGGTCAACCTGACCGACGGCCTCGACGGCCTGGCGATCATGCCAACGGTGATGGTGGGCGGCGCGCTCGGCATCTTCTGCTACCTGTCGGGTAACGTGAAATTCGCTGAATACCTGTTGATCCCATATGTACCGGGCGCGGGTGAATTGATTGTGTTTTGCGGCGCCTTGATCGGGGCCGGCCTGGGCTTCCTGTGGTTCAACACCTACCCGGCGCAAGTCTTCATGGGCGACGTCGGCGCACTGGCGCTGGGCGCGGCGCTGGGCACCATCGCGGTGATCGTCCGCCAGGAAATCGTTTTGTTCATCATGGGCGGTGTGTTCGTGATGGAAACCCTGTCGGTGGTGATTCAGGTTGCCTCCTTCAAATTGACCGGGCGCCGGGTGTTTCGCATGGCGCCGATTCACCACCACTTTGAACTCAAGGGCTGGCCTGAGCCGCGGGTGATTGTCCGTTTCTGGATTATCACCGTGATTCTGGTGCTGGTCGGCCTTGCCACCCTGAAACTGAGGTAGAAACGAGTGTCCCTGATCGCTTCAGACCACTTCCGCATCGTTGTCGGCCTCGGCAAGAGCGGCATGTCCCTGGTTCGCTTCCTGGCGAACCGGGGCACGTCGTTTGCCGTGGCCGACACGCGGGGAAATCCACCGGAGCTGGTCACGCTGCGCCGTGACTACCCGCACGTGGAAGTGCGTTGTGGCGAGCTGGATGTCGAGTTTCTGTGCCGTGCCGACGAGCTCTACGTGAGCCCGGGTTTAGCGCTCGCGACTCCGGCGCTGCAAGCGGCTGCGGCCCGTGGTGTGAAGTTGTCCGGCGACATCGAGCTGTTCGCGCGTAACGCGAAGGCGCCGATTGTGGCCATCAGCGGCTCCAACGCAAAAAGCACCGTGACCACCCTGGTGGGCGAAATGGCGGCTGCGGCCGGCAAGCGTGTGGCGGTGGGCGGCAACCTCGGCACTCCGGCGCTGGACTTGCTCCGCGACGATATCGAGCTGTACGTGATGGAACTGTCAAGCTTCCAGCTGGAAACCACCGACCAGCTCAACGCTGAAGTGGCCACCGTGCTGAACGTCAGCGAAGACCATATGGACCGCTACAGCGGCCTGCCGGCGTATCACCTGGCCAAGCACCGGATCTTCCGTGGTGCGCGGCAAGTGGTGGTCAACCGTCAGGATGCCCTGAGCCGTCCATTGATCGGCGAAGGTTTGCCGTGCTGGACCTTCGGCCTCAACAAACCTGACTTCAAGGCCTTCGGCCTTCGGGAAGAGAACGGCGAGAAATACCTGGCCTTCGAATTCCAGAACCTGATGCCGGTGCGCGAACTGAAAATCCGTGGCGCCCATAACCAGGCCAACGCCCTGGCTGCATTGGCGCTTGGCCATGCGGTCGGTTTGCCGTTCGACGCCATGCTGTCGGCCCTGCGCACCTTTGCCGGGCTTGAGCATCGCTGCCAGTGGGTTCGCGACCTCGACGGCGTCGGCTATTACAACGATTCCAAGGCCACCAACGTCGGTGCGGCGCTCGCTGCCATCGAAGGTTTGGGGGCCGACATTCAAGGCAAGGTCGTGCTGATCGCCGGTGGCGACGGCAAGGGCGCCGACTTCAAGGACCTTAAAGGCCCGGTCGCTGCCAACTGCCGCGCCGTGGTGTTGATGGGCCGTGATTCCGGGCTGATCGCCGATGCCCTGGGCGACGCCGTACCGCAGGTGCGTGCGCAATCGCTGGACGACGCCATCGCCCAGTCCAAAGCCCTAGCCCAGCCGGGTGACGTGGTGCTGCTGTCGCCCGCCTGTGCCAGTTTCGACATGTTCAAGAACTACGAAGAGCGCGGCCAGCTGTTCGCCCGCGCCGTGGAGGCCTTGGCATGAGTATCAATTTTCGGAACATCATCAAGCCGTACCCGTCGCCGCTCATTACCGGGCGCGGTATCGACCTGGATTTCCCGATGCTCGCCGGTTGCCTCGCGCTGCTGGGCCTGGGCCTGGTGATGATCACCTCGGCGTCCTCGGAAGTGGCTGCGGTGCAATCGGGCAACACCCTTTACATGATGATCCGCCACCTGGTGTACCTGGTGATCGGCCTCGGCGCGTGCATCGTCACCATGATGATCCCGATCGCCACCTGGCAACGCCTGGGCTGGCTGATGCTGGTGGGCGCATTCGGCCTGTTGGTGATGGTGATCCTGCCCGGCATCGGGCGTGAGGTGAACGGTTCGATGCGCTGGATCGGTTTCGGCGCGTTCAACGTGCAGCCGTCGGAAATCGCCAAGGTGTTCGTGGTGATCTACCTCGCCGGTTACCTGGTGCGGCGCCAGAAAGAAGTACGCGAAAGCTGGATGGGTTTCTTCAAGCCGTTCATCGTGCTGTTGCCCATGGCCGGGCTGTTGCTGATGGAGCCGGACTTCGGTGCCACCGTCGTGATGATGGGGGCGGCGGCGGCGATGCTGTTCCTCGGGGGCGTGGGCCTGTTCCGTTTCACCTTGATGGTGGTGCTGGCGGTGGCCGCCGTGACGATTCTGGTGCAGGCGCAACCCTACCGGATGGCTCGTCTGATTACCTTTACCGACCCGTGGTCCGATCAGTTCGGTTCCGGCTACCAGTTGACCCAGGCGTTGATCGCCTTCGGTCGCGGCGAGTGGCTGGGCGTGGGCCTGGGCAACAGTGTGCAGAAGCAGTTCTACCTGCCGGAAGCGCACACCGACTTCGTGTTCTCGGTACTTGCCGAAGAGCTGGGCGTGGTTGGTTCGCTGTGCACCGTCGCGCTGTTCGTGTTCGTCTGTGTGCGGGCCATGTACATCGGCTTGTGGGCCGAAAAAGCCAAACAGTTTTTTGCGGCCTACGTCGCGTACGGCCTGGCGTTCCTGTGGATCGGCCAGTTCCTGATCAACATCGGGGTGAACGTCGGCCTGCTGCCGACCAAGGGCCTGACCTTGCCGTTCCTCAGTTACGGCGGCAGTTCGTTGGTGATTTGCTGCGCCTGTCTCGGGTTATTGCTACGCATCGAGTGGGAGAGTCGAACCCACCTGGGCAGCGAAGAGATGGAGTTCAGCGAAAGTGACTTCGCCGAGGAGCCGAACCATGGGCGCTAACGTGCTGATCATGGCAGGCGGCACCGGTGGGCACGTGTTCCCGGCGCTGGCCTGTGCCCGCGAATTCCAGAACCGTGGCTACACCGTGCATTGGCTCGGCACGCCTCGCGGCATTGAAAATGACCTGGTCCCGAATGCCGGCTTGCCACTGCATTTGATCAACGTCACCGGCTTGCGTGGCAAGGGCAAATTGTCCCTGCTCAAGGCGCCGTTCGTGTTGCTCAAGGCGGTGTGGCAAGCGCGCAAGGTGATCCGAGAAGTGAAGCCGGTGTGCGTGCTGGGCTTTGGTGGCTACGTGACCGGCCCCGGCGGCGTCGCGGCAAAACTCGCCGGCGTGCCGGTGATCGTCCACGAGCAAAACGCCGTGGCCGGCACCGCCAACCGCTTGCTGGTGCCCTTGGCTGCCCGGGTGTGCGAGGCATTTCCGAAAACCTTTGGCGCCGCAGACAAACTGCGCACCACCGGCAACCCGGTGCGTACCGAGCTGTTCATGGGCATTGCCCGCCAGCCATTGGCCGGTCGCAAGGCGCACCTGTTGATCCTGGGCGGAAGCCTGGGCGCCGAACCGTTGAACAAATTGCTGCCTGAAGCGGTGTCGCAACTCCCCGTGGAGCTGCGCCCGGAGATCTTCCATCAGGCCGGCAAGAACCACGATGAAGTGACCGCCACGCGCTACCGCGATGCGGGTGTGGAGGCGAATGTGCAGCCCTTCATCAAAGACATGGCCCAAGCCTATGGCTGGGCCGACCTGGTGGTCTGTCGCGCAGGTGCGTTGACCGTCAGTGAACTGGCCGCCGCCGGTCTGCCGTCCTTGCTGGTGCCTTTGCCCCACGCGATCGACGATCACCAGACCCGCAACGCCGAATATTTGGCCGGGGAGGGCGCTGCCTTCCTGCTGCCGCAAAGAACGACTGGCGCCGCCGATTTGGCCGCACGCCTGACCGAGGTTTTGATGCAACCGGAACGACTGAACAGCATGGCGAGCACCGCAAGCCGCCTGGCCAAACCTGACGCAACCCGCACCGTGGTCGATATCTGCCTGGAGGTGGCCCATGGTTGAGAATCAGAAAGCCATGCCGCAACCGGAAATGCGCCGCATCCGTCGCATCCACTTTGTCGGCATCGGCGGCGTGGGCATGTGCGGCATCGCCGAAGTGTTGCTTAACCTGGGTTACCAAGTGTCCGGCTCCGACCTGAAAATGTCGCCGGTCACTGAACGCCTGGAATCGTTTGGCGCGAAAATCTTTATCGGCCACCGAGCCGAGAACGCTGCCGAAGCCGACGTGCTGGTGGTCTCCAGTGCCGTGAACACCTCCAACCCGGAAGTGGCCACCGCCCTTGAGCGCCGTATTCCCGTGGTGCCGCGTGCCGAGATGCTGGCCGAGCTGATGCGCTACCGCCACGGCATCGCCGTTGCCGGTACCCATGGCAAGACCACCACCACCAGCCTGATCGCCTCGGTGTTCGCCGCCGGTGGCCTGGACCCGACGTTCGTCATCGGTGGCCGCCTGAATGCAGCCGGTACCAATGCGCAGCTGGGCACCAGCCGTTACCTGATCGCCGAAGCCGATGAAAGCGACGCCAGCTTCCTGCACCTGCAACCGCTGGTGGCCGTGGTGACCAACATCGACGCCGACCACATGGCGACCTACGACGGTGACTTCAACAAACTGAAGAAAACCTTCGTCGAGTTCCTGCACAACCTGCCGTTCTACGGGTTGGCCGTGGTGTGCCTGGACGATCCGGTGGTGCGCGAAATCCTGCCGCTGGTCAAGCGTCCTACCGTGACCTACGGCTTCAGCGAAGACTGCGATGTGCGTGCAATCAATGTGCGCCAGCAGGGCATGCAGACCTTCTTCACCGTGCTGCGCCCGGACCGCGAGCCGCTGGATGTCTCGGTGAACATGCCGGGCAACCACAACGTACTCAACTCCCTGGCGACCATCTGCATCGCCTCTGACGAAGGCGTCAGCGATGAAGCCATCGTCGAAGGCCTGTCGGGTTTTGCCGGCGTGGGTCGCCGCTTCCAGGTCTACGGCGAACTGCCGGTAGACGGCGGCAGCGTGATGCTGGTGGACGACTACGGCCACCACCCGACCGAAGTCGCTGCGGTGATCAAGGCTGTACGCGGTGGCTGGCCTGAGCGCCGCCTGGTGATGGTGTACCAGCCGCATCGCTACAGCCGTACGCGCGACCTGTACGACGATTTCGTGAATGTACTGGCTGACGCCAACGTGTTGCTGCTGATGGAAGTCTACCCGGCCGGTGAAGAGCCGATCCCGGGTGCCGACAGCCGCAAGCTGTGCAACAGCATCCGCCAACGGGGCCAACTGGACCCGATCTACATTGAGCGTGGTGTAGACCTCGCACCGATCGTCAAGCCGCTGCTGCGTGCCGGCGACATCCTGCTGTGCCAGGGTGCCGGTGACATCGGCGGCCTCGCCCCTAAATTGCTGGCAAGCCCGCTGTTTGCCGCTGCGCAGGGGAAGTCCAAATGACCACTGACTACGGCTCGCTGTTCTCCACCATCCAACCTGCCGACTTCGGCCGGGTTGCGGTGCTGTTCGGTGGCAAGAGCGCGGAGCGTGAAGTGTCGCTGAAGTCCGGCAATGCCGTGCTGCAAGCGCTGCAAAGTGGCGGTGTGAATGCGTTTGGCATCGACGTGGGCGATGACTTGCTGTCGCGCCTGCAGGCCGAGAAGATTGACCGCGCCTTTATCATTCTTCACGGCCGCGGCGGTGAAGACGGCAGCATGCAGGGCCTTCTCGAATGCCTGGGCATTCCCTACACCGGCAGCGGCATCCTCGCTTCGGCGCTGGCCATGGACAAGTTGCGCACCAAGCAGGTGTGGCACAGCCTGGGTATTCCGACCCCGCGTCACAGCGTGCTGTGCAGCGAAGACGATTGTATTTCTGCAGCCAAGGAACTGGGCCTGCCTTTGATCGTCAAACCAGCCCATGAAGGCTCCAGTATCGGCATGGCTAAAGTGAACTCAGCCGCCGAATTGATTGACGCATGGAAAGCGGCCAGTACCTACGATTCGCAAGTGTTGGTGGAACAGTGGATTCAAGGTCCCGAGTTCACCATCGCTACTCTGCGTGGCCAGGTATTGCCGCCCATCGCATTGGGCACGCCCCACACCTTTTACGACTACGACGCCAAGTATGTGGCCTCCGATACCCAGTACCGGATCCCGTGCGGCCTCGACGCAGCCAAGGAACAGGAATTGATGGACCTCACGGCGAAAGCCTGTGAGGCGCTGGGTATCGCCGGTTGGGCGCGGGCAGACGTGATGCAGGATGACCAGGGGAACTTCTGGTTCCTGGAAGTCAACACTGCACCCGGGATGACCGACCACAGCCTGGTACCCATGGCCGCTCGTGCCGCCGGCCTGGATTTCCAGCAGTTGGTGCTGGCGATCCTGGCCGCAAGCATAGAGCCACGAGGCTAAGACCATGAACGGCGCATCGCTTCGTCATCAGCAACCCGCTCCCGGCCGCAAGCCGGTGCCGCGTGGTGCCAGCCGAATGGTGGCTAAAGAGCCGATGTCGGCGCGCATGCCGAAAGCCAACTTTGGTTTTCTCAAGGCGCTGTTCTGGCCGGTGATCCTGGTGGCCCTGGGGTTCGGTACGTATGAAGGCGCCCAGCGCCTGCTGCCGTATGCCGACCGGCCGATCACCAAGATCAGCGTGCAGGGTGACTTGAGCTACATCAGCCAGCAAGCCGTGCAGCAGCGAATCGCCCCGTTTGTGGCGTCGAGCTTCTTCACCATCGACCTGGCAGGCATGCGCTCCGAGCTGGAACAGATGCCATGGATTGCCCACGCCGAAGTACGTCGCGTGTGGCCGGATCAAGTGACGATCCGCCTGGAAGAGCAACTGCCCGTCGCCCGCTGGGGCGATGGTGCGCTGCTGAACAACCAGGGCCAGGCGTTTGCGCCCCGCGAAGTGGCGAACTACGAGCACTTGCCGCAGTTGTTCGGGCCGCAACGGGCGCAACAGCAAGTGATGCAGCAGTACCAGGCGTTGAGCCAGATGCTGCGGCCGTTGGGTTTCTCGATTGCGCGACTGGAATTGCGCGAGCGGGGCAGCTGGTTTTTGACCACGGGCGCAGGCAGTTCCGGCCCGGGCATCGAGTTGTTGCTGGGACGCGGCAACCTGGTGGAAAAGATGCGCCGTTTTATCGCCATCTATGAAAAGACCTTGAAAGAACAGATTACGAACATTGCGAGCATCGACCTGCGTTACGCCAACGGCCTTGCCGTCGGCTGGCGGGCCCCTGCGGCGCCCACGGCAGCGCAACCTGCTGTCGCGAAGAATTAAGAAGAGGCAGGACCCATGGCAAACGTGCAAAGCGGCAAAATGATCGTCGGTCTGGATATCGGCACCTCCAAGGTGGTGGCGCTGGTAGGCGAGGTCGCGGACGACGGCACGCTGGAAATCGTCGGAATCGGCACGCATCCGTCCCGGGGCCTGAAGAAGGGCGTGGTGGTGAATATTGAATCCACCGTGCAATCGATCCAGCGCGCCATCGAAGAGGCGCAGCTGATGGCCGGTTGCCGGATTCACTCGGCATTCGTCGGCGTTGCCGGCAACCACATCCGCAGCCTGAATTCCCACGGCATCGTGGCGATTCGCGACCGCGAAGTCAGCGCCGCTGACCTGGAACGGGTACTCGACGCAGCGCAAGCCGTGGCGATCCCGGCTGACCAGCGCGTGCTGCACACCTTGCCGCAGGACTATGTGATCGATAACCAGGAAGGCGTTCGCGAGCCCCTGGGTATGTCGGGCGTACGTCTGGAAGCCAAGGTTCACGTAGTGACCTGCGCCGTCAACGCTGCACAGAACATTGAAAAATGCGTGCGCCGCTGTGGCCTGGAAATCGACGACATCATTCTCGAGCAGCTTGCCTCCGCGTATTCGGTACTGACCGACGACGAAAAAGAACTGGGCGTGTGCCTGGTGGACATCGGCGGCGGCACCACGGACATCGCGATCTTCACCGAGGGTGCGATTCGTCACACCGCCGTGATCCCGATTGCCGGTGACCAGGTGACCAACGACATCGCCATGGCGTTGCGCACACCGACCCAGTACGCCGAAGAAATCAAGATCCGTTACGCCTGTGCCCTGGCCAAGCTGGCCGGTGCCGGCGAAACCATCAAGGTGCCGAGCGTGGGCGACCGTCCACCGCGCGAACTGTCGCGCCAGGCGTTGGCTGAAGTGGTCGAGCCGCGCTACGACGAACTGTTCACCCTGATCCAGGCCGAACTGCGCCGCAGTGGCTACGAAGATTTGATCCCGGCCGGCATCGTGCTGACCGGTGGCACCTCGAAGATGGAAGGCGCGGTCGAACTGGCCGAGGAAATCTTCCACATGCCGGTGCGCCTGGGCGTGCCCCATGGCGTCAAGGGCCTGGGCGATGTGGTGCGCAACCCGATTTATTCCACCGGTGTGGGCTTGCTGTTGTACGGGCTGCAAAAGCAGACCGACGGCATTTCCCTGTCGGGCCCGAGCAACCGTGACAGCTACAGAAGCGACGACGAAGCGAAAGCGCCGTTGTTCGAGCGGTTGCAGGCTTGGGTAAAAGGCAATTTCTAAAGATTTACCGCAACACCGTTTCACTGTTGTAGATGCATGCAGTAGGCGAAAAAACTAGAGAAATGAAAGGAGAGGGAAAATGTTCGAACTCGTAGACAACATCCCCGCAAGCCCGGTCATCAAAGTGATCGGCGTCGGCGGTGGCGGCGGCAACGCTGTCAACCACATGGTCAAGAGCAACATTGAAGGCGTTGAATTCATCTGCGCCAACACTGATGCCCAAGCCCTTAAAAGCATCGGTGCACGCACCATCCTGCAATTGGGCACAGCCGTGACCAAGGGCCTGGGTGCTGGCGCGAATCCGGAAGTCGGCCGTCAAGCCGCTCTGGAAGACCGCGAGCGCATTGCTGAAGTGCTGCAAGGCACCAACATGGTGTTCATCACCACCGGCATGGGCGGTGGTACCGGTACCGGTGCTGCGCCGATCATTGCCGAAGTGGCCAAGGAAATGGGGATCCTGACGGTTGCCGTCGTGACCCGTCCGTTCCCGTTCGAAGGTCGCAAACGCATGCAGATCGCCGATGAAGGCATCCGTCTGCTGTCCGAAAGCGTCGACTCGTTGATCACCATTCCCAACGAGAAGCTGCTGACCATCCTCGGTAAGGACGCCAGCCTCCTGTCGGCTTTCGCCAAGGCAGACGATGTACTGGCCGGTGCCGTTCGCGGTATCTCCGACATCATCAAGCGTCCGGGCATGATCAACGTCGACTTTGCCGACGTACGTACCGTGATGAGCGAAATGGGCATGGCGATGATGGGCACTGGCTGCGCCAGCGGTCCGAACCGTGCACGTGAAGCCACTGAAGCGGCCATCCGCAACCCGTTGCTGGAAGACGTGAACCTGCAAGGTGCACGCGGCATCCTGGTGAACATCACCGCCGGTCCTGACCTGTCCCTGGGTGAGTACTCCGACGTGGGTAGCATCATCGAAGCCTTCGCTTCCGAGCACGCCATGGTCAAGGTCGGTACGGTTATCGATCCGGACATGCGCGACGAACTGCACGTGACCGTTGTTGCTACCGGCCTGGGTGCAAAAATCGAGAAGCCTGTAAAGGTCATCGACAATACCGTCCATACCAGCCACGCCAGCCAGCAAGCTGCCGCTCCAGCGCCGTCGCGCCAGGAACTGCCGTCTGTGAACTACCGTGACCTGGATCGTCCGACCGTGATGCGCAACCAGGCCCAGGCCGGTGCTGCTGCATCCCGTAGCCCGAATCCGCAAGATGACCTGGACTACCTGGACATCCCGGCATTCCTGCGTCGTCAGGCCGATTAATGGAATGTATCAGGGCTATGAAGGTGATTGGTGTTCAGCAAAGGTCTGGTCTGCTATTATCGCCAGCCTTTGTTGATACCAGTTCGCAATTTGCGCTGAAGCGGTCCAAGCCATGATTAAACAACGCACCCTGAAGAATATTATCCGTGCCACAGGTGTTGGTCTGCACTCCGGGGAGAAGGTATACCTGACCCTCAAGCCCGCACCTGTCGACACCGGCATCGTGTTTGTTCGTGCCGACCTGGACCCTGTGGTGCAGATTCCTGCTCGCGCGGAAAATGTTGGCGAAACCACGATGTCGACCACGTTGGTCAACGGTGACGTCAAAGTGGACACGGTGGAGCACTTGCTCTCGGCCATGGCCGGTCTGGGCATCGATAACGCCTACGTCGAGCTCTCCGCGTCCGAAGTCCCGATCATGGATGGCAGCGCCGGACCCTTCGTATTCTTGATTCAATCTGCCGGCCTGGAAGAACAGGACGCAGCCAAGAAGTTCATTCGCATTCTGCGGGAAGTGACAGTAGAAGACGGCGACAAGCGCGCCACCTTCGTCCCGTTCGAAGGCTTCAAAGTGAGCTTTGAGATCGATTTCGATCACCCGGTATTCCGTGACCGCACCCAAAGTGCAAGCGTGGATTTTTCCAGCACTTCGTTCGTAAAAGAAGTCAGCCGCGCCCGTACGTTTGGTTTCATGAGTGACATCGAGTACCTGCGCAAGCACAACCTCGCACTCGGCGGCAGCGTTGAAAACGCCATTGTGGTCGACGCGGATGGTGTACTGAACGAAGACGGCCTTCGCTATGAAGACGAATTCGTGAAGCACAAGATCCTCGATGCAATCGGTGACCTCTACCTGCTGGGCAATAGCCTGATAGGCGAGTTCAAAGGCTTCAAGTCGGGCCACGCGCTGAACAACCAACTGCTGCGCAAGCTGATTGCACAGACAGATGCCTGGGAAGTCGTGACCTTCGAAGATGCCAGCACCGCACCGATCTCTTACATGCGTCCCGTCGCGGCGGTGTAAGTAACAACTCTCTTTCCTTTTGTTTTTAAAGGCTGCCTTCGGGTGGCCTTTTTTTACGCCAGGGTTTGTGCATCCACAATGCGATTACGCCCGGTGTGCTTGGCCTCATACAACGCCTGATCCGCACTGAGCAGTAACTCTTCCAGTGTGCTACGGCTTTTTTTGGTCCATGTGCTGAGGCCAACGCTTACGGTAATCGGCACGGTATCCCCGCCCACCCGTGGCAGATGCTCAACGCCACTGCGGATATGGTCAGCAATCAACAACGCACCCTGGCCGTCGGTATGCGGCAGCACTACTGCAAACTCCTCACCGCCATAGCGGGCCGCCAGGTCAGCAGGGCGACGGATATTGCCCTCGACAACCTGCGCCACCGTGCGTAATGCCGCGTCGCCAGCTTGATGCCCATGCCGGTCGTTGAACGCCTTGAAATGGTCCACATCAATCATCAGCACCGTCAACGGCTCGCCTGAACGCTGGGCGCGATCCCATTCCAGGCGCAGCCGCTGGTCGAGAGTGCGGCGGTTGGCCAGGCCGGTGAGGGCGTCGGTGGCTGCCAGTTCTGACAGCACCTGCTCGGCGCGGTAACGCCTGCGTAGTTCCATGCAGAGCATCCAGGTCAGCCACAGCAGGCCGATGCACAAAATCCCGGTGGCGCCGCTGATCACCAGCGCGGCGCGCTTCCAGGGCGCGAATATGTCATTCGTGGACAAGGCCACCACTACGATCAGCGGTAAATTGCCCACGGTAGAGAAGGTGTAGAGGCGGTTCTCTTCGTCCACACTGGAGGTGCCGCGAAAGCTGCCGTCGCGGTCATGCAGGATGCGCGCGACATTGGGGCGCTGGCTGAGGTCCTTGTCGATCATGTCCCGTTCCAGCAACGGCTGTTGGGCCAACAGGATGCCTTGCTGGTTGATCAGGTTGATGGTGCTGTCGTTGCCGATATTCAGGCTGCGGAACAGTTGCTGGAAATACGACAAGCGCATGGACGCCACGGCCACCCCAAGGAACCGTCCGTCGGGCCCGGAAACCCGGCGGCTGAATGCAATGCGCCATTGGTCGTCACACACGCACCGTGCGATGAACGGTCGGCTGATGAACAGGCCCAGGTCGGGATTCTGTCGGTGGGCATGAAAGTAATCACGGTCGGCGAAGTTGGCTGCGACAGGGGTCAGCAGCGACGAGTCGGCAATCACTTCACCGTTCTTGTCCAGCAGCAGGATGTCTCCCTTGTACGGCGCCGCCTCCGAGCGGTCGAACAGCACCAGGTGGCGGATGCTGGCCGACACGCCGGCCAAATCACTGCGCTCGGTGGCGGCGATCAGGCCTTTGATCGACAAGTCGTACAGCTCGACGTTGCGTAATACGTCGGCATCAATCAATTGGGTGATGTTATTGGCCGTGCGCTGGGCTGCCTGCAACGTATTGGCGTGTTCGCGAATCAGCAGCACCGCGACCACCAGGATGATCAGCAGCACCGTGACGCAACTCCCGATGATCAGCAGCAGCTCCGGGCGGTGGGTCGGGCGGGTCGGACGGGTGGTGCCTGGGCTCATCGGGCGTACTTCTGCTTCGAGGACGCCTTTAGCGTAGTTCCTGAAAGCCGCTCATGTGGCCTGGCTGTGAACGATCCGGTTGCGCCCGGAGTACTTGGCTTCATACAGCGCCCGGTCGGCAGTCAGCAGCAGTTCTTCGACTGAGCCGCCGCTGCGCTTTTCCCAGGTGCTGAGGCCGACGCTCACGGTGACCGACAGCGCATCCCCGTCCGCGGGTGGCAAGTGCTCTACCGCGCTGCGGATATGTTCGGCAATGGTGCTCGCGCCGTCGCCGTCGGTGTCCGGCAGAATCACCGCGAACTCCTCGCCACCGTAACGCGCGGCAAGGTCGGCAGGGCGACGAATATTGCTGCCGATCACCCTGGCCACGTTGCGTAACGTCTCATCGCCGCCTTGATGGCCGTGCCGGTCGTTGAACGCCTTGAAGTGGTCTACGTCGATCATCAGCAGCGCCAGCGGTTCGCCGGAGCGTTGTGCACGTTCCCATTCCAGGCGCAGGCGCTGGTCGAGGGTACGCCGGTTGGCCAGCCCGGTGAGGGCGTCGGTGGCCGCCAGCTCAGACAACACTTTTTCGGCGCGATAGCGGCGACGCAGTTCCAGGCGCAGCATCCAGGTCAGCCACAGCAGGCCAACACACAGCACGCCGGTGGCGCCGCTGATCAGCAGGGCGGCGCGTTTCCAGGCGGCAAACACGTCGTCGCTGGACAACGCCACCACCACAATCAGCGGCAGCGTGCCGACATTGCTGAACGTGTAGAGGCGTGGTGTGCCGTCAACGCTGGAGACAGAGCTGAAACTGCCACTGCCTTCGCGCAGGATTCGCTTGAAGTTCGCCCTTGCACTCAGGTCTTTATCAATCATGTCGCGCTCCAGCAAAGGTTGCTGGGCCAGGAGAATGCCGTCACGGTTGAGCAGGTTTATGCTGCCGCTGCCGATGGTGAGGCTGTTGAACAACTGGTCGAAATACGCCAGGCGCATGGTCGCCACCGCCACACCGGCAAACTCACCGTCGGGCCCGGAGACGAGGCGGCTGAATGCAATGCGCCAGACTTGATCGCATTCGCAACGGATCTTGAAGGGACGGCTGATGAACAAGCCGGCATTCGGGTTCTGTTGGTGCACCAGGAAATAGTCACGGTTGGCAAAGCTGCGGGGCGTGGGGGTCAATGTGGAAGAGTCGGCGATGACCGCGCCGGCCTTGTCCAGCAGCAGGACTTCACCTTTGAAAGGGGCCGCGGTGGACTGGTCGAACTGCACCATGTGCTGGATCTCGGCCGACATCCCGGGCAAGTCCTTGCGGGTGCTGGCCGAGGTCAGCCCGTGCAGCGCCAGGTCATAGAGTTCGACGTTGCGCAGCACATCGGCGTTGATCAATTGGGTGATGTTGCTGGTGGAACGCTTGGCCGCCTGCAGGGCGCTGGCGTGTTCGCGTATCAGCAGTACTGCAACGATGATCACGATCAGTACGACAGTCAGGCCGCTGCCCAGAATCAGCAAAAGCTCCGGGCGTGCAGGCAGGGTGAAGGCGCGGCGTTGACTCATGGGGCTGGCTTCGGCATTCAAGATGCTGGCAGTTTAGTTCCCTGCGCTGAAAAATAACCCGTCGCCGCAAAAGAAAGCCTGGACGTTAAAAAACGTTAATTGGGTAATCGACAATCACCCGGTACTCATCCACGTCCCGGTCCACTGCTGCGTACCCGTTGCCACCGCGATTGGTCGCCCATTGCAGGCGCACGGCCAGGTCCTTGGCCTTGCCGCCTTGCACCACATACTTGAGGTCGATGTCGCGTTCCCAGTGCTTGGCGTTCTTGCCATCGGCGCTGTACCAGGACGAATAACCTCGGCTGTGCGGATCGACCGTGGTCAGGTCGGTCTTGCCGCTGATGTACGACACCGCCGAGGTCAGGCCCGGCAGGCCCAGCCCGACAAAGTCATAGGCGTACTTGAGCTTCCACGAGCGCTCGTTGGGGCCGTTGAAGTCGGAGTATTGCTGGGAGTTGTCCAAGTAAACGCTGTCGCCCTGGCTGATGTAGTCGAACGGGGTGTTGCCGTTGACCCGCTGGTAGGCGGCGGTGACGCTGTGGTTGCCCACGCCCACGGTGACATGCAGGCTGTAGGTGTTGTTGTCGATGTCACCCAGCAGGGCTTTGCCGGTTTGCCGGGTGTGGTAGTAGTGCAGGCCCGGGTTGAGGCTGACCAGTTCGTTCAGTTGCCAGGTGTAGTCCAGGTCGTAGTAGTACTGGTTCCAGATGTCCTTGAGTTCGGACGCGTACAGGTTGCTGGTCAGCCCCGGCAGGCCGCTGAAAGACACGCCGGCCCAGTCCAGGTGCTGGCTGTCTTCGCCGCTGGGCAATGCGCCGTAGCTGGTGCCGATGCGCCGGTGGCCGCTCTGGTTGTAGAGCTTGGTAAAGCTGGCCTGGCCGCCTTCGAACATCCAGCCGTCCAGGCTGTGGTTGGTCAGGCTCACGCCACGGAAGGTCTGGGGCAGCATGCGGGTCATGCCGCCGGCGATCACCGGGTTAGTCAGGAACAGGTCGCCGGCTTTCAGTTCGGTGTCGAAGGCACGCATTTTCAGGGTGGCGCCAGCGGTGGAGAACGAGCCGGGGGCTTTGCCGTTGCCGGAGCTTACGGGCAGGATGCTGGAACCGTCGGTACCGCCACCGCCGTCGAGCTTGAGGCCGAGCATGGCGTTGGCGTCCAGGCCAAAGCCGACGGTACCCGGGGTGTAGCCGGATTCGAATACCCCGATGAAGCCCTGGCCCCATTCCTTGCTGTCATCGGTGTGAATGTCGCGACGGTCGCGGTTCATGTAGTAGTTGCGGGCGTTGATCTTGAAGCTTGAGCCTTCGACGAAACCGTCGGCGGCCAGGGTGTCTGCCGCGTGGGCAAGGGGAACGATAGTTGCAGCAATCGCGATGAATAACGGGGTGAACGTCAGCGAGGTTTTCACCGGTAAAGCTCCTTGGGGTCAATCGAAACCGGCCAGTGTTGTGGGAGGCCTGGCCTTTTTTCAGCGCAAAAAAAAGCCGCTGGACTCAGCGGCTTTAAGACAGATTCCCAGTGTAGAGCCCTGGAAATAAGTCGAGGGAAATCGGGGAAGAGCGGGGCGGTCTTAACCACTGCGCTCATCGATGCGACAAATTAGCGCAGGTGAGCGGTGCGATACAGAGTGTAACAAGATAATGACTGTTACCCAAATCGCAACAGTCTGGGCGGGTGGCGCCGAGGTGTCCTGACAACCCCGCGCAAGAATGTTAGCGTGCTTGCCATTCCCACGTAGTCGATGAGCCCGCCTTCCATGAAAAAGACTGTCCTCGCCTTCAGCCGCGTCACCCCGGAAATGATCGAGCGCCTGCAACAGGATTTCGATGTCATCGCTCCCAATCCGAAGCAGGGCGATATCAATGCCCAGTTCAACGAAGCCTTGCCCCATGCCCACGGCCTGATCGGCGTAGGCCGCAAGTTGGGCCGGGCGCAACTGGAAGGCGCGAGCAAGCTGCAAGTGGTCTCCAGTGTGTCGGTGGGCTACGACAACTACGACCTGGCGTACTTCAATGAGCGCGGGATCATGCTCACCAACACCCCCGACGTGCTCACCGAAAGCACCGCCGACCTGGCCTTTGCCCTGCTGATGAGCAGCGCCCGCCGCGTGGCCGAACTGGACGCCTGGACCAAGGCCGGCCAGTGGAAAGCCAGCGTCGGCGCGCCGTTGTTTGGTTGCGACGTACACGGCAAGACACTGGGCATCGTCGGCATGGGCAACATCGGCGCGGCCATCGCCCGCCGTGGCCGCCTGGGTTTCAATATGCCGATTCTGTACAGCGGCAACAGCCGCAAGACCGAACTGGAACAAGAGCTGGGCGCGCAGTTTCGCAGCCTCGACCAGTTGCTGGCCGAAGCCGACTTCGTCTGCCTGGTGGTGCCACTGAGCGAGAAAACCCGCCACCTGATCAGCCATCGCGAGCTGGGTTTGATGAAACCCGGCGCGATCCTGGTGAACATCTCCCGTGGCCCGGTGGTGGACGAGCCGGCGCTGATCCAAGCCCTGCAAAACCACACCATTCGTGGTGCCGGCCTGGACGTGTACGAACAGGAGCCGCTGTCGGAGTCGCCACTGTTCCAGTTGAGCAACGCGGTGACCCTGCCGCACATTGGCTCGGCTACTGATGAGACCCGTGCGGCGATGGCCAACCGCGCGCTGGAAAACCTGCGCAGTGCCTTGCTGGGCCAGCGCCCGCAGGACCTGGTCAACCCGCAGGTGTGGAAGGGCTGATCACTGCCTTGTGTAGGAGCGAGCTTGCTCGCGAAGAACCTGATGGCGCTGTGTTTATTCAGGCTGCCCGCGTTATCGTTGACGTTTTTCGCGAGCAAGCTCGCTCCTACAGTTTTCAGCGGGCAAGTCGATAACGGTCTATAGATCGTCATCCCTGATCCACAGAAGGTTTTTATGTCCACCACCAAAGCCCGCGCAGACTCACTCTCGCTTCTGCTCTTTACCTTGCGCAGCGGCAAGCTGATGGCGATCAACCTGCTGAAAGTCAGTGAAATCATTCCCTGCCCGCCGCTGACCAAGCTGCCGGAGTCGCACCCGCACGTCAAAGGCATCGCCACCTTGCGCGGCGCTGCGCTGTCGGTGATCGACCTGAGCCGGGCGCTGGGGGAAATGCCCCTGCAAGACCCGGACGGTGGCTGCCTGATCGTCACCGATGTGAGCCGTTCCAAGCAGGGCCTGCATGTGCAGGCGGTGAGCAAGATCGTGCACTGCCTGACCACCGACATTCGCCCGCCGCCGTTTGGTTCCGGTGGCACGCGCTCCTTCATCACCGGGGTGACCCAGGTCGAAGGCGCGCTGGTGCAGGTGCTGGACATCGAAAAGGTCATCCACGGCATCGCCCCCGCGCAGATCGAAGCGGCGCCCACCGACCTGACCATGGAAGAAGCCGAAGTGCTCGGCAACGCCCGGATCCTGGTGGTGGACGACAGCCAGGTGGCCCTGCAGCAGTCGGTGCACACCCTGCGCAACCTCGGCCTCACTTGCCACACCGCCCGCAGCGCCAAGGAAGCGATTGACCGTTTACTGGAGCTGCAAGGCACCGTCGAACAAATCAACGTGGTGGTCTCGGACATCGAAATGTCCGAAATGGACGGCTACGCCTTCACCCGTACCCTGCGCGAGACCCCGGATTTCCAGGGCCTCTACGTGCTGCTGCACACCTCTTTGGACAGTGCGATGAACAGCGAAAAAGCCCGCCTGGCCGGTGCCAATGCGGTGCTCACCAAGTTTTCCTCCCCCGAGCTGACCAAATGCCTGGTGGTCGCCGCGCAGACCGTCGCGCAACAGGGCCTTTGACCTGTGGGTGAACACTTCCAACTGCTGCGCCGTGACCTTACCGGCAGCCTGCCCGCGCCGCAGTGGCCGGCAGGTATTGAGCTGGATCATTACCACGAAGCGCTGGCACCGGCGATCCACGCAGTATTGAGCCTGGCCCAGGAGCAAGGCGGCGGGCGTGTCGGCCCCCTTGAGCACTGGCGCGAGCAGTTCGTCACCGACGCCGAGTTCGACCCCGCGCTGTGCCTGGTAGTCAGCAACGCCAGTGGCATTCTCGGGGTATCGCAATGCTGGACCAGCGCCTACATCAAGAATCTGGCCATACACCCGTGCGCCCAGGGCATGGGACTGGGCCGGGCCTTGCTGCTGCACACCTTCCAGGTGTTCAAGCAGCGTGGCGAGGCGTTTGTCGACCTCAAGGTGCTGGAGTCCAACCTGCGGGCCCGGCGCCTGTATGAGCGTGCCGGCATGGTGTTTGTCCTGCGAGACCTCGTTGCAGAAGACTGAAGGCGCTGGCGCATAACTTGCTTTGTACAGCGGCAGAACGGCGAACAGAGGCAAAAACCCGCCGCCGTTCATGAGTGCCTTCTGACCTTGCCTGGTGACAGATCCTCCATGAATACCCATTTTTCCTGCGTCGGTTGTGGCAAATGCTGCACCGATCACCATGTGCCCCTGACCCTGGAAGAGGCCCGCAGCTGGGCGGCTGACGGCGGTAACGTCATCGTCCTGGTGGAGGGTTTCCTGGGCACCGGGCTTGGGCTGCCCGAGTTGCAGCGCGAACACGCACAACGGCGTTCCGCCATCGTGCCCAGCGGCACTACCGAGGCGTATGTGGCAATCACCTTTGCCGCCTATAACGCCGGGCGCTGCCGGAATCTTGACGAAGACGACCGATGCCGTATCTATGAGCGCCGGCCGTTGGTGTGCCGCATTTATCCGATGGAGATCAACCCGCATATCCCGTTGAACCCGGGCGCCAAGGACTGCCCGCCGGAATCCTGGGAGCAGGGGCCGGCGCTGATCGTGGGAGGCGAATTGATGGACAAGGAACTCGCCGGGTTGATCAGTCGCTCACGCCAGGCGGACCGCGACGACATCCAGGCCAAGGAGGCGGTGTGTGGGTTGCTGGGCATTCGTACCACGGCGCTCAAGGGCGACGGATTTACCGCCTACCTGCCGGACATGGGCCTGTTCGCCCAGGCGATCGAATTGGCCATGCACGAGGCGGTGCAGGCCAATGAGTGGGTGTTCCATGCGTCCGGGATGGATATTGCCGAGCAGTTGCTGGATGCCGGCGCCCGGATTGCCACCGAGGTCCCGGCCAACTATGCGTTCATATCGTTACGCGCGGCTTGAGTGGGAACGATGCCCGTTATGGTGAGGGAGCTTACTGTGGCGAGGGAGCTTGCTGTGGCGAGGGAGCTTGCTCCCGCTGGAGTGCGTAGCGCTCCCAAGATTTTGGGGCCGCTGCGCAGCCCAGCGGGAGCAAGCTCCCTCGCCACAGCAAGCTCCCTCGCCACAGCAAGCCCCCTCACCACAAAAATAGCTCATGGCGCTACTGGCGGCGCTTGCTCCAGAACTCCTCTGCCAGGCGCCGCAAGTCATCCGCCAGCCCCGCCACATCGCCTGAGCTGAGTTGGCTTTGCTGGCCGGCGCTGACCGTCACTTCCCCGGCATTGCGGATGCCGATGATGTTGCGGTTGATGTCTTCGCTCACGGCGCTCTGCTCTTCCACCGCCGCCGCAATCTGCTGGCTCATGGCGGTAATCCGGGTCACCCGCTGGCTGATCCCGTCCAGCGCCGCGGCGGCGCGCTGGGCTTGATCGACGCTGGCCTCCACATGCTGGCTGCTTTGCGCCATCGCCTGCACCGCATCCCGGGCGCCGCCTTGCAGGGTGCTGATCATGCGCTGGATCTCATTGGTCGACTGCTGTGTGCGCTGGGCCAGCCCGCGCACTTCATCGGCCACCACGGCAAACCCGCGTCCCTGCTCCCCGGCCCGCGCCGCTTCGATGGCGGCATTGAGGGCCAGCAGGTTGGTCTGCTCGGCAATTGCCCGGATCACTTCCAGCACCCCGGAAATATCCCCGCTATGGCTTTCCAGTTGATGGATAACGTCGGTGGCCCGCGCCAGTTCCTGGGACAAACGCAGCACTGCGTCGCGGCTTTCATCGACCCGCTGGTGGCCTTCGCGGGTCTCACTGCCCGCCTGGTCAGCGGCCTTGGAGGCCTGCAACGCGTGCTCGGCGACCTGCGCCACGCTGGCAGCCATTTGATTGATCGCCGCGGCGACCTGGTCGGTCTGGGTCTGTTGGCCGAGGCTGCTGGTGTGGCTGCTGTCCAGTTGTTGCACCAGCGCTGCCGCGTGCCCGGACAAGCGTTGCGAGGCGTCGCCAATACGACCGACCACCGCGCCCACCTGGGCCTCCAGCATCTGCATGGCAAATTCGATACGCCCGAACTCATCCTCGCGCCCGGTGTAAATCGCCTGGCTCAACGGGTTGTCGGCAATCAGCTGCGCGCGCTGGTTCAACCGATGCAAGGGGCGCAACCAACCGTGCACGCCGGCTACCGCCACGGCACACGCCGACGTTACCGCCAGCAGTTGCCAGGCCAGCGGATACGTCGCCAGTCCAAAGCCCAATATCCACATTGCGGCACATGCAACGAGCACCCACGCCGACAGCTTGAAGGTCGTGCCCACCGTGGGCTGCGCCCGCCCAGTACCCGCGCGCAGGCGGGCATAGGTGCGCTCCGCCAACTGCACCCGCCGCGCATCGGGCTTGGTGCGTACCGACTGATATTCCACTGTCACGCCTTCCCGGGTAACCGGCGTGGCGTAGGCACTGACCCAATAGTGATCGCCGTTCTTGCAGCGGTTTTTCACCATGCCCATCCACGAGCGGCCGCTCTTCAACACCTGCCACATGTGCGCAAACGCGGCGGGCGGCATGTCCGGGTGCCGCAGCAGGTTGTGCGGTGCGCCCAGCAACTCGTCTCGGGTATAGCCGCTGATGTCGATGAAGTCCTGGTTGGCGTAGGTAATGGCGCTGGTCAGGTCGGTGGTCGAAAGGATATTGGCGTCGGGGGCAAAGTCCACATTCTGACCGGTGACCGGCAGATTGATCTTCATGGGAAAGCGCGCTCGTGATTGTTGGAGGAGTCGGCAGCGCGTCGACTCTAAGCGCACGGGTTGGGCAAATACTGATCCAGCTCATGTTCTGCGCAATTAATTGGCCATTACGGCCTGGCGGGCGGTGCATCAAGGCGGTAGGGCTGGACGATGCGCTGGTACTCGCCACTCTGCATCAGTTGCTCAAGGGCGCAATTGAGGGCGTTGCGCAATGCGGTGTCGGGCTTGCGCAGCGCGATTGCCACGCCGTTGCCCAACAGTTCGGTGGAGATGGCGGGGCCAAGGAAGTCAAAATCCAGGCCCTCGGCGGTGTCGAGCAGCGCCTCACGGATTTCCACCTTGCCCTGCAGTGTGGCATCGATATCGCCTGCCAACAGGCTGCGGATCAGTTCGTCATTGCGCCAGAAACCCTTGACGATGACGCCCTTTGGCGCCCATTTCGCCAAGGCAAAGGCTTCGCGATTACTGCCCACCAGCACGCCCACGCGTTGGCCTTTCAGTGACTGGGTGGTCGGCTGCAACCCTGACGTTTTGCGGGCCACCAAGCGCGTAGTGATCGGGTAGAGGTCGTCGGTGAAACTCGCCCGCCGGCGCCGTTTCGACGTCGAGGCCATGCCCATGATCGCGTCGAATTGCCTGGCTTCGAGGGCCGGGAAGTTTTCCACCAGGACTTGGTCAACCCAGGTACACCGCACATTGAGCTGTATGCACAGGGCGTTACCCAATTCGATGTTCAGCCCTACCAGCTGGCCTTGTTGATTACGGCTTTGGAACGGCGGGAATTGCGCGGCGACGGCGAAACGAATTTCGCGCCGTGGTTGGTCACCGGCCACAGTGAGGCAGACAACACTGGCCATCAGCGACAAGCACAGCGCAACACAAGTACGTATAGGAAACACGGGAACGTCCTTTTCCGGAAAACCAGCTTCACCCCATCCAGCCCCGTAAGAAAGATTCGGGGTGAGCGGGTGTCGTGCAAGCTTTCAAGAATTGGCCGCAGGCCTACAAGGCGAAACGTCAGTAAACGTTGTAGGCACAGATCGCTATTGCGGGGGATTTGTTACCGGTCAGCGCTTGCCCATCGAACGACGGGTGCCGGGAGGTGCCATGCCCGGGCTTTTGGTGTGGCCGTTCTTCGCACCGTTTTTGTACCACGGCTGGCTGGCGTTTTTCTCACCGGCCAGTTCGCCCGGCTTGAACGGAAATTTGAATGCCGGGATCTCGGCGCGGGTTTCGCCTTCGACGCTGTCAGGGTTGGCCTGTGGGTCGATATCGGCCGCTTCAACAGCGGGTTGTGTCGGGGAATTCATGGAAGCTCCGGGGAGTACTGAAAATGACGTGGGCCCGACTTGCAGGCCACACTGCCGCGCAGTATACCTGCGCGCCTCGGATCTTTAACCACTGCTCGTACGAATGGTCGGACTTTACTGACGGCGCTGTCAGTTAGCAGTCACTTTGCTGACCGGGTTGGCGGGCTATAAAGAACCTTCATTCTTCCGATCCTTTGCCCTGGCGCCTCACCCCATGCACATTCATCGAAAACCTGCCTTGATCGTGGGCGTCCTCGTGGTACTGGCCGTGGTTGCCTGGGCGGTGACCCGCCCGGCCAAGACTAAACTGACCGCGTCGGCAGCGATTCCGGTGCGTGTGATCAGCGTCATGGAGCAGGACATTCCGCGTTTTGTCAGCGGAATCGGTTCGGTGTTGTCGTTGCACAGCGTGGTGATTCGCCCGCAGATCGACGGCATTCTCACCAAGTTGCTGGTGAAGGAAGGCCAACTGGTGAAGACCGGCGACCTGCTGGCGACCATTGATGACCGTTCGATCCGTGCCAGCCTGGACCAGGCCAAGGCGCAACTGGGCGAAAGCCAGGCGCAACTGCAAGTGGCGCTGGTCAACCTCAAGCGCTACAAGGAACTGAGCATCGACGATGGCGTGTCCAAGCAGACTTATGACCAGCAACAAGCCCTGGTCAACCAACTCAAGGCCACGGCGCAAGGCAACCAGGCCGCTATCGACTCGGCCCAGGTGCAGCTTTCGTATACCCAGATTCGCTCGCCGGTTACCGGGCGCGTCGGGATTCGCACCGTGGATGAAGGCAACTTCCTGCGCATGAGTGACACCCAGGGCTTGTTCTCTGTTACCCAGATCGACCCGATTGCCGTCGAATTCTCACTGCCGCAACAAATGCTGCCGACCCTGCAGGGCCTGATCGCCGCGCAACTGCCCGCCGACGTCAACGCCTACATGGGCGCCGACACCGACGGCCAGACCGGCGACCTGCTGGGTGAAGGCCGCCTGAGCCTGATCGATAACCAGATCAGCGGCACCACCGGCACCATCCGCGCCAAGGCCGAGTTCAGCAACGGCGCGCAAAAGCTCTGGCCCGGGCAACTGGTGACGATCCGCATTCAGACTGCCCTGTACAAAAACGCCCTGGTGGTACCGCCCACCGTGGTGCAACGCGGGCTGGATTCGCACTTTGTGTACCGGGTCAACGGTGACAAGGTCGACATCGTGCCGGTGAAAGTGCTGTACCAGGACAGCGGCATGAACATCCTCCAGGGTGTGCAGGCCGGTGACGTGCTGGTCAGCGACGGCCAGTCGCGGCTCAAGGCCGGCGCTCAGGTAGACGTGCTCAAGGAACCGCCACAGGTGATCCAGACGGTTGATGCCAAGGTGCAACCATGAGTGGCAGCCGTTCGCCGTCGGCCTGGTGCGTCGACCACCCGGTCGCCACCCTGCTGCTGACCTTCGCCCTGGTATTGCTCGGGATGATCGCCTTCCCACGTCTGGCCATCGCCCCACTGCCGGAAGCGGAATTTCCCACGATCCAGGTCAGCGCCACGCTGCCCGGTGCCAGCCCGGACACCATGGCTTCATCCGTGGCCACGCCGCTGGAGGTGCAATTCAGTGCCATCCCCGGCATGACCCAGATGACCTCCAGCAGCGCCCTGGGCTCCAGCCTCCTGACCCTGCAATTTACCCTCACCAAGAGCATCGACACCGCCGCGCAGGAAGTGCAGGCGGCGATCAACACCGCGTCCGGCAAACTGCCCAGCGACATGCCGAGCCTGCCGACCTGGAAGAAGGTCAACCCGGCGGACAGCCCGGTGCTGATCCTCAGTGTCAGCTCCGACAGCATGCCCAGCACCGAGTTGAGCGACTACGTCGAAACCCTGCTGGCCCGTCAGATCAGCCAGATCGACGGCGTAGGCCAGATCAACATCACCGGCCAGCAACGCCCGGCCATCCGGGTGCAGGCTTCGGCCGATAAGCTCGCGGCCATCGGCCTGACCCTGGCGGACGTGCGCCTGGCGATCCAGCAATCGAGCCTGAACCTGGCCAAGGGCGCGATCTACGGCAAGAACAGCGTGTCGACCCTGTCGACCAACGACCAGTTGTTCCATCCCGAGGATTACGCCCAGTTGATCGTGTCCTACAAGGATGGGGCACCCGTGCAACTGCGCGATATCGCCAAAGTCATCAATGGCTCGGAAAACGCCTACGTGCAGGCGTGGTCAGGCGACACACCGGGGGTCAACCTGGTGATCTCCCGCCAGCCCGGCGCGAATATCGTCGAGACCGTGGACCGCATTCAAGCCGAGCTGCCACGCCTGCAAGGCATGTTGCCGGCGTCGGTGCAGGTCAGCGTGTTGACCGACCGTACCAAGACCATCCGCGCCTCCCTGCATGAAGTGGAAGTGACCCTGCTGATCGCCATCCTGCTGGTGGTGGCGGTGATGGCGCTGTTCCTGCGACAGTTGTCGGCCACGTTGATCGTGTCCAGCGTGCTCGGCGTGTCGCTGGTTGCCAGCTTTGCGCTGATGTACCTGATGGGCTTCAGCCTGAACAACTTGACCCTGGTGGCGATCGTGATTGCCGTGGGGTTTGTGGTGGACGATGCGATCGTGGTGGTGGAGAACATTCACCGCCACCTGGAGGCGGGCCTCGACAAGCGTGAGGCGGCGATCAAGGGCGCGGGTGAAATCGGCTTTACCGTGGTTTCCATCAGCTTCTCGCTGGTGGCGGCGTTCATTCCGCTGCTGTTCATGGGCGGTGTGGTCGGGCGGCTGTTCAAGGAATTTGCACTGACGGCGACCTCGACCATCCTGATTTCAGTGGTGGTGTCGCTGACATTGGCGCCGACCCTGGCCGCGTTGTTCATGCGCGCCCCGACCCATCATGCCCACGACAAACCCGGCTTCAGCGAGCGCCTGCTCGCCGGTTACGCGCGCAACCTGCGCCGGGCCCTGGCCCACCAACGCACCATGGCCGCGATCTTCATGGTGACCCTGGCCCTGGCCGTGGTCGGCTATGTGTTTATCCCCAAGGGTTTCTTCCCCATACAAGACACCGGTTTCGTGCTCGGCACCAGCGAAGCGGCGGCCGACGTGTCGTTCCCGGACATGGTCGCCAAGCACAAGGCAATCGCCGAGATCGTCAAGGATGACCCGGCGGTGGAGGCGTTCTCCCATTCGGTGGGCGTGACCGGCAGCAACCAGACCATCGCCAACGGCCGGTTCTGGATCGCCTTGAAAGATCGCGGGGATCGCGATGTATCGGCCAGCCAGTTTATCGACCGCATCCGCCCGAAATTGGCGAAAGTGCCGGGCATCGTGTTGTACCTGCGTGCCGGCCAGGACATCAACTTAAGCTCCGGCCCCAGCCGCGCCCAATACCAGTACGTGCTCAAGAGCAATGACGGCCCGACGCTGAATACCTGGACCCAGCGCCTCACCGAGAAACTGCGGACCAACCCGGCGTTCCGCGACCTGTCCAACGACTTGCAACTGGGCGGCAGCATCACCCACATCAGCATCGACCGTCAGGCCGCCGCGCGCTTTGGCCTCACCGCCACCGACGTGGACCAGGCGTTGTACGACGCCTTCGGCCAGCGCCAGATCAACGAGTTCCAGACCGAGATCAACCAGTACCAGGTGGTGCTGGAGCTGGACACCCAGCAACGCGGCAAGGCCGAAAGCCTGAACTACTTCTACCTGCGCTCGCCGCTGACCAACGAGATGGTGCCGCTGTCGGCGGTGGCCAAGGTCGACCCGCCGACCGTGGGGCCGTTGTCTATCAGCCATGACGGCATGTTCCCGGCCGCCAACCTGTCGTTCAACCTGGCGCCAGGCGTCGCGTTGGGCGATGCGGTGATCATGCTCAACCAGGCCAAGAATGAAATCGGCATGCCGACCACCATCATCGGCAACTTCCAGGGCGCGGCCCAGGCGTTCCAGAGTTCGTTGGCCAGCCAGCCCTGGCTGATCCTTGCGGCATTGGTGGCGGTCTACATTATCCTGGGGGTGCTGTACGAGAGCTTCGTGCACCCGCTGACGATCATCTCCACCTTGCCGTCGGCGGGGTTGGGGGCGCTGATCATGTTGTCACTGATGGGCCAGGACTTCTCGATCATGGCGCTGATCGGCCTGGTGCTGTTGATCGGTATCGTCAAAAAGAACGGCATCCTGATGATCGACTTCGCCCTCGACGCCCAGCGAGTGCGTGGCCTGCCACCTGAAGAGGCGATTTATGAAGCCTGTGTCACGCGGTTCCGGCCAATCATCATGACCACCCTCGCCGCGCTGTTGGGGGCGGTGCCGCTGATGTTGGGCTCCGGTCCCGGTGCAGAAATGCGCCAGCCATTGGGCATCGCGGTGGTGGGCGGGTTGCTGGTGAGCCAGGCGCTGACGCTGTTCACCACGCCGGTCATATACTTGTACCTTGAGAAGTTTTTCCATAGACCCAAACCAGCTCCCCAGCTGGCAACCACACACTGAGGCTGAGGCCCATCCTGGAACAAAAGGCTCATGCGTGTACTGATTATTGAAGACGAAGAAAAAACCGCAGACTACCTGCACCGCGGCCTGACGGAGCAAGGCTATACCGTCGACGTGGCGCGTGAAGGCATCGAGGGTTTGCACCTGGCATTGGAGAACGATTACGCGGTAATCGTGCTCGATGTGATGCTGCCCGGCCTGGATGGCTTTGGCGTATTGCGCGCACTGCGCGCGCGCAAGCAGACGCCGGTGATCATGCTCACCGCCCGCGAGCGCGTGGAAGACCGTATTCGCGGCCTGCGCGAAGGCGCAGACGACTACCTCGGCAAGCCGTTCTCGTTCCTCGAACTGGTGGCGCGCCTGCAAGCCCTGACCCGCCGCAGCGGCGGGCATGAGCCGGTGCAGGTGACCATCGCCGACCTGTGGATCGACCTGATCAGCCGCAAGGCCAGTCGCAACGGCATTCGCCTGGACCTGACCGCCAAGGAGTTCTCGCTACTCAGCGTATTGGCCCGGCGCCAGGGTGAAATCCTGTCCAAGACCTCGATTGCGGAAATGGTCTGGGACATCAATTTCGACAGCGACGCCAACGTCGTGGAAGTGGCGATCAAGCGCCTGCGGGCCAAGCTCGATGGGCCGTTTGAACAGAAGCTGCTGCACACCATTCGCGGCATGGGTTACGTGCTGGAGAACCGCAGTGTCGGCTAATTCCATCGCCCTGCGCCTGAGTGGCATGTTCACGTTGGTGGCGCTGCTGATCTTCCTGTTGATCGGCGGCGCGCTGTACCAGCAAGTGGACAAAGGCCTGGGCTTGCTGCCCGGCGCCGAGCTGGATGCGCGTTACAGCGTGCTGGAATCTTCGGTCAATCGCTTCGGCACGCCGGATCACTGGGCGAAAATTACCGCCAAGCTCAAGCTGTTGGGTGAGGAAGACAAGCGCATCCGGTTCTGGGTGGTAAGCAGCGATCCCACCTACGAATACGGCAACCCGGACGCGCAGATTCGCGCCTTCGCCGAAGGCCCGACCGGCAAGCGTGATTTGCACCTGCCAGGCCATCATCATCCGTTCAAAGTGCTGGTCAGCCAGTTCCCGGCCAAGGACCAGCGTCCGCCGCTGCGCTTCATGATCGCGGTCGACACCGAGAATTTCCGCGCCACCCAACATCAACTGCTGGTGGCGCTGGTCGGCCTGGCATTTGTCGGCGTGGTATTGGCCTCGCTGCTGGGCTTTTGGGTGGCGCGTATCGGCCTCAAACCGCTGATCAAATTGTCGGATGAGGCGCAGAAACTCGCGCCGCCGAAACTATCCGGGCGCCTGCAATTGTCACCGTTGCCGCCGGAGCTGAAGCAGTTCGTCAACTCCTTCAACTCCACACTGGAGCGGGTGGAGCATGCGTATTCGCGACTGGAGTCATTCAACGCCGACGTGGCTCACGAACTGCGCTCGCCGCTGACCAACCTGATCGGCCAGACCCAGGTGGCGCTGACCCGTGGGCGTTCGGCAGAGCATTATTTCGAGGTGCTGCAATCGAACCTTGAAGAGCTGGAGCGGCTGCGTTCGATCATCAATGACATGCTGTTTCTGGCCAGCGCCGACCAGGGCAGCAAGGCCACCAAGCTGATCACCAGTTCACTGGCCGATGAAGTGGCGACCACTTTGGATTACCTGGACTTCATCCTCGAAGACGCCCAAGTGCAGGTGCACGTGACCGGCGATGCGCAGGTGCAGATCGAGAAGGCGCATCTGCGCCGGGCGTTGATCAACCTGTTGAGCAATGCGGTGCAGCACACGGCGCCGGGGCGGGTGATAGAGGTGAACATCCAAGTGCTGGAGGATCACGTGGCAATCGGGGTGACCAACCCGGGCGAACGGATTGCCAGCGAGCATCTGCCTCGTTTGTTCGAGCGGTTTTATCGGGTGGATGCGTCTCGCAGCAACAGCGGGGCCAATCATGGGTTGGGGCTGGCGATCGTCAAGGCGATTGCCCTGATGCACGGCGGGGATGTGTTTGTGCGCAGCGAGGACGGCGGCAATACCTTTGGCATTACGCTGCCGGTGTAGCGGGTTGCGTGCCTGTCCGTTGGCACGCGTGAACCACCCTCAGTTACTCAGCCGGGCACCGCCCAAACTGCCACTTAGCTCATAGGCTGCCAGTTCCGCCTGGTGCGCGGCCATGATCTCCGGCAAGGAGCTGCGCAGGTATTCCACCCACGTCTTGATCTTCGCATCCAGGTATTGGCGCGACGGGTAGATGGCGTACAGGTTCAGCTCCTGGGAGCGGTAGTTGGGCATCACCCGCACCAGCGTGCCGTTGCGCAGCCCTTCAATCGCCGCATACACCGGCAACAGGCCAACGCCCATGCCGCTGGTGATCGCGGTTTTCATCGCGTCCGCCGAGTTCACCAGGAACGGTGAACTGTTGATCGCCACACTTTCCTGGCCCTCGGGCCCGTTGAACGACCATTTGTCCAGCTGAATCACCGGGCTTACCAGGCGCAAACAGGCGTGGTTGAGCAGGTCGCTGGGCCGTTGCGCACAGCCATTGGCCTTGACGTAGGCCGGCGACGCACAGGCGATGCTGTAAGTTATCCCCAGGCGTTGCGAGACAAACCCCGAGTCCGGCAGTTCGCTGGCCAGCACGATGGACACGTCGTAACCCTCGTCCAGCAGGTCTGGCACGCGGTTGGCCATGGTCAGGTCAAAGGTCACGTCCGGGTGGGTGCGGCGGTAACGGGCAATCGCATCGATCACGAAGTGCTGGCCGATGCCGGTCATGGTGTGCACTTTCAGCTGGCCGGCGGGGCGGGCGTGGGCGTCGCTGGCTTCGGCTTCAGCCTCTTCGACATAGGCCAGGATTTGCTCACAGCGCAATAAATAGCGCTTGCCGGCCTCGGTGAGGGCGATGCGGCGGGTGGTGCGATTGAGCAAACGGGTTTGCAGATGGGCCTCAAGGTTGGAGACCGCGCGCGAGACGTTGGCGGTGGTGGTGTCCAGTTGCACGGCGGCGGCGGTGAAGCTGCCGGCTTCGGCCACGCAACTGAAGGCGCGCATGTTTTGCAAGGTGTCCATTAAGGTGCTCTCAGGGGAGATGGCAAATTGTGACACGAAGTTACGGGTTCCAGTGATCCCGACTAACGGATTATCGCCTGAACGGTAACAAAGATTCACAAGAATCCCACCTTATCGCCATCCGGCCCGCCCCTTAGAATTGCGCCACCTTCCCCGCAACACCCTCTCAGGAATTCGCAGCAGTGCCGCGTCGCATCAGCAGAGAGCTGAAGGCTCTCAGTGTTTGGACCTTATCGTTAGCAATCAGCGGCTGTATCGGAACCGGAGGAATTGCCCCTCAAGGCCAGTCACTCGCTGCCAATTCATTGGCCACCGACGAAGCGATCAACACCGCCGCCCAGGACGCCCACTGGCCCACCGCACAATGGTGGCAAGCCTACGGCGACCCGCAACTGAACCACTGGATCGATCTCGCCGTGCAAGGCAGCCCGAGCATGGCCATGGCCGCGGCGCGCGTGCGGGAAGCCCGGGCCATGGCCGGGATCAGCGAATCGGCCGAGTCGTTACAGGTCAATGGCGACGCCACGCTCAAACGCCACAACTGGCCCAGCGACCAGTTCTACGGCCCGGGCGCGCTGGACAATTCCACCACCTGGGACAACAACGCTTCCCTGGGCCTGAGCTATGCCCTCGACCTCTGGGGCCGCGAAAGCAATGCCACCGAGCGCGCCGTGGACATGGCCCACATGAGCGCCGCCCAAGCGCGCCAGGCCCAGCTCGAATTGCAAAACAACGTGGTGCGCGCCTACATCCAGCTGTCGTTGCACTTCGCCCAGCGCGACATCGTGGCGGCGACCCTGGCCCAGCAACAACAGATTCTCGACCTTGCGCAAAAGCGCTTGAATGGCGGGATAGGCACCCACTTCGAAGTCAGCCAGGCCGAGACGCCGCTGCCGGAAACCCATCGGCAACTGGACGCTTTGGATGAAGAAATTGCCCTGAGCTGCAATCAGCTGGCTGCGCTGGCGGGCAAAGGGCCGGGGGCGGGCGCGCAGTTGCAGCGGCCCACCCTGTCGCTCGCAGCACCGCTGAAATTGCCGTCGAGCTTGCCCGCCGAACTGCTCGGCCAGCGCCCGGACGTGGTAGCCAGCCGCTGGCAAGTGGCGGCCCAGGCCCGTGGCATCGACGTGGCCCACGCCGGGTTCTACCCCAACGTCGACCTGGTGGGCAGCCTCGGCTACGTCGCCACCGGCGGTGGCATGCTAAGTTTCCTGACCGGCAAGAAGCTCAACTACAGCGCTGGCCCGGCCATCAGCCTGCCGATCTTCGACGGCGGCCGTCTGCGCTCACAACTGGGTGAAGCCAGCGCCGGCTATGACATCGCCGTCGCGCACTACAACCAGACGCTGGTCAACGCGCTCAAGGGCATCAGCGACCAGTTGATCCGCCGCGAGTCGATGGACAAGCAGCAGGCCTTTGCCACCGAATCCGTGGCCTCGGCGCAAAAAACCTATGACATTGCGATGATCGCCTACCAGCGCGGTCTCACCGACTACCTCAATGTGCTGAATGCCCAGAGCCTGTTGTTCCGCCAGCAGCAGGTGCAGCAGCAGGTCCAGGCCGCACGCCTGAGTGCCCACGCCGAACTGGTGACCGCATTGGGCGGTGGTCTCGGCGCCGGCAGCGACGTGCCTGAAGGCAGCAAGACCTTACCGAGCAAGACCCCGGCGGCCCTGGCCGTCTTTGATCACTGAGTAGGATGCAATGACTCCCTTGCCTGCACCGCTGCGCTGGTTGCACTCGCTAGAGTGGCGCCGTGGTTTTTTCGATTGGGCACGCAGCGACGGCGTGACCTGGGTGTATATCTTCAAAGTTCTGATCGCGGCTTTCTTGACGCTGTGGCTGGCCATGCGCCTGGAATTGCCGCAGCCACGCACCGCAATGATCACCGTATTTATCGTGATGCAGCCGCAAAGCGGCCAGGTCTTCGCCAAGAGTTTCTATCGCTTCCTGGGCACGCTGGCGGGTTCGGCGGTGATGGTGTTTCTGATCGCCCTGTTCGCCCAGAACACCGAACTGTTCCTTGGTTCGTTGGCGATCTGGGTAGGCATCTGCACCGCCGGCGCCACCCGTAACCGCAACTTTCGCGCCTACGGTTTTGTGCTGGCCGGCTACACCGCAGCGATGGTCGGCTTGCCGGCCCTGGCCCATCCCGACGGCGCGTTTATGGCGGCGGTGTGGCGGGTACTGGAAATCTCGTTGGGGATTGTTTGCTCCACGCTGGTCAGCGCCGCGATCCTGCCGCAAACCGCCAGCGCCGCGATGCGCAATGCCTTGTACCAGCGCTTTGGTGTGTTTGCGCTGTTCGTCACCGATGGCCTGCGCGGTCGCAGCGAGCGCGAAGACTTTGAACGCAGCAACGTGCGTTTTATCGCCGAAGCCGTGGGCCTGGAAGGGCTGCGCAGCATCACCGTGTTCGAAGACCCGCACATGCGTCGGCGCAATGGCCGGCTGACGCGTTTGAACAGCGAGTTCATGGGCATCACCACCCGTTTCAACGCCTTGCACCAATTGCTCGAACGCCTGCGCAGCCAGGAGGCCGATCACGTGGTGGCCGCCATCAAGCCGGGCCTGCAAGACCTGGCGGAACTGCTCGACGGTTTCTCCGGCCGTGCGCTGACCAGCCCCGACGCGGCGCGCCTGGTCAGCCAGCTCACCGCCTACAAAGATGGCCTGCCCGCCAAGGTCCGCAGCCTGCGCGCGAGCTTCCAGCAAAGCGCTCCCAGCGACGCCGAGCTGCTGGATTTTCACACCGCCTACGAGTTGCTGTACCGCTTCGTCGACGACCTGCACAACTACGCCCAGACCCACGCATCCCTGGCAGACCACAGCCACGAGCGCGAGCACTGGGACGAACCCTACACCCCGAAAACCAACTGGCTGGCGTGCGCCGCCTCGGGGATCCGCGCCTCGTTTATCCTGGTCGTGCTCGGCAGTTACTGGGTGGCTACCGCCTGGCCCAGCGGCGCCACCATGACCCTGATTGCCGCTGCCACGGTGGGCCTGTCCGCCGCCACGCCCAACCCCAAACGCATGGCATTTCAAATGGCCTGTGGCACCTTGATTGGGGCGCTGGTGGGCTTTGTCGAGATGTTCTTCGTGTTCCCCTGGATCGACGGTTTCCCGCTGCTGTGCGTGATGCTCGCCCCAGTGATCATCTTCGGTTCGTTCCTGGCCTCGCGCCCGCAGTACGCAGGCGTCGGCGTCGGGTTGCTGATCTTCTTCAGCACCGGCTCGGTGCCGGACAACCTCACGGTCTACAACCCCTACACCTTCATCAACGACTACATCGCCATGGTGATTGGCATGCTGGTGTGTGCGGCGGCGGGCGCGATTATCCTGCCGCCCAACAGCCGCTGGTTGTGGCGCCGGCTGGAGCAGGACTTGCGCGAGCAAGTGGTGTTCGCCATCAGCGGCAAACTCAAGGGACTGGCTTCAAGCTTTGAAAGCCGCACCCGCGACCTGTTGCACCAGGCCTATGGCTTCGCCGCCGGGCAACCGCAGGTGCAACGCAACCTGTTGCGCTGGATGTTCGTAGTGCTGGAAGTCGGCCACGCGATTATCGAGTTGCGCAAGGAACAAGCGATTTTGCCGGTGCACCCGGCGTATGCCGCGTCCCAGCCGTGGCGCCAGGCGATTCGGGTGATGGGCCGTTCGTTAGTGCGCCTGTTCCTGCAACCCAGCGCCAGCAACCTGGAGCGCAGCCTGATCGCCGTGGACCACGCGATCAGCCGGGTGCAGGCCACCGACGAACCCTTCGCCCCGCACTTCGATACCTCGGCACTGCGCCGAGTGAAAAGCTACCTGCACTTTATCCGCACCTCACTGCTGGACCCGCAATCACCCCTGGCTGCCCTAAAGCCCGAAGGACCCGCTCATGCCTCGTGAAATCGCCTTCCATGGCGTGTACATGCCCACCATGACCTTGATGTTTTTTATCGCGGCAGGTGTGGCCTGGGCCCTCGACCGGTTTCTGGCCGGCTTTGACCTGTACCGTTTTTTCTGGCACCCGGCGCTGCTGCGCCTTAGCCTGTTCGCTTGCTTGTTCGGCGCCCTGGCGCTGACCGTCTACCGTTGAGAATGCCCCGATGAAAAAGTTTTTCAGCCTGCTCGCGACCTTGCTGGTACTGGCCCTGGCGATCTGGATTGGCCGTACGTTGTGGGTGCACTACATGGAGACGCCATGGACCCGCGATGGACGCGTGCGCGCCGACATCATCAACGTGGCTGCCGACGTCACCGGCGAAGTGGTCAACGTTGCGGTACGTGACAACCAGTTGGTGAAAAAGGGCGACCTGCTGATGCAGATCGACCCCGAGCACTACCAGATCGCCGTCAAGCAGGCGCAGTCGCTGGTGGCGTCCCGCAAAGCTACGTGGGAGATGCGCAAGGTCAACGCCCACCGCCGCGCCGACCTCGACGCCCTGGTGATCTCCAAGGAAAACCGCGACGACGCCAGCAACATCGCAGGCGCCGCCCTGGCCGATTACCAACATGCGCTGGCGCAACTGGAGGCGGCCGAACTGAACCTCAAGCGCACCCGAGTGCTGGCGGCGGTGGACGGCTACGTCACTAACCTCAACGTGCACCGCGGCGACTATGCACGCATCGGCGAGGCGAAGATGGCGGTGGTGGATATGAACTCGTTCTGGGTGTACGGCTTCTTTGAAGAAACCAAACTGCCCCACGTCAAAGTCGGTGACACGGCCGACATGCAGCTGATGAGCGGCGAAACCCTCAAGGGCCACGTGGAAAGCATCTCGCGCGGTATCTACGACCGGGACAACCCCGAGAGCCGCGAGCTGATCGCCGATGTGAACCCGACCTTCAATTGGGTGCGTCTGGCCCAGCGGGTACCGGTGCGGATCCACATCGATGAAGTGCCGGAGGGTGTGCTGTTGGCGGCAGGCATCACCTGCACCGTGATCGTTAACCAAACACAGAACTGAATGTGGGAGCGTCAGGGCTGTAAGAACGTCTCGTGCAAGTGGCGCCACAGCAGGGCGCCACTGGCCTGTTTTTCAAACACCACGGTCGAGCGCCGATCGCTTTGTGCACCGCTGCCATCCACCTGCTGCTCGCGATAACTCACCGTCGCACCCCGGGCGTGTCGGTCAATCCCGGCAAATTCGCTGAGGCTGATCTTGAACCCGGGCCGCTTGCCGCCAGCCTGGCTGAATAACTGGTTGAGCCGTGCAAAATCCAGCTGCATGCCCGCCGGGGTGATCATGGAAAAGTCCGGCGAAAAACGCCTCAGCAAAACCTCCAGTGTTCCCTCGGGGGCTGTGCCGGCAAACCATTGTTCGATCTCGACATGGGCCTGGATCACTTCATCAAAAAAATCGCGGTAGTCAATCATCGTGTGGGCTCGCTGGCAGGGTGAAGCAGTGTCCGTACCTTGGACGCATCCAGGCACAGTACTGCAAATAACGGAAACAGGGTCAACGCTGCGGCAATCGAGAAGGTGACGGTGAACGAGTCCAGCGCAGCCAGCACCCCACTGAGCACGGCGGCACTGAGGCAAAAACTCAATTGCCGATTGATGTTCCACAAGGCGCTGGCATGCCCCATGCGCTCGGCCGGAATGTCGAGAAAGGCCAGGGTTTGCGCGGTGCTGCTGCACAGGCTGCCACCCAGTCCCATCAGGAGGTAGGCGAGCACCACGGCAACCGGGTGCGGCTCTATCAGCAACAGGATGCCGAGGGCTTGCAGCAGCATGCCCGCTAGCAGCAGCGGCCTCGGCCCGCAGCGATTGAACAGTTTTTTGCTCAAGGCAATCGCCAGCCCCGAGGCCAGCGCCCACGGCAGCATCAGCGCGCCGATGAGGCTGGCGGTAAAGCCAAGACCGTGCAGATAAAGAGTCGCCACCAGGCTGGTGCCGATAAACACCCCCGGGATGAACAGGTAAACCAGCATCGCGACCCGCAGCATCGGGCGGCGGGCCTGGCCCAATACGTGACCGAGCTCCAGCGCCGGGCGTGTGGACGCGGGCGTGTCCGCCACCAGCCAGCGCAAGGTCAGCATCATGGTGATCAGCGCCAGCGGCAGGTTGGCGAAAAAGATCCAGCGCCACGACACGCTGTCCACCACCAGGCCGCCCAATGCTGGCGACAACGCCGGAATCAGCAGCGCCACCAGCATGACCCTGGCTGTCAGTTGGCTGCGTTGTGCCGGCGGAAAATGCCGATAGGCCAAGGCTTGCCCCACCGGAATCAACAGGCCGCCGCCCAAGCCCTGCAACAGGCGCCAGCCGATCAGCGCTTCAATCGAGGCGGCCTGGCCCACCAGCACCGAGGCCACGCCGAACAGTAACAGGCTGATGGCAATCAACCGTCGCTCTCCCAGCAGCGCCGCCAGCCAAACGCTCAGGGGAATCACCACAGTCAGGCCGAGCATGTAGGCGTTGCCGATCCATGCCAGTTGCGTGACCGAGGCGTGCAACTCGCGGGCGATGTCCGGGTAAGCGATGGTGGCGACAAACATGTTCACCAGGTCGAGGGCGAAGCCCATTAGAAAGATCCAGGTGACTTTCGAGCGGTAGTTCATTGCGCGGTTCCTGCTGTGGATGGCGGCAGGATAGGCGGGTGCGGGCACTTGGGAAACAGCGGTTTGACTGTTAGTTTGTCAAAAATATTTTGACAAAGGAGTGCGTGGCTTATGGTCAGCCTGGATCGTTTCGACACCTTCAAGGCCGTGGTCGAGGCCGGATCGTTGACTGCAGCCGCTGATTTCCTCGGGCAGACGCGCGCGGTGGTGAGCTTCAACCTCAAGCGCCTGGAAGCCGAGCTGGGCGTGACCCTGCTGACCCGCAGTACGCGGCAACTGGCACTGACCGATGCGGGCGAACGCTTTTACCTGCGCTGCACGCGCATGCTGGAAGAAGCGCGCCTGGCGGTGGAAGAGGCCCGTTCGGAGCACAGCCAGCTCAAGGGCACATTGCGGATCACCACCACCGTCGAATACGGATTGGCGGTGGTGGTGCCGGCAGTGGAAACCTTTCGCGGCCTGCACCCGGAATTGAACATCCAGTTATCCACCTCCTCCAGTCACGCCGACCTGATCTCCGAGCGCTTCGATGTGGCCATTCGACTGGGGCGGATGCTCGACTCCAATCATCGGGCGGTGCAACTGTCGAGCTACGAAATCCTCGCCGTGGCTGCACCGGGGTTTGCCGGGGTCACCACGCTGGATGAACTGGAGCAACTGCCCAAGCTGGGGCACGGGCGGCTGACGGAGTTGACGGTGGTTGACCCGGCCGGCCATGAGCACCTGTATCGTCCAGGCCCCGGCAAGGCTTCACTGGTTGCCGACAGTGCCGCCATTCTCCAGGCGTTTGCCGTGCGTGGGCATGGCGTGGCGATCCTGCCCCAGTGGCTGGTGCAGGAAGACCTGGATGCGGGGCGTTTGGTGCGGTTGCTGCCGGGTCATCGGTTTGCGCCGCAGGGTGTGTATGCGCTGTACCCGGACACCCGGCATCTACCCCTGAAAGTGCGGGCCTTCATTGATTTCATGAAACAGCCCCGCCTTACCCACCCGTAGCAGCTGTCGAGCCCCAGCGAGGCTGCGTCGGCAGCACCTCGATTAACGAGCCAGGCGATGAACCGAGGCGCGCCTGACGCAGCCTCGCTGGGGCTCGACAGCTGCTACGGGGCGTCACTGGAGCTGGCCGCTTAGGCCAAAGCGCTTTTTCAATACGGTCTCCAGCAAACCCTTGGGCAGCAACGCCGCCATCAATGGCAATGCCCGGCAGCCATTACCCGAGCGCAACAGACGCGGCGGTGTTGTCTGTTGCACGGCCTTCAATACATCCGCGGCAAAATCGCGAGCGGGCGTAGGCCGATCCTGGGAGGCCTTGGCCCGGGCGCGGATGCTTTCGCGCAGTGGCCACCAGGGCGACTTTTCATTGATCAACAGTTCGGCCTGGGTACCTGCGTTTTTCGCAAAGTGGGTGTCGATGGCGCCCGGCTGCACTTCCATCACTCGCACGCCGAAGGGTGCCAGTTCCATGCGCAACGCATCGCTCAAGGCGTGCACCGCCGCTTTCGAGGCGCAGTACGCACCGGCAAACGGGGTGACCAGCACACCCGAGACACTGCCGATATTCACCACCAGCCCTTTGCGCTGGCGCAGGGCCGGGAACAGCGCCTGGGTCACGCCGACCACCGAGAATACGTTGGTCTCGAATTGCTGCTGCATCGCCTGGGTGCCGCCGTCGAGCAGCGGGCCCATGGCGCCGTAGCCGGCGTTGTTGATCAGCACGTCCAGCTCGCCGACCTGCCCGGCCAATTGCGCCAGTGCAGCGCTGTCGTTGACGTCCAGTTGCACCGCGTTAAAACCGGCGCTGGCGAGTGCCGCCACATCCTCGCTGCGCCGGGCGCTGGCCCAAACGTCAAAACCGGCTTGCTTGAAGGCATCCGCCAGGGCACGGCCAATGCCACTGGAGCACCCGGTGATCAGTACGTTGGGCATGGGTCAGTCCTTTGTGGTGATTAGTCAGAGAAGCTGCCTTGCAGGTGCTCGGCGCGAAACTCCAGGGTTTGCGGGCGGTAGCCGGGGCGCAGCGGCGGCACCGGCAGGCAGTCTTCCCAGGTGGCGCCGGCCTGCAACTCGCCAGGGCCGCGGTAGCGCGGGGCAGCGTACACGTTATCCGCCAGGTTGACCGTATCGCCCGGCGCATAGGCCGCGATGCGCCAGCGCAGTTCGGTCAGCGGAACGTTGTTGCCGTTGTTCAAGGTGAGTTTGAGCGGGCGGTCCGCCGGGCATTCCTTGGGGGCGTATAGGGTGCGCAGTTCGAGGCGCGCCAATTGCTGGGCCTCGCGGTTGTCCAGCCACACCACCCATACCGCCACCAGGCCCAGGCCGACGGCGGCGGCGAGGGAAACCGGTAACGCCTTGGCGGGGTAGCGCAGCAAGAGGATCAGCCAGGTGATAATCAGCAAGACACCAAAGAACATGGCAACAACCTCGAAAACGGGACGGGCATCCTAACTAAGCGTAGGTGGAGTTGACCATCTTCGGGTTCCCCGGCCCCAAAGAAAAAGCCCCCGGCCCACCGGCTGCGGATAGGGGACGCAGTCGGTGGGGCGGGGGCTTCTTGTGCTGCTCTGTTTACTGCGCGATGGTTTTCACCGACACGCCACGCTCGATTGGCGTCGACCGACCGTAGATGTCTTCAAAACGCTCGATATCGTCTTCACCCAGGTAGCTGCCGGACTGCACCTCGATAATCTCCAGCGGGATCTTGCCCGGGTTGCGCAAGCGGTGCACCGAGGCAATCGGGATGTAGGTCGACTGGTTTTCGGTGAGCAGGAACACGTTCTCGTCACAGGTGACTTCGGCGGTGCCGCTGACCACGATCCAGTGTTCGGCGCGGTGGTGGTGCATCTGCAACGACAGGCACGCGCCCGGCTTGACCGAGATGTGCTTGACCTGGAAGCGGCCGCCCATGTCCACCGAGTCATACGAGCCCCACGGACGGTAGACCTCGCAGTGGTTCTGGGTTTCGCTGCGGCCCTGTTCGTTGAGGGTGTTGACCATCTGCTTGACGCCCTGGACCTTGTCCTTGTGGGCAATCATCATCGCGTCCTTGGTTTCCACCACCACGATGTTTTCCAGGCCGATCACCGACACCAGTTTGCCGTTGCCGTGGATCATGCAGTTGCGGCTGTCCTGGATCACCACATCGCCCTTGCTGACGTTACCGTTGGCGTCTTTTTCGTTTACGTCCCACAGCGATGCCCAGCAACCCACGTCGCTCCAGCCAGCGCTCAAGGGTACGACGCAGGCCAGTTGGGTTTTTTCCATCACGGCGTAGTCGATGGAGTTGTCCGGGCAGCAGGCGAAGGTCGAGGCGTCGATGTCGATGGTGTCGGCGGTCTGTTCGCTGCGTTCCAGGGTCAGCATGCAGGTGTCGTAGATGTCTGGATCGTGCTTTTTCAGTTCTTCGAGGAAGCGGCTGGCGCGGAACAGGAACATGCCGCTGTTCCAGAAATAACCCCCGCTTTTGACGAACTCGATCGCGCGTTTTTCATCGGGTTTTTCAACGAACTGTTGCACGCGGCTGACGCCCTCGGGCAGCAGCGAATCGTTGGTCGACTTGATGTAGCCGTAGCCGGTTTCCGGACGGGTTGCCGGTACGCCGAACAGCACCATCTCGCCGCGCTCGGCCGCCACGGTGGCCAAAGCCAGGGCGCGTTGCAGGGCTTTCTGGTCGTCCAGTACGTGGTCGGCGGGCAGCACCAGCATCAATTCGTCACGGCCTTCGTTGACCAGCATCATTGCCGTCAGGGCTACGGCCGGCGCGGTGTTGCGGCCGAACGGTTCCATCAGGATGCGCTGGGTGTCGAGTTTGCGGGCGGCCAGTTGCTCGTTGACGATAAAGCGGTGGTCCTTGTTGCAGACCACGATGGGCGCGTCCATGCCGTCGAATACCAGGCGCTCCAGGGTTTGCTGGAACAAGGTGTGCTCGCCGGTCAGGGCCAGGAACTGCTTGGGAAACTGTTTACGCGAAAGCGGCCAGAGACGTGAGCCGCTACCACCGGAAAGGATTACTGGGATCATGGTGTTTCTCCTTGAATCAATATGGGTCAGAGCCTGTGGGAGCCGGGCTTGCCCGCGATGGCATCACCTCGGTGTACCTGATACACCGCGTTGTCCGCATCGCAGGCAAGCCAGCTCCCACAGGGGGCAGCGTCAATCTGAAAATCTGATCAGCGGGTCGACACAGGGCGCTTGACCCACACTGGCGATAGGTTGGCGCCGGTGCCGGTGACGTAGAGCACTGCGGCTTCACCGCGCTCCAGGGCCACTGGTTTTACGTCGCCGACTTTTTTGTCGCCCTCATACAGCGCCAGGCTGACCTTTACCGGGTTGATCTCGCGCTCGCCACGGCCCTTGGCGGCCACGGCCTGGACCACATCGGTCTTGCCGTCGGCGGTTTTCAGGGTCAGCGACTTGTCGCTGAGGTTCTGCACGCGCACCAGGGATTTCTGCTTGTTCTTGAATGGCGGTTCCTCGATCAATTGCGGCTGGCCACTGCCACTGCTGACCAGGGTGTAGTAGTGGTCGGCGGCAAGCTTGACCGGCAGGGTCTGGCTGCCGACCTTGGCGCTGTAGTCACCGCCCGGCATGAAGCTGAAGTCACTGCTGGCCAGCGGTGCAACCTCGTTGAGGTTGGTGCTGCCAACGGTGGCGCTGACTTCCTGGTTGCTGGCGTTGTACACCCGCACAAAGCTGGAGCCTTTTGGCGCGACGGGGCCGTAGAGCGCGGCATCGCCACCGGCGAAGGCAGACATCGAAACAACGCTCATGCCGGCGACGAGGGCAAAAGTTTTTGCGAGGTTAGTAGTGAAAGTCATGTGAGTTACCTCTCTTTCAGTTTTGCGCCCGGTCGGGCGTCTCGGAGTTCATGTGTTTAACGGCGGGGGTGTTCAGTGCCATGTTTTGTTGGCGCATACCGGCTTGTTTGAGTTGCGCGACCCACTGCGGGTCGGCATCGCCGATTTCGTTGTTCACGGGCAGATAACGTTCAGGAAACTCCCAGATCAGCACCTGTGGCGGGCTGTTCTTGAAGTCGTCGCTTTTCAGGTAGCTGAGCATCGGCAGGATCGGGCCGTGACCGTCTTCTGAGTAGTTGATGACGTCGCTGCCCAGGGCTTGCTTCAGCGCGCCGACAAAGTTCCAGTTCGGGTTGGCGCTGTAGCTCGTGCCCACCAGTGCCACCGGGGTTTCGCTGTCGGTGAACAGCGCGTCGTCGCCTTTGGTTTCGGCCAGGTGCGTGACGCGTTTTTGCAGCGGCTCCTTGGGCGGCATCAGGTTTTCGAACAGCGGGTCCAGCGGCAGGAACAGGCGCAGGTCACCCTTGTGCGGTTCGGTCTTCTCGGCTTCGGTGATAAAGCGTTGAGGCTCGCCGCTCAGGGGCGTTTTGTTGGCAATCGTCGTGGCCAACGTTTTGGCCGCTACTTCGGCGCCATCCGGAGTCCAGTGGGTGTCGGTGCGCAGGAACACTTGCTGGCCGTGCAGCTTGGCCTGTTGCAGCGGGCCCATCAGGTCGGGGGCGACGATCTTGTCGGCGGCCATGCGGGCATGGAAGTCCTGGTACAGGCCGGCGTGGATGCTCGCAGGCTGCACTTCGCCGAGGTGTTCCGGGTACAGGCGCACCTTGGCCGGCACGATCGCCATCACCAGTTGGATGCCTTGCGCCTTGAGCTTCTGGCGCACGCCTTCCACCAGGGCGTAGTTGCCTTGCAGGTTCTGGTCTTCATTGACGATGGGGTTGAACTCTTCGTCGCTGTACAACCAGTGATCGCGGCCAATCACCACGCCAGGCCGGCCTTCATTGAACAGCTTGTAGTCCAGCGCTGCCCACAGGTTGGTGCCCAGGCGCTTGATCGGGAACTGGTCGTCGTAATGCGTTTCGACGGCCTTGGTCCAGCGGCCGTTGAGCACGGTGGCGTCGGCGTTGGTGCTGAAACCGAAGAAACTGCGCATCGACCAGGCGCCCAGCGCCAACAGCACGGCCAGGAACAAGGCGATATAGAGCACGCGTAATGAACGGGTCATGGTCGGCTCCCTCAGAACTGGAAGTAAAGGAACGGCGAGAAGCTCTGCGCCGAAAGTTTGAGAATCGATGCCACGAACAACAGCAGTACGGCGGCGCGCATGGCGTAGCGTGGCCAGGCGGCGGTCCAGTAGGCTGGTTGTACGGTGGCCTCGGTGCCCACGGTGTAGCCGGGCTGATGGATGCTGCCGGGGTTGTCGCCCGGTACGGCCTTGATCAGGCTTGGGTCAGCCGGCTTGGCTTTTTCTGCCGGCCGATTGCGGTAGAAGTCGCGCAAACCGAAGAACGCCAGGGTTGCGTACGCCACCACCAGGGTTGCCACTTGCAGGCCGGTGAGGCTGGCGCGGTTGAGTTCCGACAGCGACCACTCGCCAAAGCTGAACATCGCACCGTACATGCGGCCGGCGACGTGCAGGTTTTCCGAGCGGAAGATCACCCAGCCCATCACCACCAGCAGGAAGGTGAAGGCCCAGCGCACGACGTTGAAACTGCGCGGTGCGGTGTTGAGGCCGATGGCTTTTTCAATTGCCAGCCACATGCCGTGCCAGGCACCCCACACGATGTAGGTGATGTTTGCCCCGTGCCACAGGCCACCGAGCAGCATGGTCAGGAACAGGTTGCGGTAGGTGGTCAGCGTGCCTTTACGGTTGCCGCCCAGGGTGATGTACAGGTAGTCACGCAGCCAGGTGGACAGGCTGATGTGCCAGCGCCGCCAGAACTCGGTGATCGACTGGCTGATGTACGGCTGCTTGAAGTTTTCCATGAAGCGAAAACCCATCATCAAGCCCAGGCCGATGGCCATGTCGCTGTAGCCGGAGAAGTCGAAGTAGAGCTGCGCGGTGTACGCCAGTGCGCCGAGCCACGCGTCGCCCGTGGTTGGGTTTTGCAGGGCAAAGCAATGGTCGGCGACCACCGCCAGGGTGTCGGCGATGAACACCTTCTTGATGAAACCCTGCATGAACCGCGTGCAACCCTCGGAGAATTTATCGAGGGTGTGGGTGCGGTTGTTGAACTGGTCGGCCAGGTCGCGAAAGCGCAACACCGGGCCGGCGATCAGGTGCGGGAAGATCGCCACGAACGCCGCAAAGTCGATCAGGTTGCGGGTGGCCGGGGTGTCGCCGCGGTACACGTCGATGATGTAGCTGATGGACTCGAAGATGTAGAACGAGATCCCGATCGGCAACAGCACGTGGGTCAGGATGAAAGGTTCGAGACCTGCCGACTTCATCATCAGGTTGATGCTGTCGACGCCGAAGTTGGCGTACTTGAAGTAGCCAAGGATGCACAGGTCGACCGCCACGCCCAACAGCAGCCAGCGTTGGGCTGGCTTGGTACGCACGCCGGCTGCACCGACCTTGAGGCCGATCCAGTAGTTCCACAGCGTCACGGCGGCGAACAGCGCCAGGAAGTCCACTCGCCACCAGGCGTAGAACACGTAGCTGGCAATCAGCAGCAGCAGATTGCGATAGCGTTGCCCGCTCAAGTAGTACAAGCCGAGGAAGATCGGCAAGAACAAAAACAGGAACACATTGGACGAGAAAACCATCCCGATCTCTCCATGTTTAACCAACAGTCAAGGGCCAACGGCCCCCCCAAACCCCCCCACGAATCTGGGAGGGTGTACGCGTTCAGTGTGGGAGCTGGCTTGTGTGGGAGCCGGGCTTGCCCGCGATGGGATCAACTCGGGTTGTCTGAATCACCGAGGTGTCTGCATCGCCGGCAAGCCAGCTCCCACATAAAGCCAGCTCCACATTTGGACCGAGTCCAGGTGTGGGAGCTTTGTATCAGCTGCCTTTGTTGCCTTTTTCGTGCGTCGGGTCGTAGACCTTGGTCAGGTCGCCGCCGAGGCGGAACGTCTTGAACGGCTGCATCCCGTGCTTGCGCTCGATCACGTCCGGCGCGCAGGTGTAGAGGGTGCAGAACGGTTCAAGCCAGGCAAATTTCATGTCCTCCTTGAGGTCTTTCATGTCCTGCTCCTTGCCGTTCTTCTTCTCGAAGATCTGCGGGTCTTTCACCCCGGCCAGCACGTTGTCACCCAGGCGTTTGAGTGCACCGTTGTTTTCCTGGCGCAGGTCCACGCCATTGACCAACGCAAAACTGGCGATCATTGCCAACGGTGGCAGGGCGTAGTTGTGGTACGACAAAGCCCGTTGCTGACGCTTCAATTCGTTGGGCAGGAAGCCTTGGGCATCCACCTGGTTGGCGCCGACCTTGTATTCCTTCACGGCCCAGTCAAACAGGTCGCGACGGTTGGTGGCGATGGAGGTCGCCATCACCGACCAGGCGGCCCAGTAGGAGTGGTTGTTGGTTTTATCCAGCGGCAGGTTGTCCCAGTCGCTCACTACCTGGTCGGCCATTTTGCTGAACCAGGCCTCGATCAACTGCGACTCCTGCTGGTGGTTGGCCAGCGGGTGGGAGTCGGAGAACTTCAGGCGCACATAGGCCGACGCCATGCTGCCCAGCGCCCATTTGCGCATGGACTTGCCGGTGTGGTTGAAGTCCTTGGACATCAACGCATCGGCCTTGGCCCAGCTTGTGAGCCAGTTCAGCGTGCATTCCAGCTGCTCCGGCCTGCCGTCGCGCATGAATTGCATCACGCGTTTGCTGGTGTCTTTTTCCAGCTTGGTGATGTCGGCGGTGCTGTCGCGAAAGGCTTTTTCGGACTGCACATTCAGTGTGGAGCGCGCCTTGTCCGAGCCTTCGTATTTGCTGCGAAACTGCAGCGAACCGGTGTACGGCGCGGGCATGGTGTCGCAGTCGTTCTTGAAGTCGCCGGTCTTGAATGCCTCCACCGGGGCGAAGTAGCCCTGGGGTGGACGCAGTGGCGCGGCGGCGTTAACGGAGCCGGCAAAAATCGCCAGGCCCAGCAGCGTGGGTAGTAAGAGTCTGGTCTGCATAAGTAACCTCATTGCCCGGCGGAAGCGGTCTGTTGACCACCCGCCGGGAATACGTTGCGTGTGCAAATTTTCGCTTCGACTTTCTGCGCGGCAGCGCCCGCTTCGGGGCCCTGCACTTCCACGGCCAGCAGGTTTTGCGTGGCCCAGTCTTCGTCGGTGCGCAGTTCAAAGGCGAAACGCCCGTCTGTATCGGATGTTTCGGGTTTCTCGATCTTGATGTCCTCGTGGCGTCCGTTCATGTACCAGAGGGTGGCTTGCAAGGTTTTCACCGAAGGGTCGGCGAAGCGGATATCGACCTGATGGCTGGAATTGCGCAGGTCTTTGTTCGAACTGTTAACCAGCAATTCGTTCTTGCCGGGTTTGAGCGTAGTGCTGGCGGTCATCTGGGCGGTCTTGCCTTCACAGCCGTTGTCGAGCAGCGACATCATCTGGCGGTAGATGGTCTCCTGGTCCAGTCGATACAGCGGCGAGAACTCCCAGATCAGAATCTTCGGCGGGGTTTTCTGGAATTCTTCGCTGCCCAGGTACTGGATCATCGAGCCTTCCAGGCCACCGCCGGGGAAGGCGACGTTGAGGATGTCGGCACCGATTTCTTGTTCCAGGAAGCCCGCGAAGTTGTAGTTCTTGCCGCTGTGGCTGGTGCCCACGAGGGTGATCTGCGGGTTGCCGGAATCACCGAACAGGTCGCCGTCTGCCGCTTCGCCCTTGGGCTCGGTGGTGAACTGGTCCATGTACTGGATCGCGTAGCTGGTGCCGCACAATTGCCCGGCCATGTTGTGCAGGGTGCCGGTCTTGCCCATGCGGCCGGAGCGCTTGGTCTCGAACTCACGCTGCGGGATGCCGGCAAATTCAGGCATCGCGCGCACTTTTGCACCGACGATTTTCGCCGTGCGCTGCGCACCGTATGGCGTCCAGTGTTGGTCGCCACGGAAGTAGAAATCGTGGGCCGGCAATTCATCCGGCAGTTGCTCGTTGGTCAATGGCGACAGGTCCGGCACCACGTAGCCCATCTTGGCGAAGCGCCCCAGCATGGTCTTGTAGTTGCCCAGCGCCTTGTCAAAATCGAACTTGGCTTTCTCTTCAGGGTTGAGCTTGTTGCGGTTCACCAAACCACGGGTTGGCTGGTAGACCACGACCAGTTCCACACCCTTGCTCTTGAACGCATCGTGCAGTTGTTGCATGCGTTTGTAGCCGGCAGGGCTGGTGTCGAATTCGGTGCGCAAATCTTCCTGGGTGCGGAACAACCAGTCGCCCTGTGCTTGCACCAGGGTGGTGAAGTTCTGCTGGTAGCGCGTGGTGTAGTTCTTCGCGTCGTGGGCGGCCGGGCACAAGCTGCAGCACGGTTCGGCGCTGAATATCGGGGCCTGTACTTCGTCGGCGCGCACGCCCTGGCTGGCGGCGAGCAGGCCGAGGGTCAAACCCGAAAGGCAGAGCAGTTTGATCATGTGTGGGTGCATAAAGGTCATCCTCAGTCCTGCATTTCGGTCTGGCGTTCGACAGGGTCGATCAGCACGGCTTTCTTCTGGCGTACCAGAAGGTCGAGAATCTCTTCCTGGCGATCGCCGAGGACGCCGGAGAAGCTGATGCCACTGGATTTGGTCGGCGCAAGCATCGACACGCGGTATAGCTCGACGCTCAATGGCGAGTCGATGGACAGCGGGCCGCTGCCATTGGCGGCCAGTTCACCGCCGACCACGATCAGCGAGACCTTGGTGTCGAACGGGTCGAGGGCGATGTCGCGGTCGGTGTCGGTCAAATCCTTGATGTGTCCGTACACGCCGGTCAGCCCGTTGGCCATCGCAACGTTCTCGTACAGGCGAATGTTCACGCTGTTACGCACGCGGATGCCGTGGCGACGATTGCTGATCACCTTGTTGCCCCACAACAGGTTATCGCCGCTCTCATAGAGGGTGATGCCGTCGGTGTGGTTGCGGTAGATCTCGTTGTCGGCGATCAGGTTGTTGACGCTGTTACGGTCGATCACCAGGCCCGAGAGCTTGTTGTCGAAGCTGCGGTTGTTGAAGATGAAGCTGTCGTTCACTTCCCGGGAAATGATGATGCCGTGCTTCTTCTTCGTGCCGTAGACGGTGTTGTCGGTGATGATCAAACCGTGGGAACGGTCGTGGGGGTCAATGCCATAGACGATGTTGTCTTTGTAGGTATTGCCCTTGAGCACAAAGCCGGTGGTTTCGTAGCAGTAGAAGCCGTACCACATGTCCGAGAACTCGGAGTCGACGATCCAGCCGGTTGGCTCAGGGCGCTTGAGTACCTTGGCCATGTTCGGGGTGTACTGGGAAATACTCACGCCGTACGACTTACTGTTGGCGTAGCCGAAGCTGGCCATCTTGCTGTTGGCGATGTAGGTCTCGGTGCCGCCCCAGGCCAGCAGGAACGGGCGGAATTCCTTGGGCGACTGGAAGGTCGCCGGGCCGTTGGTTTTCTCGCGCCAGCCGGTGATTTTGGTGTCACGCACAAACAACTGGCCGTCGTTGATCAGGAACGAACCGGCTTCCTGGGACAGGCGCAACTCCTGGGTCTGCTTGTCGATTTCAAGGATGCCTTTACGGCCCACCACGATCGGCAGCTTGGCCAGGAACACCCCCGGCGAGGTTTCGCTGAGGTACTGCTTGGGCACTTTCTTCAGCAGGTCCTTGAGGTTCATGTAGCCGTCGTCGACAAAGATCGCCTGGGGAATACCGTGCTGGCGCACTACCCATTCGGCCATCTTGTTGTCGCCGCCGATGAAGTCCTTCAGGGCGTCTTCCTGCATCATCCGGCGGATGCTGACTTTGCCGGGTTTGCTGCGTACGATCTTCTTCGCGATATTCGCCGCGGTATAGCCGGACACGTCCGGCAGTGCAGGCTTGGCCATCTCCAGCGGCGCGGTCGGCGGGCTGGAAATGGTGTAGGTCTTGGCCTGTTGCAGCTCTTTGGCGATGGTCGGCGCTTTGTCGGCGAAGGCCGAGGCGCTGGCCAACAGCATGGCCGCGACGAGCAGGCTTTGAGGCTTCATTGCGCAGGCTCCCATCAGAACTTCCAGATCACGTCGACAAAGGCGCGATGCATGTACGAGTCGACCTGGCTGCCATAGGCGTCGCCCGGCTTGAACACGCCAGCACGGAAACGCACCAGGGCCGACGGTTCGTCGATCGACTGGCTGAGTGCGGCCGGCAGCAGGCCTTTCTTGAAGTACTTGGTGACGACCAGGTCCATCTCCTGGCCCAGGTCTTTCTTGCCATCTTCAAGCGGCAGGGAAGTGCTGGACAGGATTGCGCCGGTCACGTCGTCGGTGTTGTTCTGCACGGCATCGATGCCGTTGCTGCCGACCGGCTTGTTGCCGTCGACGCGCCAGAACTTGTGGTACACCAGGCTTGCGTCGTAGTCCTCGCGCAACTGCCAGGAACCGAACAGGCTCATGGACTGCATGTTGTTCATTTCGCCGCGAAACGCTTCGCCGAAACGGTGCACGCGGGACTGGGTACCGGTCCAGTTCGAACGGTTGCTTTGCAGGCCGTTCTGCTCGTATTCGGCACTGGCCCGGGAGTAGGCGGCGCCTACTTGCCACTGCGGGTCGAGGCGCAGGCGCACACCCAGGTCGGTGGCCCAGCCATTCACGTCATCGCTGCGCTTGGCATGGGTGGGGCGGGTGCCGTCGGCGTTCAAGGCGTTGACCGTGTCGCGGTCGCCCTGCATGCCGGTGACGCTGGCCCAGTAGTTGACGGTGTTGGTGTTGCGCCAGTTATACGCGTCGCTGTTGGCTTCGATGCCGAGCCAGGTCAGGTCGCCGTTCTCGCGTTTGTCCAGCGAGTCGGTGGCCACGCCCGGTTCCGGGAAGTCGAGCTTGCCGTCGTCATGGGTGTGGTGAGCGCGCAGGCCGATCCACTGCCCCGGCGTCCACTGATAGGCGGCGTCAGCGTAAAGGTGCTGACGGTCCTTGTCCTTGGGCGACAGTTCCTTGAGGTCGGTGCGGTATTCGCTGAAACGCTCGGCGACCCCGACATTGGCCTTGAGCAAGGTGGTGTCGAAGGTCCAGTTCAGCGCTTCGATGTTGGTGTCGCGCCACTGGCCATCGTCATTGCGCAGGCGCTGGCGACCGAGTTTGAGGATCTCGCCGGGGTAAGGCGTGAAGCCGCCGTAAGCCACCCAGAACTCACGCATCGCCAGGTAGTTTTTCTTGCTTTTGCGGTCGTTGTTGCTCGATTGTTCGGTGGTGTCATCGGACGATTGCTGCAGGGTGTCGGTCTCGATGATGTCGCTGGAGGTTACGGCCTGGCCCATGGCGTAGGCGCTCCAGTTGCCACTTTCGCCGTAGATCCACGGGCGCAGGTCGAGGCCGATACCGTTGACGTCGCCGCCTTTTTGCGTGCCGAGGTCGCGGTCATCTTCGGACTGCGCGGTGGCTTTCACTTCCAGGCCGAAGTTCTTGGCTTCGGTCAGCGCGGCCAGGGTCGGGCACGACCACAGCAGGGCGAAGGTCAGGCCGATGCCGGCCTTGACGAATGGGTTGAGCTTCATAGGGATTCCTCGCCGTCTTCTTCTTGCAGGGCGTGCAATTGCAGCGTGCTTTGGGCCAGGGTGCCGCGCGCGGCCAGCTCCTGTTGCACCAGGCGTTGGCCTTCGGCGCGTTGTTGCGGGGTCAGCGGAGCTTCGAGCTGGGTCGCCAGGTCGTTGGCTTCCGGCGTGTCCTGGGCCTTGGCCAACTGGCTGAAGACATAGGCGTTAATCGG